>DIRZ01000003.1 GCA_002421785.1 Candidatus Saccharibacteria bacterium UBA6223 | reverse complement strand
TCTAACCACTGAGCTACACCCCCAGGGTCACTTGGTATTATAGCCTAATTCCTCCCTTGGGGCCATATCTGTTGCCGTGAATCGCGCCCACTTACCGCGCTATGCTGCTAATGATATACTGGAAAGAGGCATGGACACCTCTCGCATCATCAAGCGGCTACAGCATTTGTGGCATGAATATGGCTCAATGAACAACATTGTGATTTCGATTGCGTTGTTGATTGCGGCGGCATGGGCGTGGGGGTCGATTAGTACGATGCAGCGGAACTTTGCGCTCCAAAAAGCCGTTGACGCTCAAAAGCGTGATCTCGAGATCGCCACGCTTGAAGTGCAAAAGCTAAAGTTTGAGCAGAACTACTATGGGAGTGATGAATACAAAGACCTCGCTGCTCGTGAACACCTGGGGTTGGCTGCACCTGGCGAAAAGGTGCTCCTTTTGCCACTTAACAGTCCAGCGGTTTTACAGGAAACCAAGGCAGCTGCCGCGCAGCAGGCCTCGACCCCTGCTGAGGCAACTGTCACTCAAACGAACTTTGACCAATGGATGGTGTTTTTGTCGGGGGCGGCGGCTCGTGACGTGCGCAACTAGCTTCGTTGCCGGCCTCTACTTGTATGTTTTACACTAATCTGCTACGATAGTAGACGTATCGCGGGGTGGAGCAGCCCGGTNNGGTCGCAGGTTCAAATCCTGCCCCCGCAACCAAGAAAGATTTCGAAGGTTCTTCGGAGTCTTTTTTAGTTGCAATCAATCTGTAAAGCGGACTTATCTTACTGGTTCCAAACCTATGCTTCTCATAGTCATACACTATACCCTCTGGGGACAATACACTTTGGAACCTAGCTTTAGACGCAGGTGATGAAACGCTCCACTGTCGATTTACATCACGCATCACGTTGAGTGCGAGGTCTATGTCGGCTTCTCGAACGGCTTGCTGGTTTTCTAATTTACCTATTGGTATTCTATGCCGTCCTTAGCAAATGCGATCCTCCATCTTTCTAGGCTCTCGTCGTCAATATCTTTCATAGTGCCTACTATATTACCGTATACTTAATTACAAAAGGAGAACCCATACTATGCTAGACATAGAGCAGAAAATTAGAGCTTTGTTAGGTCAAGGATCTGAGCATGAGAGACTTGATTACAAACAATCACTTGATATAGATGATAAGGCAGACCTTATTGAAATAACAAAAGATATCGCTGCAATGCTCTCAAGCGGCGGCGGTTCTTTGCTGATTGGTGCCGATGACAATGGTGGGTTCGGGACAAGGTTTACTGATGGGCTATACGACAAATTCGACGAAACAACTTTAAGAGCAAAGCTTAAAAAGTATATCGATGAGCCTTTCGATGTACATGTTTCAAGTGTCAAATTTGATGGTCATAATTTCGTACTAATCGAATGCGAGGGTTACAGGGATGGCTTTGTAGTATTAAAAGCAGATGGTCAATACGAAAAAAATGGTAAAATCAAACTCATATTCAGATCGAGTGAAGTTTTTGTACGCCATGGTAGTGCGAGCGAAAGATGGCGGCAGCACGATATTAGGCGAATCATCGCATCTCAGGTCAGTAAAGAAAGGGCGACTTGGATCAAAGAACTTAGCTTCCTAGAGCCAAGCGGTACCGAAAACTATCGCCATATAAAATCCGAGGTTAAAGCGGAGCTAAGTCTTATTCGATCAAAGCTTAACGATGCAACTCTAACTGAACCAGATATAGTTGTGTCTCTTGATAAGATTATTCGCATTGGTATCGAAGCAATCGATGACGAGAACGATAAAGTATTCAATCTGTCGCTCACCACAGTACATGATATATACGGTCTTGGTTTTGACTCTCGTGGCAACTGGAGATTAAACAATGGATTTGACCCAGTGGAGCTGTGGTATAGCATTCTGGTTAGACTGCCGCTATTGGGGGGTGCCTGCATTGAAGCGAAGAGGTATGACTTGGTGAAGTCGATTGCACTGCAAAATGTGAATGGTGCTGACGGTGAGTATTATAGTAACTGGTATCGCCATGCACTTACAATGTCGGCAAGGCAAAATTACACTCCGCAAGATGACGGAAGCATCTTAGCTGCAACTACACGTCTATTTAGACAGGACTTAATGTATAAGGAGCTATTGGGTTGGGATGATGATCAGGGTCGTACATATATTGTTAGCTTTGACTATCTAGCATGTCTTATGATCGTAGATCATATGAAGCGTAGTGATGACAGTGATTATTACACTTCATTTGGATTTTATGAAAAAACTCGAATTATGCCTATGATGCGAGACATAGTTCTCGATGCCGACACACGAGGAAAAGTCTTTGACTCACAACCACCTCAGATAGCATATGCTATAAACTGTGTTGATGATATGGGAAGTCGAGTTGGTCGACAGTTTTGGCATAAAGGTCAGTGGAGAGGTGAACTTGCTGACTTTATCCAGAATGCAGAGCCATTTAATTAAGAAGAGATTAAGAGTATTGTATATGGGATCAAATGTATCTAGACGAAAAAAGAAAAGCTCCAACAGCCCTAGGACTTTACGTGAGCATTTACGCAAATTACGATACGTTAGTAAAGTCATTAGTAATGAGTACTATTATGAGTTTGTAGACCATATGAAGCTAATGATGAAAATGAGCTTGGATCCTGAACTCATTAATGATCCTGTTGGACATTTTGATATTCAAAAGGCAATCTATATCGCACTTGAGCAGTCAGAGCCACTTATAACAAAGGGGCGGAAGCTAGCAGCTGAGTCTAGCGATAAGAGTCTTCTCGTGCAGGCACATCGTAATAAACTGATTGCAGTAGGTTACAGAGAAATTGCCGATGGACTTGCATGGAGGACACTTGGATATGATAGGGCTAGGCTAAGGATACTTGCAGAGGCGAATACACCAGGCTTTATATCCTCACCTGATGGCCCAAAGATAGGTCGTGCTGCAGAGTTCCATTATGCCCACAACGTTATGGATAACGGTGCCTTCGTGCTAATGCACGACGTAACGAACCAATTTCTTGTTGGTGATTTGTCTATGGTACGTAAGTTTGGTGATATACCCCACCTTGCGGAAATCAAGACTAATAAGTTAATCACACCTAGTACTATCTCTAAAAAAATTGATAAATCCATGAAGCTGTCTGCCCAAGAATATAGATTATTTCAGGCTCAATTATTGATGGAGAAAGATCAAATTGGTAATTATGATAATCCAGCCAGCGTGAGAAGGATTAGGGAGCCTGTATCTACTTTTCATGATGATGTGCGTCAGTGTATAAAAGATGCTAGAAAAAGCGGGTTGGGGCACGCCCAACCCGCAAGCTATATCGATATTGAAGTTGTTGATTTTAAAAAAAAGGAAATTGACCTTTCAATGATAACTTCGAGAGAAAAACCATTTAGTGATGATACTGAGACTTTATTTTTCTCCAATTATGACTACCTTGCAATGAAAATGGATAGCTTAGTTATGAGAGGAAAAGCTCCATACACCATTTATCCATATTCACCAGAAGATAGAATTGACCTTATGACGGGTGGGTTATACCTACATGTAGTGTTATCTATCACTCAACTCAAACACGAACTAGCTACTAAAGGTTGGAAGCTGGATATAGATATTCCAGATGATCGTAAGCCATACGAAGATATTCGATACGGTGGTAATGAACTATTCAGAGGCTCCTCTGAGCGTGATCTTGTAGTTACGTTAAGTAATATTGACACTGGATTTGTAGCAAAAGTAGGCATGGAAATGTTTACACGTATAGGTGCTGAATTTATGACCATAGAAGATATACTTATACCCTATGTTAGTAAAATGGAGCATGATGTCGCTTTACCTACAAATAAGCGAAAGTCATCATTCATCTTTCCAGTAAACGATGAAGAGAATAAGATCTGGGATTAATAGCGTATGGGTGGGTTAAATAACTTCGGTAATCCCTCTGTTAACAGTCTCCATCCAAGTATTTCGGAACAGATCTGGTTCCAATGCAGAGCCACTTGGGCAACCAAGAAAACAGTCCCACCTTGGTGGGGCTTTTTTCTTGGTTATGAGGCTGGTTGAAGCTGCGACCCGTCAGGTCGTAGGTGCGAACTGCCGTGGTGGCAGTTCGCAAGGAAACCTTCCGATGAAAACTTGTTTTCAATCGTGAAGTTTCGGGGTCGCAGAATGTGACCAATTCCTGCCCCCGCAACCAAGAAAATTCCGATGTTGAGGGGCTCGACGTGGTGTACGCTCGACATTGATATGCGGTAAATCACTCCCTAGTCGGCTTGCCTAACGAGATAGCCGCAAAATGTTACGTTTTGCGGTGCTGCGTTATATCGTTTGTAGTCAGACTGTGGGCATGCAACATTGCCTTTTGCAACGTATTCCATATACGCCCAGTCGTTGTTGCCATTGCCACCAGCGCCTTCGAAGTAGATGCCGCGATAGCGAGTACCTCGTGTTGCATCGTACATTTCAGTCGCAGTACGTATTTTGCCGCTAGGGAGGGCGGACCGGCTATAGGGTTGTAGGGCATTTGTGAAGTCATCGCTTGCGAACTCATTCCAGTTGGTGCTGCCAATTGATTGCATGCATACGCCAGCTGGCCATCCATCTTCGGCGGGGTAGTCCGATAGTTTGCCTAGGCACGATCCGTAGGAGCCGAGCGCAAATGCGTCATTTGTGTCGGGAAACTGACCGTGTTCAGTGTGGTAAAGCTGCAAGAGTTTTTTGTACGTGTTGATGCGACTCATTAGGTCGGTCGCGTAGGCTCGGTCCTGCATACCGTTATATGCGACAACAGTAATCGATGCGAGAATGGCAATCACAACAATCGCTACGAGCAGCTCGACGATTGTAAAGCCTGATGATTGATGAGGACGGTCTATCGGGCGAGCTTGCCGCATGCGACGCGAACTCCTTCACTCCAGCTTAGGAACGCGTGCGGCGTGGCGGCGACTTGACTGGCGGTCAGGCCGTACTTCACCGCAAGGGCCAGTTCGTGTACGATTTCGGCGGCGTGGGGGGCAACGACGGTCGCGCCGAGGATAACGCCTTTTTTGTCGGTGATGACCTTCACGAAGCCGTCATGGAAATCACTCGTATTACTGCGGGCGATGATACCGAGAGGGGCCGTTGCTTTGTTGATGGGCAGGTCGCGCTTCAGGCAATCATCTTCGCTCAGCCCGACTGATGCGACGCCAGGGAACGTAAACGTCAGGCGTGGTGAGGCGGTATAGTCTGGCGCAACACGTGTTTTCATGAGGATGTTGTGCGCGGCGACGCGGCTTTCGTGCAGTGCGGTGTGCGTGTGACGACTATGGCCAAGCACGTCCCCGGCAGCATAAATGTGTCGAGCGCTCGTTTGCAGGTGTTCGTTCACCTCGATGCCGGCAGGAGTGTATTGAATCGAGGCATTTTCGAGGCCCAAATCAACACTTGGTGTGCGGCCAGTGGCAATCAGAATTTCGTCCACGCGGACTGATTTTTCTACGCCGCCACGCAGGAACGTGACGCGCGCGCCGAGCCCATCTTTGATGATGCTGAGGGTGCGAGTTTGCGTGAGTGTCGTGACGCCTTTGTTTTCCAGCAGCAGCCGTTCAATCAGCTCGCCGACTTCTTCGTCTTCTTTAGGCAGGATGCGTGCGGCCACTTCGGCTAGGTAAACCTTTGTGCCAAAAATTGCCATTAGTTGCGCTAGCTCCACGCCAATGGTGCCGCCACCAATAATGTACAGGCTCTTTGGGGGGCGAATCGATTCCAGGATGGTGCGCGGTGTCAGGTAATGAATATCGGCCAGGCCCTGAATGTCAGGGGCGACCCAGTGTGACCCTGTAGCCACCAAAAAATGCGCGGCGGTTATGTGCCGGCGGTTGACGGTCACTTCATGGGGTGACAAAAAGTGTGCATTGCCCAGGAATGCGTCGATACCTTGTGATTCGTAGAATTTCTTGTTGCCAGCTGCGCCCGTTCGCTTGACGGCGAGTTCTTTCCAGGTGCGCAGGCTCGGGTAGTTGTAGCCCAGCGTGTTGCTGCGCAGGCCAAACCTGGCGCCGTGGCGTGCTTCGTCGTATAGCTGAGCAGCGTGCAACAGTGCCTTAGTAGGCACATCACTCCAGTTGGGTGAATCGCCGCCAAAGGTTTCGGACTCGATGATGGCGACTTTTTTGCCTTCACGCGCTGCAATGGTGGCGGCAGCCGATCCACCGGCACCACTACCGATAATAATCAGGTCGTAGTCGAATTGTGGTTTCTTGGCCATGGTTTGTTCTCCTTATAAAATCACTCGGTGATGTTGGTATAAATACGCGGCTTCCGGATGGTGGGGGGCAAGTGCTTTGGCGGCTTGGCGGCGGATATCTTCGCTAGTAATGACGTGTTTGTTGGCGCTCCAGGCTTCCACGACATTACATACGTGTTCGGCAGTTTGGCGGGCGTGGCCCTCGGGGCTTCGGACACTCAGGCAAGCGGCATACACGCTGGCGTGTAGTTTATCGCGGTCAAACGGCTCGGTGGCGCGCTTGCCCCGGCGCTTGACGACGTCAATAGCTTTCGTGGTCACTATAGGCCCCCGGTAACAGTAGTCACGGCTGCCACTACTTCATTGACATACATGTAAAACCCGAGCACCAGTAGGGCGCTTCCGGCAGCGAATTGCATGAATCGTTTGTTGTCTTCGCGCCATTTTTGAATACGGCTGAGCTTGTGCCCGCCACCAATGAGCATGATGACCACCAGGATGCCGAGTGACGCGACACCGGTATACAGGGCGATACCTACAAGTTGCAGGGGGGCGGGCAGCTGGGTGAGGGCAAGTGCGGCCGCGCTGGCAGGCGCGATGATAAAGATTCCCTCGGCGATGACGCTTACCAGCCCAAGGCTGAAGCTTTCTGCGCCAAACGTCGTGGCTTTCGTGCGCTCACTCAGGAACCTGGCCATTGGCCGTGGTATCCACAGGGTCGTTCCAACTTTGGTGCGGCGGTAGTAAAATGCCCACACTGCGACGCCGAGACCGATGGAGATACCTGCCACTGCTGACCATGCAAGCGCGGGTACGGAGTGAGGGAACAGTTGTGTAGCAAGGTACGCCAGGAACGAAACGAACAGCATGGTCATGACGACGACGCCAGCAAAAAAAGCGCCCGCTAAGTGAAGCGCGCGGCTTGCCTTGGCTTTGCTGCCGAGGCTATGGCCGCTGAGAAGTGTTACCATGCTGATGCTCAGCTGAAAGCTGGCATGAATCAGTGCGGCCAGTCCGATAATCCCGAATATAGTGGGGTAGTCCATGTTTATGTTTTGCTATCCTCTGCTGTTATTTATACCATAAGCGGCTCAAAAATGTCAAAAAGGAAAGCAATCTTACATAAAGCTATTGCTTTTTATGCAAACATATGCTATATTAAGTACATAAGTTCATAAAAACAAAAAAATGCAAACAAGGACACAAAAAAATGGAAGCCATCGCCGAACAAAACACACTCAATGATTCTTTGACACTCGCTACCTGGAGCCGTCCCCGATCAACCGTTGAGTTGCGTGCTTTTGTGAACCGACACGACGAAGCACTTGATGTTGAAGAATTTGACCTCTAGAACCCAGTGAAACTGTGATAATTATCCCATCACCGCTCACGCAGCGCTCCTATACTGAGGATATTCACTAAATCAATAGGAGATTCACTGATATGGACCAAGAACGACAAACAACTGAAGTTCGTGAAACAAATGTGCAAGAAGGCGCCACGAATGTTCAGCGACAAACGGTTGCCCAGACGACTCAGGCTGATGGTCGCGTTGTCGCCAGCCGCGTGGTGTGGTACATCGTCGGATTTATCATTGTGCTGCTCGTGCTGCGCCTGGTCTTGCTGCTGCTCGGTGCGAACGACAACAACGCGTTCGTCGGCTTCGTATATGCCCTGAGCGGTGTATTCGCATGGCCATTCTATGGCATCTTTAGCTACCAGCCCGCCTATGGGCAATCAGTGTTGGAAGTTAGCTCGCTCGTTGCAGTCGCCGTGTATGCGTTGATTGGCTGGGGTGTTTCTAAGCTTTTTACGCTCAATAGCGCCCGCGACGTGTAGACCACTCTCTACCGTCATTACTGCATCTGCTACACTGATAGCAGATGCAGTTTTATCGTGGCTTCACTGGTTTGTTCCTATCGGCGTTATGCTGCCTAGCTGGTTTTACGATGCCCGCGTTGGCTATGTCGACGCCGCCGATTTATCGGTTGGCAGATGTCCAGCAGTTGACCGCTGGTATCAACCAGGCGACTACCGTACAGGAAGTCACGAGCAGCGTACAGTCGTTGCTTGACCAATATTCGCTGAAACTCACGACGACGTGCATGCAGGACGCCGCGTTTACCTGCCAAAGTATTGTGCCGGGTGACCTGCCGACGTATAAGCGCATGGCGGTGATGTTTGTAGAAGAGTGGGCCAAGTATCCACCAGAGTGGACCAGGGCAACAGACCTGCAAACGATTAACCTGATAAACAAGTATGAGTACCGCTATAACGGCACGTCGCAGGCACGAGCCGCCGCTCCCATGAACTACTTGCGCGCCATGATTTATGATATTTCGTATAGTTACGATGAAGCCTATATGCGACACGTGATTCACCATGAGTATGCTCATTATTTTGAAGCGTCGTACTACGGTGACGTGTATCACCACGACGCTCGCTGGGCCGCGCTTAATCCTGCAGAGTTTAGCTATGGCGGCGGCGGCGGAACGTGTTATGAGGAGGGGAATACCTGCCTGACGGGCGTGCACCCGACGCCTGGGTTTGTCACGGGCTATGCTACCTCTGGGATGGAGGAGGACAAAGCCGAGCTATACGGCTACATGTTTACGACTGCTGGGTACGCCCAGCTTGCAGAGTGGGCAAAAACCGATGTGATACTTGCCAACAAACTGGCGTATTACAAACAGGTGATTCGCGCCGTGGTGCCACAAATGGATGATGAATATTTTGCGAAAATTCATTCCGGCGTTGCGCAGGCAGAGTTGGCGCCCGAACCCCAAAGCACCGTGGTGCCTGATAATCCAGGCCAAGAGGTGCCTGACGACGGCCTGCCCACATTGCTCGTGGGACTGGTGGTGTTATTCATGGTGTTCGTAGTGGGGAGTAGTGTGCTTGTCGGGATTTGTCTGCTAATTTGGTGGCTAGTGCGCCGCAATCGTACCCCAAGCCACGAAAAAGCCCCACGCTAGGTGGGGTTCTTTCGTGGTAGCACCGACAAGGATTGAACTTGTGACCTCAGGCTTATGAGTCCTGCGCTCTAACCAGCTGAGCTACGGTGCCATATAACTACGCAATTATAGCAGAGGCGGGTGGCAATTTCTAGAGGGGCGGGCCTGTCATTTGATAGAATGGGTGCATGGCAAAAATTATTCTGGCAAGCCAGTCCCCTCGTAGGCAAGAACTTTTGACCGAAATGGGCATCGTGTTCGACGTAATGCCGAGCAATTTTGACGAGCAACTCAATAATGCACGCGAGCCGGCTGACGTGGCTGAAGAACTGGCCGCTGGCAAGGCGATGGCGATCGCCCGTGAATTTCCCGCGGCGACGGTGATAGGGGCGGATACGATTGTGAGCATAGACGGCAAGCAGCTCGAAAAGCCTACTTCACCTGAAAATGCAGTCGAAATGCTGACACTTTTGGCTGGCAAAACTCACGAAGTTACCACAGGTATTGCAGTCATCTGTCTGGATGAGGGGATTCATCTTGTCGATAGCGACACAACCAAAGTGACCTTCAATCCGTACGACGAGCAGGCAATTCGCGACTATGTGGCGACGGGCGACTGTATGGACAAAGCGGGGGCCTACGGTATCCAGAGCGGCGCCGCGCCTTTGATTGCGGGCTATAGCGGTCGTTACGACACTGTTGTAGGTTTGACAACTACTGTACTGGCTGAAATGCTTTCAATGATTGGTATTCACGCTGAGCCCGTAGAGCGTTAACGCGCATTGGTATATACTATACATAACTCCCAGTGATACTCACTACTCGCCTCGCGAGCAAGCGTCCCTCGCTAGTGGATCATCAGTTGTTTTACGGACGAATTGCTAGAAACGGGCAAGGGGACGGGCAACACATTTCAATCAACCGTTTCTCTAATACTTAGTTGGGGATATTTTGAAATGAATGATGAACTTTTTTTAAACGAACGGGTTGAAGTAGTCGCGGTGTTTAGCGAGGGGCTGAACCCGTGTAAACCAGTGAAATTTAGGCGCGCCAGCGGCAGGGAAGTCGACATTACCGAAATTGGGCTGTGCCACCCTACTACTGCTGGCCGACGCATGGTCCACATGTTTGATGTGACAGATGGCGGGGCGGACTACCGGTTGGAATTTGATAGCGAGCGACTCACCTGGTTGCTGACGCTCGAGGCGGATAGGGTATGAGGGAAGACTACAACCCCACTCGCCCACTGGTGATGCACATTGACCTGAATAGCTGCTTTGCAACAGTAGAGCAGCAGGCCCGGCCCATGCTGCGCGACCGGCCGGTGGCGATTTTAAATCGGCGCACTGAACATACCATGATTATTACGTGTAGTTATGAAGCCAAGGCGATGGGCGTAAGGCTAGGGATGAGCTTTAAGGAAGCGAAGCGGCTGTGTCCGCAGCTAGTGGGGCTGGAAAGCGATCCGCCAAAATACCGCTATGTGTACCACAAGCTCATGGAGATTATGCGGGACTACTCCCCTAGTTTCACGATGAAAAGCATCGACGAAGGAGTGATTGATTTTGCCCAAAGTTCGGCGGCGATTCGTGACCGGGACATGGTAGAAGTGGCACAGGAGATTAAGCATCGGCTGCGCACCGAAATTGGTTGTGCCATGCGCTGCAACATTGGCATCGCACCAAATCGATTTTTGGCAAAAACCGCAGCAGGCTTGAACAAACCAGACGGACTCAATGTGATTGACCACACTAATTTACGCGAGGTACTGGGCCGGCTTAAGCTGCAAGACCTGACGGGTATCGCGAGCCGCAACGAACATCGCCTTACGCAGGTAGGTATCATGACGCCGCTACAGTTCCTGGATGCGGACGCGTATTCCCTTCGCACCGTAGTATTCAAAAGCATCTGTGGTGACCAGTGGCACCAGCGGCTGCGGGGTTGGGAAGTCGACGATGTGGTATATGACTTGAAAACCTGTGGGCGACAGTATGTGCTGGAGAGCCGTCAGCTGACCCGAGCGCAGGTATCGCAGCGCCTGCACCATTTGGTGGAATCGGTGGGTAGTAAGCTGCGTTCGCAGCAAAAGTGCGCTCGAGGCGTCGGCATCTACGTTCGCCTGTACGGTGACGCCGAGGGAAGTGCAAGTAATGGGCGATGGGGACGCAAGGGGAATTATTGGCACGAAAAATATCTGGCTCCCCTGCCCTTTTATAGCGATGCGGCCATTTGGGCAATCGCGCGTCGGTTGTTTGCTCATGTACCCCCGGGTGGTATTCGTGAGATTGGGGTTCACTGCTACCATTTGACTGATGATATGGGTAATCAGCTTTCGCTGTTTGGTAATGAGCTGGTTCGTGAGCAGCAGGTGACGACGGCGCTTGATGAGATTAACCAGCGCTACGGCAATCGGACGATTCATAGTGCCGACACCTTGGGAACGGGCGTGTATGTGAAGCAGAAGATTCCGTTTGGCAGTACTCGGTACCTCTAGGGTGCGCTATACTAAAAACATGAATAAAACAGTCATTATGATTTTTATGAGTATCGGAATGACGCTTGGCGGCCTGCTGCCATGGATGGTTGGTGACCACGATTTGATGAGTGGTTGGGCAATCTTGGGCGGACTTGTTGGCGGCGCTCTGGGCATTTGGGCAGGCGTCAAGGTAAGTAAGCGACTGAGCTAAATGAAGTACCTCGTAGCGGTGAGTGGCGGGGTGGATAGCGTGGTGCTGCTCGATATGCTGAGCAAAAGCGACCACCAGTTGGTCGTGGCGCATGTCGACCATGGTATTCGGGAAGATAGCGCGGCCGACGCGCGGTTTGTGGCAGCATTGGCGAAGCGCTACCGGCTGCCCTTTGTGACAACTCGGTTTGAGCTGGGGGCGGGGGCAAGTGAGGAACGGGCTAGGGAAGCGCGATACGGATTTTTGACTGAGCAAGCAGCGAAATATGGTGCCACGATTGCGACAGCGCATCATACCGGCGACGCAGTAGAGACGGTGGCTATTAATATTTCCCGAGGCACTGGCTGGCGCGGCCTGGCGGTGTTGGGCAGGGAAGAAATCCATCGTCCCCTACTCTCTTTTACAAAATCCCAGCTTCGGGATTATGCAAATAGGGAGCGGCTAGAGTGGGTAGAAGATAGCACGAACCAGAGCGATGCATACCACCGTAACCGACTTCGGCGCAAGCTGACTTCCCTGCTGGCCGCGAGCGCGGCAGAGCAGGTGATGGCACTACGGGCACGGCAGTTGCAGTTGCGGCGTGATATTGCGCGCGAATCTGCGCATGTGTTGGCGGCGCACATAGGCTCGCGCCACTTCCTGACGCAGATTGATGATGGGACTGCACTGGAGCTGCTCGGGTATATGGTTGAGCAAGCGGGAGTGGCACGCCCGACTCGGCCACAGCTGGTGCGCGCCCTCCATGCGGTAAAAACCGCCAAGCCGGGAACATCATTTCAAGTTGGCTCAGGTATCGAACTTCATTTCACGGCTCGAAAATTCACGGTAGTCGTAGTATAATTACTAGAGTAATTTTGCGATAAGACTGACTATATAGACAGGAAGGATAAACATTCATGGTGAAACTACCAAAAGGCAACATTAGTAACTCGCTGCGGCTCGGGCTTTTCTGGGCAATCCTCGTTGTTTCGACACTCGCAGTGCTAGCTATTACGTTGCCGCAAGAGCAGCTAAAAGACGTGCCGATTAGCGAAGTAATTCAGCAATCAAACGAAGGCAAGATAACGAAGATTCAGGGTTCTGGTAATGAGCTGCAAATCACGCCAAAAGGCCAAGAAAAGGCCACCCAAAAATCCTATATTGCTGGCGGCGTGGGTACCCTGATTAAAGACAACAAAATCGATACCACAAAAACCCAGGTAATTGATACGGCTGCTTCTGAAACGGGAAGCGCAATTTGGAACATAGCTTCAATTATTATTCCAGTTGTCCTGATTGCCGCGTTTTTCATGTTTATGATGCGCCAGGCGCAAGGCCAGAATAACCAGGCCATGGGCTTTGGTAAGAGTAAGGCGAAGTTGTATGGGCTCGACAAAGAGCGCGTGACGTTCACCGATATCGCGGGTAACGATAGCGCCAAGCAAGACCTTGAAGAAGTCGTTGACTTCCTGAAGCATCCTAAAAAGTACGAAACACTGGGCGCTAAAATTCCAAAGGGCGTGTTGCTTGTTGGTAACCCTGGTACAGGTAAGACCATGCTGGCGCGCGCGGTTGCCGGTGAAGCGAATGTTCCCTTCTTCAGCATTTCCGGTTCAGAGTTTGTAGAAATGTTTGTTGGTGTCGGTGCAAGTCGTGTGCGTGATTTGTTCGCCAAAGCCAAAAAGAACGCTCCTGCCATCATCTTTATTGATGAGATTGACGCGGTTGGACGAAAGCGTGGTAGCGGCATGGGCGGTGGCCACGACGAGCGTGAGCAGACACTGAACCAGATTCTGGTGGAAATGGATGGATTCGAAACGGGCACAAACGTAATCGTTCTGGCGGCGACAAACCGCGCCGACGTGCTTGACCCAGCGCTGCTACGTCCCGGTCGCTTTGACCGCCGAACTAACATTACGCTTCCTGAGCGCAAAGACCGTGAAGCAATTTTGAAAGTGCACTTCAAGAACAAGCCGACCGATGACACGGTCAATTTGGATAAGCTCGCTGCGAAGACCGCGGGAAGTTCTGGGGCTGACCTGGCAAATATTGCCAACGAAGCCGCCATCATCGCTGCGCGTCGCAATGCGAAGCGCATTACCAACAAAGACCTGACTGAGGCCTTTGAAAAGGTTGCCATTGGTCCTGAGCGTAAGACCAAAGTGATGAGTGAGCAAGAAAAGGAGATGACTGCGTATCATGAAGCCGGTCACGCAATCGTGGGGCACGTGCTCCCGGATAGCGATCCTGTTCACAAGGTAACCATTATTCCCCGCGGTGGAACTGGCGGCGTGACGTGGTTCTTGCCACCAGAAGACAAAAGCTACACCAACGTGTATGAGTTCAAAGATATCCTCGCTCGCGCGATGGGTGGCCGCATTGCTGAAAAAATCATTTACGGTGCTGATGGCATCACGACCGGCGCAGGAAGCGACCTTCGCAAAGCAACTGAAATCGCGCGCGATATGATTATCGAGCAAGGTATGGGGACCGAACTTCGTGACCAAGTATTCCACGAAGACAACGGCGGAATGGTCTTTGACCGCATGACTCATGAGCGTCCGTACAGCGATGCAACGGCACAGCAAATTGACGGGGAAGTCGAAGCGCTCATTAAAGAAGCCGGTAAGCGCGCCGAAGCGGTTCTGACTGCTAACCGCGATGTGCTCGAACGGCTCAAGGACGCACTCCTGAAGGAAGAAACACTCGAAGAAGATCAAGCACATAAAGTTATGGAAAGCGCGAAGCTTCCAGCGGAGGCGATGCTTCACTAGAAGCGGCACCAACTATGGCAACACAGAGTCGAGTTCGATCGGTTGTAGCGCTCGCTAACAGCAAATTGTCCGTCCAGTGGGCGGCAATTTTGCTGTCCGGCTCGACCCTGATTGCTTCGCTACTGGGCATTTACCGTGACCGCTTGCTGAACAGTTTATACCTCGATAGTTACCCGGTCGGTATCGACGCATACACGGTTGCCTTCACTATTCCTGATTTCATGTTCTTCATTTTGGTATCGGGCGCGCTGAGCGTAACGTTCATCCCAGTATTCAACAAGCGATTGGCGAAGGGAAACCGTAAATCTGCATGGGAGCTTAGCTCAAGCATGGTGAACTTTATGGCGCTCGTCACGCTCATCGCAAGTGTACTCATTATCATATTCGCCGACCCGCTGGTACGCTATGTAGTTGGGCCGGGGCTCGACGAATCAGGTAGGGCGCTGGCCATCAGCATGATGCGCATCATTGCCGTCAACCCGTTCTTGTTTGCAGTTGCTACGGTTATCGCGAGCATGCAGCAGGCGGTGGGTCGCTTCACGTTCTACGCACTTGCGCCCACGATTTACAACATCGGAATCATTATTGGCGCGCAGTTCTTCACCAACGGTATCGAACTGTTTGGATGGAAGATATTCGAAGGCGGTATAATGGGCGTTGCTCTCGGTGTGGTGCTTGGTTCCATGATGCAGCTTGTCGTTAGTTCGATTGGGCTATTAGGGCTCGGCTTTGATTACCAGATGCGCATTAGCTGGAAGAATAAAGGCTTCCGTCAGGTGCTCAGGCTCCTCCCCGCTCGTTCGTTGGACCAGGGTATCGATTACTTTAACGGGCTGGTGGAAACCAACATTGCTTCGCACATGGCAGACGGAACGATCCGTGCCTATCAACAGGCGTCGTCGCTGTCGTTGATGCCCGTGAGCTTGATCGGTGTCGCAATTAGTAACGCCGCGTTTCCTCGTATGACGCAGCGCCTGAGCGATGGTGAAGATGACCTGTTCCGCCGCGAGCTACGGACGATTCTACGGTGGATTATTTGGCTGGCACTGCCGATTGCAACCATTACGTTCTTTACCCGTGGTTTCATCGTGACATTTATTAAAAACGGTGGTAACGCGCTGATTGCAGGGCTACTGGGTGCTCTGGTGATTTCGATATTGTTCCGCACGATTTATCACATTGCTGCTCGGGTATTTTATGCCAAGCAAGACACTAAGACGCCGCTATATATTTCTATTTTTTCAATCGGGCTTAATATTTTGCTGGCAGTCGTCTTTACGAGCGCATTTGGCTGGGGCGTGTATGGACTGGCGTGGGCGCAGTCAATCGTGGCAGTGGTAGAAGTTGCAATTTTGTTCGTGATTCTTTCGGCGCGAATTCCAAAACTGTTTAATACGATTTTTCTGCATGCGGTCATGCGGATGGTTGGAGCGAGTGGCATCATGGGGCTGGCGACGTACATTACAGTTCAACTGTTCCAGCTCCAAAGCGATGACATGAGTTTTCTTTCAACCTTCCCAAAGTTTGGTATTATCACGCTTGTTAGTTTTGCGGTGTATATATGGGTTTCGACACTCTTCCATTTGAGTGAGCCGAAGCCTATTCTCGCGCGAATGAAAGCAATTTTATTTTCGAGGAGATAACGTATGAGTCAGAGTAATATCCGTAATTTTTGCATCATCGCGCATATCGATCACGGCAAGTCGACGCTTGCTGATCGTATGATGGAGCTAACACACACCGTTGAAAAACGTGACATGAAAAGTCAGTTGCTCGACAGTATGGACCTGGAACGCGAAAAAGGCATCACGATTAAACTAGCGCCTGTCCGCATGCACTACAAGGGAATTGACCTGAACTTAATTGATACGCCCGGCCACGTGGACTTTAGTTACGAGGTAAGCCGTAGCTTAGAAGCCTGCGAGGGCGCAGTGCTCGTAGTTGACGCCAGTCAGGGGATTCAGGCCCAGACACTCGCCAACGTGTACTTAGCGCTCGCGGCTGACCTGACAATTATCCCCGTACTTAACAAAATCGATTTACCCGCGGCGGACGTTCCACGAGTGAGCGCGGAAATTATTAATCTGCTGGGATGTAGCGAAGATGACATCTTAAAAATTAGCGCGAAGACTGGCGAAGGCGTGACGGAAGTATTGGATGCGATTGTGGAGCGCGTGACTACCCCGCAGGGCGATGCAAATCAGCCAACACGGGCACTGATTTTTGACAGTTACTATGACGATTATCGTGGCGTGATTTTATACACCCGCGTTGTGGATGGTGCCATTAAAAAGGGCGATACGATTGAAATGCTCGCAACGGGTGCGCATGGAATCGCACTCGAAGTGGGAGCGTTGAGCCCTGCTATGAAAGAAGAGCCGAGCATTGAGCCAGGTGAAATCGGCTACATTGTCACCAACCTCAAAACGACTCGCGATGCCAAAGTGGGCGACACGGTGACGGTTCGCCGCAGCCATAGCGACCAACCACTCCCTGGTTATCAAAACGTGCAGCCATTTGTATACGCTGGCTTTTTCCCTGTAAGCAACGAAGACTATAACGATCTCAAAGATGCAGTCGAAAAACTCAGCCTGAGCGACAGCGCGTTGCAGTTTGAGCCAGAGAACTCACCAGTACTTGGGTTTGGGGTCCGCATCGGATTTTTGGGCCTACTGCACATGGATATTGTTCGCGAGCGGTTGGAGCGAGAATACAATCTGGATTTGGTCGTTACCAACCCTAGCACGGACTATCAGATTAGCATGAATGACGGCGAGGAGCTGGACATTAAAAGTGCCAGTGATTTGCCGCTGGTGACGAAAATTAAAGAGATCAGGGAGCCATGGATTAAGGGTGAAATCGTGGTGCCGCAGGACTATATTGGCGCGGTGATTCAGTTGATTATCGCAAAACGCGGGCTGCAGAATAACCTAAGTTATATCGATGAGCGCGCGCTGATTAGTTTCGAAGCCCCGCTCGCTAACTTGCTGACGGATTTTTACGACCAGCTCAAAAGTGTCACCAGCGGGTATGGTAGTTTCAACTACGAGCTAGACGAATACCGTGCCGAAGACTTGGTGCGCGTAGACTTTTATGTTGGTGGGGAGATGGTTGATGCGCTGAGCATCATGTGCCACCGTAGCGAAAGTATGGCACTCGGCCGCATGATTACCAAAAAACTCAAAGAAGTCGTGCCGCGCCAGAGTTTTGAAGTAAGCTTGCAGGCTGCTATCGGTGGGAAGTTTATTGCCCGTGAAGACATTGGTGCGTACCGTAAAGATGTGACGGGTTATCTATACGGTGGCGACGTGAGTCGTAAAAAGAAACTGCTTGCTAAGCAAGCGCGTGGTAAAAAGCGCATGAAACGCTTTGGTAAGGTTGATATACCATCAGAAGCCTTTACGGTAATGCTCAAGCGAGACTAAGCACTAGCCGTCATACCTTATAGATGGGTGGTTATATATGGGTTTTACGATTATACTGAAAGGATAACTATGGAATCATTAGCCTCAAAAGTCGAATCAGCAACACCGAACCAAGAGGGCGTTCAGCTACTTCGGGACACAAAAGTCGCGTTACTCGTAGGCATAACAGGCGCAGGTAAAAACAGCGTTCTGAACGAAATGGTAAAGACGGGCAATTATCACGATCTCGTAACAAGCGTGACGCGGCAGCCACGGTCAAACAACGGCGTTCCTGAGCAAGACGGCGTGGACTATCATTTTTTGACTGAGGACCAAGCACTGGCAGCGATAGACGCTGGTGAATACGTGGAAGTCAGCATGGTTCATAACCGAATTTATGGCGTGACGGTTAGCGAAGTACGCCGCGCCCATGACATTGGCAAGATTGCGATTGCTGACGTTACTGTGGAAGGCGTCGATAAATATAAAAGCTTGTCAGACAACGTCGTGGCAATATTCCTATTGCCGCCCAACTATGATGAGTGGCAGCGCCGGGTCCAAAAACGCTATCCGAGCATTGAGGAGTTCCACGCTGATTGGCCCAATCGACGCACCAGCGCAATTCACGAACTCGAAGCCGCGCTCGAAAAACCGTATTACCACTTTGTGATCAATGATTCACTGAGTGAAGCAGTTGATGCCTGCTTGCAAATTGTGGGGAGTAACGACAAGTTTTACCGCAAGGACGACGAGAAACGCCTTGTGGCACGTGATATTTTGAATGAAATTCGTGAACGCTACGAGAACTAGCACTCGTATTGCTTGAGTGCTAGCCATTTGCTATAATATACGGTATGGAAATTACTTCACGTCAAGCTAAGATTCTTGCTGCGATTATTGAGCAGTACGCAGAGATCGCTGTACCAGTAGGGAGTGTCACGCTTGCCAAGCTGTTCGGTGTGAGTAGCGCGACAATTCGAAGCGAGATGGCTCGCCTAGAAGACATGGGATTGATTGAAGCCCCTCACACGAGTGCTGGCCGCATTCCCACAGACAAGGGCTATCGCCTGTATGTAAACGACATTACGGATGCGCAAATGACGGAGCTTTCCACTGGAGTGGACAGGAGCGCCAGGACTATCGAGGCGCACGTTCATTCGCATAAGGATGCAGCTGACCGTGCTATCCGTAGCGCAGTCGATGGTCTGGTCGAATTGACCGGCAACCTTGGCATCGCGACGATTGGGAGCGAGCTGTATATGAATGGCATTAGCAATTTGTTTAGTCAGCCAGAATACGTGAGCGGGACGCACATCCAAGCTGTCGCGCGATTGCTGGATAACCTGGAGCCTTGGCTGCGTGAAGCCGCACCAAATGAGCCACTCAATGTATTTATCGGGAGTGAAAATCCCATTGGTAAAAGCAGTGGCGCGACATTAATTATTAGTCGGTTTCGATCGCCATACAGTGACAAAAGCTATATTGGTGTGCTTGGCCCAACACGTCAGAATTATGCACGCACCATGCAGCTCGTCAGGCGAACCGGCGCAATGTTAGAGGAGGTCTTATAATGCCAGCGAAAAAACAACGCGATGAACATACCCAGCAAATTGCCGAATTGACCGCTGATTTGCAGCGTGTACGTGCAGACTTCGAAAATTACCGTAAGCGTGTCGAACAAGAAAAGACGAATGCCGGCAGTATGGGTGAGATGAAATCGATTATGAAATTATTGCCCGTCATTGATACGCTTGAGCGCGCGATTGCTCATGCGCCTGCCGATTTAGCAAAGAATCCTTGGGTGCAGGGTGTGATGGGTCTTGGTAAACAGCTCGAAAAGTCGCTTGCCGCAATGCAAGTAGTACGTATTGAAGCGACGCCAGGGACGCCGTTCAATCCTGAACTTCATCAGGCTGTTCAGTTCGATGAAGACGCAGTGGGTGAGCATGAAGTGATTGACGAGGAGCTACAAGCGGGCTACCTGTTGAATGGTACGCCACTTCGGCATGCAATGGTTAAAGTGACTCGTCGTTAGTCTTCGCTGCTAGTGATTGCGCGACGCATGGCGCGCACTTGATCAAACCCGATTACCCAGCCCGTCATTCGGATGCTGCGGTAGAGCGGCGTTTGAAGTAGCGCTCCTTTAGCATCATAAACTTCCGGGAACCCCCGATCTCGTTTCATGGCGTGCTCGTACTTGTCTATGTGGTAGTCTGCTTCTTCGAGGTAGTTGTTGTTATTCGTCGCACGGTAGAGGAGTATCAGCGTCTTGATGTATTCCATTCCCCAGAAACTCCAAATGGAGTCGCCGCCATAGCTAGCGACGGCAAGGCGTACGATAGCAAATTGACGGTGGGCGCGCGTTTCGTGCTGGTATTTTATCGCAAAAGGTTTAGCGATTTTTTGCTTACGAATATAGGCGATCGAACGTTCAAAATAGTCTCGCTCTATGCTGTCTTCTGGATCAAGAAAATGTGTTGCGAGCACGATAAGCCAATCAGATGAGTAGTATTTATGTTGTTTGCCTGCTGCTGAGAGGTCTTCAAGGAAATATCCTTCATCTTCTAGCCAAAATGTTGTGATGATGCGCTCTTTGAGCGCGGCCAGGAAGCCTGAGTCGCTTTTGACGATTCCTAAGTCCATGGCGAGCTGTGTTGTTTTCCAGAACACGACATTGTCGTAGAACGAGGACTGGCGTTTGGTAATGTCTTTTGCTCCGGACATTGTCACCGAGGGGTTAATGAGTCCCAATGTCTCATCGAAAGCTCGTTCACGGTAGCGCTGGTAGTGGCGGGCCAGGCTCCCCGCGTACGTTTTGCGCAACAACTTAGCAGCATCGACGGTACTAAGTTTCCAGACATCGCGGTTGTAGCTGGCAGGGCGAGCAGATTCTTTGCCCATTAGTGCGGCAAGTGCGTAGAGCATCCCGTAGAGGGTGTCAGAAGGATAGGAATGGAAGTCGACGCACGTTGCTTGCCACCGGCCAGTCGGCACAATAGTGGTGGCGAGATCGGTTGTTTTGTCAAAAACGCCGAGTGCATAGGCAAGTGTTTGTAGGTAAACGAGCTGTCGATTATGCCAGTGCTGTTCGGTAGTGGCAAGCTGCGTGTCAAGCGTGGGGTAGTAAAAAACGCCGAGGTTCCGGACGAAAAGTGAGCTAAAATGATCTCCTGAAGTCAGGAGTAGCTTTTTTGGATCAAATCGAAGATGATAGATTTGATTGATGATCTCATCAACGGTCTCGGCGTTATCTGCATGCGGACGACGAGTATAGCGGCTGGCGATAATATGAAAACCGTTCTTGAAGATACCGAATAGTCGATACGGGAGGCTACTGCGTACGATAAGTTTATGGTTGTTGTTGACTGCTTCAATGGCATCTTGCTTCATCTCGGAAATATAAGGACGACGAACAATAGTGAGACGGCTAAAGGGGTTGGTGAGTACTGCCATAAGGGAAGCAAAGCCGATAATCCCTATAAGACTATAAATAAAGTGCATTTACCTATTTTACTATGCAGAAACAGAGAAGGGTGATGTTAAAAATAACACATTAGCACTCTTGACATGAGAGTGCTAATCACCTATCATAGAAACAGATTTGGCACTATCCTGCGAGGAGTGCTAAACCGCACACAACGTGCAACAGAGAATTCATAAGAAAACAAGGAGAAGAATATGGGTAAAATCATTGGAATTGACCTCGGCACAACGAACAGCGCCTTTGCCTATTTGGTGGCCGGTAAACCAGAGGTTATTGCGAATGCAGAGGGTAACCGTACGACACCAAGTGTCGTTGCGGTAAATAAAAGTGGCGAGCGACTTGTCGGTCAGGTTGCACAGCGTCAGCGTGTGACCAACGCCAAAAACACTATTTATGGTATTAAACGACTTATCGGTCGTAAATTTAGCGACAAAGAAGTTCAAAAAGATATCGACATTATGCCGTTTGCTATTGTGAAACACGCAACAGGCGTTGCGGTGACAATGGGTGACAAGGATTATACGCCTGAAGAAGTTTCAGCAATGATTCTGAGTAAAATTAAAGCCGATGCTGAAGCCTTCCTGGGTGAAAAAGTAACAGAAGCAGTCATTACTGTACCTGCGTACTTTGACGATTCTCAGCGCCAGGCAACAAAGGACGCCGGTAAAATTGCCGGACTCGAAGTCAAGCGTATCATTAATGAGCCAACTGCCGCTGCGCTCGCGTATGGCCTCGACAAGGGTAAAGAAGAAAAAATTGTTGTCTTCGATCTTGGTGGTGGTACATTCGACGTATCAATCCTGGAGCTCGGTGATGGAGTGTTCGAAGTAAAAAGCACAAACGGTGACACGCACCTGGGTGGTGAAGACTTCGACAACGCGATTGTGAACCACTTTATCGATGAGTTTAAGAAGACTGATGGCATTGACCTGAAAAAAGATAATGCAGCGATGCAACGTCTGAAGGACGAAGCCGAAAAAGCGAAGAAAGAGCTTTCGACCACGACAGAGTACGAAGTAAACATTCCGTTTATTACGGCTGACGCTGATGGCCCGAAGCACTTCGAGCTAAAACTTACTCGTGCGAAGCTTGAAAGCCTGGTAGCGGATTTGCTTAATCGTTTGGACGGCCCAGTTGAAAAGGCACTGAAAGATGCGAAACTTTCGAAGGGTGATATTGACGAAGTTGTACTCGTCGGCGGTATGACCCGTATGCCAGCTGTTGTTGAGCGAGTTAAAAAGCTGTTTGGTAAAGACCCAATGCAGGGCGTTAACCCTGACGAAGTGGTCGCAATCGGTGCAGCTATTCAGGGTGGGGTGCTGAGCGGTGACGTAAAAGACGTGTTGCTACTTGACGTGACTCCACTGAGCCTCGGTATTGAAACGATGGGTGGTGTGAGTACGAAATTGATTGAGCGCAATACCACGATTCCGACGAGTAAGTCAGAAACGTTTAGTACGGCAAGTGATAACCAGCCGCAAGTTGAAATTCATGTACTGCAAGGCGAGCGTGAGTTTGCTGCCGATAACAAGTCGCTCGGTAAGTTTGTGCTTGATGGAATTGCTCCCGCCCCACGCGGTGTTCCACAGATTGAGGTTACCTTTAATCTTGACGCGAATGGTCTGCTGAATGTTACCGCCAAAGACAAGGGTACCGGTAAAGAACAGTCAATTACCATTCAGGAATCAGGCAACATGAGCAAAGAAGACATCGAGAAGGCGCAAAAAGAGGCCGAGCTCCATGCTGATGATGACAAGAAAAAGCGTGAAGCAGTTGATGCTAAAAACCAACTAGAAAATGCTATTTACCAGGCCAAGAAAATGCCTGATGAGTACAAAGATAAAATCAGTGACGACGATAAAAAAGCCATTGAAGACGCAGTCGCCGAAGCGGAAAAGCATAAAGATGCAACCGACAAGGATGAACTCGAGGCGGCGGTAAAAGCGCTTAACGAAGCAATTATGCCAATCGGTGCCAAGATGTATCAGCAATCAGCAGAGGCAGAAGCGCCAGTTGAGGGTGACGATGCGGATAAGAAGAAAACAAAAAAAGATGACGATGCCGTAGAAGGCGAAGTAGTCGACGAGAAGTAGGAAGCTCGTTTACGAAAAAGAGTACGCATCTGCGTACTCTTTTTACGTGGGAAAGCTTGGGATTAGCGGGTTACTTCGGTATAGTGAAGAGTAATAACAAAGGAGATATCAGTAATGGCACCACAGAACAACAATAATGGCCTTGCAGTTGCGGCGCTCGTCTTGGGGATTATCTCGATTGTGCTATGTTTTGTTCCTTTTTTGTCGGCTATCCTGGCGATTCTTGCTATCATTTTTGGTATTATTGCACTGAAATCTGCTCGCCGCGGAATGGCAATTGCGGGGCTTGCCACGGGAATCTTGGGGTTGCTACTGGGCATATTGATATTCGCGATGATCTTTATCGGTATCCCTGCGCTCCAGCGCAGTCAACGCGACACTGGCCGCAAAGCAGACGTGAGCCTGGCGAGTACAGAGGTAGTGGACTTCATGACAAATTATCGGGGCGAGCTACCGGAAGCAAGTTGGCTAGACGGGCTTGATTACTCGGTTATTGACACCGTATCCGGCGGCGGGGTGCCGTCATCAACCATTGCTGTTTATACTCCTGGTGTAAACTGTGATGGCACTGAAAGTGCAAGGGCATATCGCATTGTTGTCGGGCTTGAAAGTGGTGGCGACTATTGCATGGGGTCCTAGGGATTCGCTCTGGAGCAATGCAGCCGAGGAAAGTTTAGGCTTGGTGGAAGTGCTGTAGCGCTTGTTGATACGCGTTTAGTTGGCGCTCCAGCCCTTGCGCTGCGTTGTAGTGGGGCGCGATAGCTGCAGCGGTATCAGACATTTGTTGGAGGAGGTGAGGCTTGTCAATGAGTTCGGCGAGGCAACGCGCTAGGTCGTCAGGTGTAGTGCCGCCAGGAAACACGCCCACACCAGGCGCGACATCTTGTACGAGGTCGTTATCCATACTCACAAAACCGCGTCCTCCGACAATTGTTTCAGTGATAACCATTGGTTGGTTATCGAATCCCTGGGATGTCATGACAAGCGCGCTTGCGTTGTCAATGTACGAGTTAATGTGTTCGTTGGGGATTGATCCAGCGAGTGTCGCTTGAGGTGTTTCTCGCAGCAACTCACTGGCTTCCTCTAGGTCGCTGCCATCGCCCACAATGACGGCGTGGAATGCCCCGTCTGTGTACTTGCTAATGAGTTGAATGGCGTGACAAAAATCGAGTACGCGCTTTTCGGGCATCATGCGCCCCATCCATAGGAACGTGGGAACCGCGGGCAGTGTTTGTTGGTGCGGCGGCGTGGTGACGGTATTGGGCGATGTGACGATAGTTCCCGCAGGAAGCCATGCTTTGAATTTTTCTGCCATGTGTGGTGATGGCGATATAACGACATCTGCTTGACTGGCAAGAAGGCAAACGTGTCGGCGGAATTTGTAGGCGTATGAGCGTTCGCCGGGCAAACGTTCGACATGGAAGTTCTCGGGTACGGTAAGTGTCTTTTGCATCGGAGCTTCGAACAAGTGGACGGCAAGCTGCTCGCCGCGAGGCCGTGTTTCAATCTGCTCCCAAAGGAGAGTGTGAAATGTGTAGACAAGCGGCAGATTCAGTTTTTTGGCAGCCGCCGCTCCACTAATACCAATACCGAAATCTGTCTGGACGTGAACGAGTTCTATCTGACGGCTTAATAACTCGTTACGGATTTGTCTGGTAGGGGTGGGCATTGTGAGCTGGAGCTGTTCGCCACGTTTGGTAGTGAAGTTAACGCCTTGTACTGTCACAATGTCGGCTCGTCCTTCAGCATCAGGATGGGGTGTCGTGAAAATAGTGACAGAATGTCCCGCCTGTTCAAGCATGAGTTTTTGGTTGTGGATTGATGTTTGGGTACCGCCACGGAGGGGAAGGTAAACATCGGTAAAGATTGCAATGCGCATAGTAAAATTATAGCCTACTTAGAGTAAATATTCAGGCCCTGCGGCCGGTCGATGCTAGAGCTCCAGAAATAATGCTGCCCAGACCATGCCAGGATCGCCCTTGTATACTGGTGCGTTATACCAGCTTCCATCGAGGTTAAGCATTTCTGGAAAACTTCCGTGTAATTCAATCATTTCAGAGAATTTTTTATACTCTCGCTTGTATTCAGGGCGCTTGTATCGCTTGAGTAAATGGAGGTAGTATTCCCCGTGCCAGCTCCATATGGTATCTCCTTGATAATTTGGCATCCAAGGTCCGGTCATCCACCAGTTGTAGCGAAACTTTTCTGGCGTGTTGGTGTAAATGAGTGGGTAGGGCTCATTGAGACGCTGCTGATTAATGTAATCGAATGTTTGGCCGGCCATTGTTGCGTCATCCACGATGCCCAGGAAAAACGGGAAGAGCGCGCACTCGGCGCTAAATGCGGTGTTTCGATAGGCTGCATTAAAGTAGTGTCCGTTCCAGTAATGAGCTATTAACTTTTCACGGTATTGGCTCATTTTGTAAGGAAATTCAAGCTGGAGTTGCTCGCTACAGTAGGCCAGCCGCGCCACCAGTGCCACGGAGTAGGCGCTACGGTCGTGTATCACGGCGTCACGCATCTCGGCATACTTCATACTTCGTATGTGGCCATTATCGTCGAGATACTTTTTCCGGTAGCGACGAAGCTCCCTGTGTAGGAACGTTATGTCTGACTTGTTGAGTTCGTAGCCGCTGACATGAAGGCTGTGAAGCAGCCATGGGAGCGCATCAATGCTTTTGCCCGGAGCATCAAAACAGTTGCCGACCGAGTCGATACATAGTGTGACCGCACCTGCCCGTCGATAGTGACGAAGGGCAAATTGCAGAGTGTGGTGGACGCGCTTTGTTTCGCCTAGCCGCACGAGAGATTGTGCGACGGTGCCAAAATCTCGCATCCAAAAGAAATCAAAGTGCCCCAGACTGGTTCGATAGAAATCACCTTCCCAAAGTCGATCAACCGTTTGCTGACAAATGGCTCGCGCGTCGCCAGGTAGGCGTTCCACGGTACCAAAGTAGCGATTTGCGAGTTGGCGATACTCGGCACGAAGTGTACCGAGTATGACGCCAGTAGTACGA
This sequence comes from Candidatus Saccharibacteria bacterium UBA6223, assembly GCA_002421785.1. Classification (GTDB taxonomy): domain Bacteria; phylum Patescibacteriota; class Saccharimonadia; order Saccharimonadales; family Saccharimonadaceae; genus Saccharimonas. Next base: position 410,056 of record DIRZ01000003.1, on the reverse strand, counting down.
AAGAAGGGTTCCATTGCAGCTAGTATAGCGCGCTGGGTAAAACATTACCACAATAAGACGCGGACTATAGTTCCTGGAAAGACCCCAAGATGTTGTAGAGCGTTGTCTGGTTGTCGTCAAGGTGGCTTGGCATGGTCCAGCTCATTACTGTGTAATAGCTTTGGGCGGTTCGTACATAACGTATGACGTAGACATACTTGTGTCCTTCATAGGTTGCGTCAATACGATAGTCAGCAATTTCGTAGCCGTAAGGATTGGCCACCTTCCCGGCAGTAAGCTGCGTGCGGGACTGTTCGCTATATCCGGGGTCAGCTATAAATTGCTGATACGACAGGTTTGCGTGGTCACTCACTGTTGTGTTTGATGCAATGTCAGCGCTCGACTCACGGTACGTAATGACATAGGCTTCGCTAAATAAATCACCCTGGGCAATATCGGCGTCAGGGTAATCTTCTGCGATAGACTCGAAAGAAATAGGCACCAGTAGTCGTGCACCCCCGGCTGCAACAGTTGTTCGGGAGGCATCTTTGAGCGATGAGAGCTCAGACTTGATTTCTTCGGGATGTGAAACGACGAACGCAATGACGGCAATAAGAATGACGGTAGAGATGACTAGGAAGACGAGGTTTAGTATCCAGCCCACGCGCGAGACGGCTGGAGAAACACGCATGCGTTTGGCTTTGCTCGCGCCAATTAGGCCGACGACAAGGCCCGGAATGGTGAACGCGAATAGCGCTAGGACGATGCTCGCAATACCGTAGCTATCGGTATAAGGGGCGGGCACGACTGCGGTAGGTATATGTGGCTGCCCGTGAGGCTGATGAGGCGTTGGCGCGTCCATTATTAGCCTGCAATATCCACGAGCTCGATATCAAAGACCAGATCGCTGTTTGGCGGAATGTTACTGGCCGCGCGCGCTGAACCGTAGGCCATGTCACTTGGGATAATGAGTCGTCGCATGCCACCCACCTTCATGCCCGGTACGCCGTCGGTCCATCCGCGAATCACCTGGTTGAGCCCGAACGAAATCGGTTTGCCAAAGTCGTGACTACTTTGGAAAATAATACCGTTTTTACAGAGTGCGCCCGTATAGTGGGCGGTGATGGTTGCGCCTGGTTGCACGACAGCGCCAGTGCCTTCCTCGATATCAATGATTTGTAGTTCGCTTACTCGGTCGAGGGGCGCGAAATCTGCTAGTTTTGTTCCTTCATATGCCATAGCTGTAGTATAGCATCTGCAGCAAGGGTACGATAATGCTTGTGCTTTTGCTAGCGAGCGGGTACCATAAAGATATATGGATCTACCGGGTGAGCTAAGCAAGATTCTTCAAGGCGACGTTGACGCAAGTGATGAAACCAGAGAATTCTACAGTCATGACGCAAGCTTATTTGAGTTAAAGCCTCAGGTCGTGGTATTCCCTAAAAGTGGCGATGACATTAAAGCACTGGTAGCATTTGTTGCTGAGCATAAAAAAGACGTCCCCAACCTAAGCCTCACGGCACGCTCGCGCGGAACGGATATGTCAGGGGCGGCAATCAACGATTCGATTATTGTCGATACCAGTCGTCATATGACCGCCGTCACGAATGTTTCCGCTGAATCCGCAACGACACAGCCAGGGGCGATGTATAAAGATTTCGAAGTTGAAACGCTGAAGCATGGCAGCATATTGCCTAGCTACCCCGCAAGCCGTGAGCTCGCGGGCATGGGTGGAATCGTGAATAATAACAGCGGTGGCGAAAAGTCGCTCCAGTTTGGTAAGACCGACAACTTCGTGACTCATCTGCGCGTTGTTTTGAGCGATGGCAATGAGTATGAGGTGAAGCCACTCACGCGCGATGAGTTGAACGCCAAGATGGGACAAGACACATTTGAAGGCAATTTGTATCGACGAACGTTCGAACTACTGGACGGCCATTATGATGAAATTAGAGCCGCAGCCCCAAAGGTCAGCAAAGATTCTACCGGTTATCACCTATGGAACATTTGGAACCGAGATACGGGTATTTTTGACTTAACAAAATTGTTTGTTGGCGCGCAGGGAACGCTGGGAATTACCACAGAGTCAACGCTTTCGCTGGTTCCCAAGCCGAGCCACAGCGGCACGCTCGTTTGCTACATGAAATCGATTGATAACCTGGGGGAAGTCATTCCAGCAGTGCTCGCAGAAAAACCTGCGACGTTTGAATGTTTTGACGACAATACCTTGTGGCTCAGCTTTAAATTTATCTTTGCATTTATTAAGCGACTGGGTTTTGTAACGTGGATGGTAATGTGTCTGCAGCTGATTCCAGATGGTCTGGCATTGTTTCGTGGAGTGCCAAAGCTCATTTTGCTCATCGAATTTACTGGCAACAGCGCAGATGAGGTAAAAGTGAAGATTCATACGGCAAAACAGCACTTGGCAGGCCATAACTTTAGCTATATGGAAGAAGATGCCACAGAGGCGGCCGGACGTAAATTTTGGTTGATGCGACGCGAAAGCTTTAACTTGCTGCGCAGTAAGGTGAAGGACAAGCACACTGCGCCATTTATTGATGACTTGATTGTGCCACCGGCACGCCTGAGCGAGTTCTTGCCGCAGCTGCGTGAGATTGTGAAAAAGTACAAGTTGCTCGCAACGATTGCTGGCCATCTTGGCGATGGAAATTTCCATGTTATACCGCTCATGAAAATTGAAGACCCGGCGGAACGCGCCAAGTTCGAACCTGCCATGAAAGAAGTGAACACCCTGGTCATAAAATATGGAGGGAGCGTGAGTGGGGAACATAACGACGGCATGATTCGTGGCCCATGGCTTTCGGCGATGTATAGCCCGAACGTTCTTGGCTATATGAAAGAGATAAAGCAACTGTATGATCCACTTAACATCTTCAACCCGCACAAGAAAACCGATGCAACGTGGGAATATAGCTTCAATCACATCCGTCAGCATTTTTAGGTTAGCACTCTTGTATTTCGAGTGCTAGTTTACTATACTTATAACAGATATGACTAAACGTGATTATTACGAAGTGCTTGGTGTGTCAAAAACAGCCAGTGCAGATGAAATTAAGAAGGCGTTTCGCAAAGCTGCCGTGAAACACCACCCTGACAAAGAGGGTGGCGATGAAGCTAAGTTCAAGGAAATCAACGAGGCCTATGAGGTCTTGAAAGACCAGCAAAAACGCCAGCGTTATGATCAGTTTGGTCACGCGGGTGTGGGCGGTGGCGCCGGTGGTGGTGCGGGTGGCAATCCGTTCGAAGGCTTTAACTTCAACGGGCAAGACGTTCACTTTGACTTCAATGGCGCGGGCGGCTTTGGAGATATCTTTAGCCAGTTCTTTGGCGGCGGGGCCCAACAGCCCTACGGCCCCACGAGGGGCCGTGACGTAGAGACGAGCGTCACCCTGACATTTGAAGAGGCGGTATTTGGAAAAGAAGAAAAGCTGTCTATGAATTTGGACGACGAGTGTAGCCACTGCCATGGGACAACAGTCGAACCAGGCCATAGCTTAAAGACGTGTGAGGCCTGTAAGGGTGCCGGACAACAGGTGCGACTGATGAATACGATGTTCGGACAAATTCAACAGGCTGTAACCTGCGAAACCTGTAAAGGCAAAGGCAAAGTGCCAGAAGTTGTGTGCAGTGTGTGTCGCGGCAAGGGAACGGAGCGCCGGACGGTGAGTGTGACGGTTAAAATACCCGCCGGCATCGATGATGGCGCGACGATTCGCTTGCGTGAGCGCGGCGAGGCAATCGGCGGCGGAGCCAAGGGCGATTTGTACGTTCATATACGGGTCAAAGCCCACAAGAAGTTTACGCGTGAAGGTTACTTAGTGCTCAGCGAAGAGCATGTTGATATGGTTGCAGCGGCACTCGGGACGGAAATTGATGTCGAGACCGTTGATGGTACAGTGACGATGAAGGTTCCCGCGGGTACACAAAGCGGCACTGACTTTAAGCTGAGTGGCCATGGCGTACCGCATTTACGCGGCGAAGCGCGCGGTGCACACATTGTGAGTATTGTAGTGGACACACCCACTAAATTGAGTAAAAAACAGCGTGATTTACTCGAGCAGTTTGATTCTGCAAAAAAGCATAGCCTGTTTTCATAAAAACTCCTTCATAACTGATATACTATAACCATTATGGCTATAATAAGGGGTGACCAGGGGTGTTAGAATTTTTGCTATTTATTGTGGTTATCGTACTGGTAATTGCGCTAGTATCGCGTAGTGGCAAGCAGCCTGATACGCTGGATTATTACAGCATATCGTACCGGCAGGGCTACTGGGATGGCGTAAGGGCGACTGAGCAGAAGCACGGTATTTCACCCGAGCCTCCTAAGCCAGAGCCTGCGATTAGTCCTGAGCCTGCCATGCCTGCGACATATGCAGCAGGGGACTATGCCGCACCGGCAGAAGCCGCGGTAGCCGACCCATCCCTCAATTATGTTGATGTCCCATTACAAATGAGTCCCTATGGGTATGTGACGACACTTGACAGTCCAAATGCCGATACTACCTATATTGGCCAGCCGTTCGCCCCTACTGCCATTACGAACGATGAGCGCCGTGAGCGAAACCGAAGTCACACCATCAACATTGCGTTGTATGTGGCGAGTCTATTGCTGGTGTCGGGTATTATTCTGCTCGCACAAACCATCGGCCTTGGCAATGGGGTGAAGTTCGCCATCGTTTGGCTCATGATATTCGTATTCTATGTGGCTGGCTTTGTCATCAATCGGCACGTGCCAATTCTTAAGCCTGCCGCAGTTGCTTTTATTGGCACGGCGCTTGCAGCGGTGCCAATCGCTGGCATCACGATGTATTACCTTGTCACTAAAGACGCTGCAACCTGTTGGCTCGTGACGTCACTCATTGGATCTGCTATGTATATTCACGCGACCATGGCTATGAAAAGCCAGCTGCTTGCGTATGTGTCCATCTTATCGCTTTTTATCTTCTCGTGCACACTGCCAGCAGTCGGCCATGCGCAGATTATGTGGTATTACGTGGTGATGATCGCGTTCGGTTCGTTCCTGACGCTTTTGGCGCACTATAAATACGCGTGGATACCCCAGGAATTTGCAGAGCCAATCGTCAAAACCAGCCCTGTGGCCGTACCTGTAGCTTTGACCGGAGCGGTATTTTCATTTTGGACAATGACAGCCGGTGAATATGCGGCTGTATTTAGTGTCGCTGCGCTGTATTATGTGGCGCAGGCAGTCATTGCGAGTACTACTGCATTACGAACCACGTACTGGGTTGTTGCACGCTGTATTATGATTATCGCGGCGGTATCATTCGTTGCGGCACTCACCGACAACTCCTGGGTGATGATGAGCTATGCACTTGCTGCTGCAGGCCTCGTGAATGCGGTATCGTCGACTGCTTTCCTTGCGCCCCGCTTGCGGGCTGGCGATAGTCATCACGAAATTATGCAGTGGATAGGTTTCGGCGTCGCGCTTTTGGCAACGGGCATGGTACTAGATGTTACGAATCCTGGGAATGCGTTTATTATGACTGTTGAATACGTCGCAATCGTACTAGTGGCGATGTATGCCTTAATTCGTCTACGGCGATTCGAGTTTGGGATACCGCTTCTGCTAGGCCTGACAGTATTGCCGCTTCTGGTTGGTAAGTTTGTCGCCAGCCCTGTCATTGAAACCCAGCAGCTATTCATCACCTATGTCCTGATGCTCATCGCACTGTTTGGAGTCCGTGTTATGCGCCCCGGCCACGTGGGTGAGGCTGCGGTCATATATTCATATGTCGGCGTTTGGCTGATGATAATGGGAGTAATGGCGCCGCTACTTGGTGGCCTGTGGGGTGCAGCCTGGTGGATTATCCTTGCTGCAACCTGTTACTTTATCGTGATTCGCGAGCGCGTGGACATAATGATTGTTTTTGGCAACGCGGCAGTGCTCGCAGTGCTTGCTAGTTTGGGACAACATTATCACTGGGCGACCAATACGACGATTATCGTATTGACGGCGGTTAACGCGTTGATGATGATTGGCGGCGGGGAGTATGCACGAAGGCATGGTGAGCGAGGGGGCGATATCAGTAAATTGCTTCAAATTGGCGGAATCATCATCGGTACGACGCTCGCGCTGTTTGCGCTCGTCGCAGTGGATGCAGCAAACCTGAAAGCAGCAGCTTGGTTGGCGCTCGTGGGCATACTGTACTACGTTGCGTGGCGAGCGCGCTCGGTTGTGTCGCTAACATTCGGGCACATTGCAACGGTCGTTGAGCTATGGCTGATTGCGGCAATGCTTCAATTCACGTGGCCCGAAACAACCGCATTTATCGGCTGGCTGGCATTTATCGGCTTCGTGGGCGTCAGTGAGTGGTGGCGTTCGAGTGGGCGTATGTGGTCCGCACTATCCGCTACATGGCAGACGGGCATGCTCACCGCAGTGACGTTTGGTGTGCTTACACTGTTTTCTGATTTTAGTGCTGGTGAGTACGATGCAATGTGGCGAACGGTCGCATGGCTTGCGGCTGCGGTGGCACTCTACCACGCGACGTATCGCACGGGGAATCGTCAATTACTTTACGGCGCCAACCTTGCAGCGATTATTTTAACTGGGCTTGTTGGCACGTGGGCCAGCCTTACATTTACGCAGACGGCCGTCTGTATTGCATGGGTGGGGCTGGGCGCCTTCTATGTCGGCGGGCGGGTTTACCGATCGTGGCGCAATGACGCGGCGGTTTGGGATATTATGTTCTTGTCTGCAATCTTGACAACCACAATCGCAGGTATGTTTGCTCTGTTTTCAAGCAGTCAGACTGATGTGCTGGCGGCAGGCATAGCGCTCCTGGCTATCGGTTCGGTAATCTGTTATGACGACAGAGAGTATCGTCGGCTGCGACTCGTCGATCTTGGTGTGATTATCGGTATGGTTGGATTCCAGCGAATGATTGGCGTGTACTTCCCCGACATGCATCATCTTGTGTATACGCATCTCTGGGCCTTCGCCGCTTTTGCAGTTGCCTACGCATACCTCGCACTTCGCACGCGGCCTAAAGCAAAGGTTCGGCTGATTATTGGCCTGCTGCTACTCAGTCTTCCAACGCTGAATGCGGCACTCTCTGAAGGCGGCGGCCCACAGCTGCTGTTCCTCATCGAGCACGTTTTGATTGTGATTGCCGGACTTGTTTATGCCTACCGTGTTGCAACGTGGTGGGGTGCGGCGGGTGTGACATTGGCGGTGCTTTATATGCTCAAAGGCTACACCTCGCTACTCACGATTGCCATTGGCTTAATCGTCATTGGCGCAGTGGTTTATGTGATTATTAAGTCGGACAAAAAGCACACCCCACCGCCCATATCCTAGCCTCATTCTTCGGGGTTGACTGGGCACTATAACACTCGCCGCGTGTCGTAAATTATGATATGCTAGGCGTAAGCATTATGCAAACACAAAAATCAGCACCAGAAATCCAAGCATATGTCGATGTGAAAAGTGGCTTCACGGACTATCCGTATTTCCAGGATTCCACCGCCAGGCGTGCTGAGAGCCAAAGAGCTTTTATCCATGGCTCGGCGTACGAGCCTGATTATTTGTACCCTAAGCTCGATCGACTTTACGATACAGTCGAGGGCAAAACGACATTTGCAGAAAGAAAGCGCGATACCTACGAGGCGATTCTCGAACTCGAGGCAAATAAAGGGTCTGGGGTGATATCTGATGAAGAATATGAATTCTATGCAGGTGGTCATGAGATGCGACTAAAAAAAATGATGTTGGTTGAGGCTGCAAAGCGACTTCGTGAAGCGGGGAATTCCCAAGCAGTTCAGACCGCTCGTCAAGAATTTATGCAGCTCAATCATGAGATTTATGGCGAGATTGACGAGGCGGTATTTGGTGCGATGATGGCAACAGAATCGCGGCGTGTCGCGAATTTTATACCGGCAGACGAACGTACGCGTAATATCCAGCAACAGCTGCTCCGCTATTTTGATATGCACGAATTTCAAGGCGAAGAGGCCGAGCTGCTGACTAACAGTGAGCTCATTGCTATCCAGAAAGAACTTCATCGCAGATTTGGCAAAGAACTAGAGGAATTCCCCGATACGCCTGATGATGTGTATTACGACGCAACGCAGTGTGCAGACATAATGAACCGCGCCATCAATGCTGACGGTTTTGATGGGGGCAAGTGGAAATTTGAAGTCTCGCATGAAATCAGCATTGTGTCTACGCATGTCGCAAAAAAGAGAATTTACCTGCCCGCTACAACCCGTCGCAACGCCGCAGAATTACGTCGGCTCTACCTGCATGAGCGTGGTGTTCATGCTGACCGAAGCGTCAAAGGTGAAGCCACGGGTGTGCGGCTGTTAAAGTACGGTACAGCGAAAAGCGCGGATGTTGAGGAGGGCGATGGGGTACTATACGAGTGTGCGGAGGCTGGCACGATGGAAAATCCATCAATTAATCGCGCACGCGACCGGTATATCGTTGCAGGACTAGCGCTTGGTGCGGATGGCCAGCCCAAGGACGGCCGGCAAACCTATGAAATGATGTGGCGCCTACTCGCCGTTAAGTATGCAGAAGATGGGTTTATTACCGAAGCAGTTGAAGCACGCGCAAAAAAGGAAGCGACCGTCCACGATGACAACGCGTTTCGTGGCACAAACTGGGCGATGCCGGGTGTTATTTATAGCAAACTCAAGGTGTATTACGAAGGGATAATGAAGGATGCTGCGTATTATCGGCAGGCAATTGCCGACGATAGGTTGAGCGAAGCGATGGACGATAGTCATATTGGCAATATTGACCATACTAACCCCCAGGAGCTCTACTTTGCTAAGCGGATAATTGCTAAACAACAAGCGGTTGCTGCCTGAGGTGGGACATATTGACAAAATGGTAATGATTTGCTATAATATAAAGAATGAAAACGGTCATATCGTCAGATAAGAACCAAGCGACCTACGGCGTCATCGGAACGACCGAGTTTGCTGTATTCCCCGAGAACAGTGATATGCCCGTTCCGGTAAAGGTGGACACTGGCGCTGATGGGTCGAGTGTATGGGCGACAGAGGTAAACGAACAGGACGGCGAACTGTCTTTCGTCTTGTTCGGGCCAGGTTCAGCCTGCTACACCGGGAAAGTATTTACCACGCGTAGTTTTCGTCTGGCGAAAATCAAAAATTCCTTCGGTGATGATGAGCTTCGATACCGCGTAAAACTGGCGTTGGTCATTGCGGGCAAAAAATACCGAGCATCGTTTACGCTGGCAAACCGTGCCAATAATCGTTTCCCAGTACTCATTGGCAAGCGCTTTTTGCGAAATCGTTTTTTGGTCGACGTATCACTTCATAACGTCAATACTCCCGTCATCCCTAGCCAGAACTCGGTTATTCTGCTGACCTCGCGTAACGACGAAGCTACAACGAATTTAGTAAAAGACATGAATAGTAGCGATGGGGCGACGATTGAGCTATGCCATTACCAAGATCTCACCTACGAAATTACCGTAGAAGGCAAGCCGCGTATCTTGCTACCTAGTGGCGAGGACATCGCAGCTCACCCGCTTGTGTACTTTAAGGCGTATCGCCGTTACCCTGACCATGCAGTTGCAATTGCAAAGTACCTGCAGTATCGCCATGTGCGGTTCATTGATTACGAAGTAGGGAATGCACTTTCGAGTACCAAGCTTAGCGAGATGTTTATGCTCGCCATCGGTGGCGTACTTGTGCCGCCTACGTGTCTGAACATGGATGGGTTTAGTTCTGTCAGCTATGAGCAGCTCGCGAGCAAGTTTGGTCCAGAAATTGTGCTGAAAGATCCTGCGAGTGATCGTGGCAAAAATAACTATGTCGTGAGCAACGCCGTAGAATTTGCCAATGCCGTAAAGCGCTTGGAGCATATTCAAACAATTTTGGTTCAGAAATTTATTCCCAATGACGGATTTTACCGTGTGCTGTGCTTTGGCGATGAGATTGCGCAGGTAGTGCATCGAACCACTAGCGGCCACAAAAATGCCTTGAAACGACACCTCAATAAACCTTATGGCTCAACAAACGCAACGCTTATTCCTGTGGAAAGCGCCAACGCAGAAATGATAAGTCTAGCGCTTAAAGCGGCGCTCACGATGGGACGGAACATTGCGGGTGTTGATTTGATACAGGACACGAACACCGGTATCTGGTATATTATTGAAGTTAATTATAATCCCGAAATGCTTGGTGGTATCGACGCCAAAGCCAAGCAGCAAGCACTGAGTAAGTATTTAACGCGAGAAGGAGCCTCCCAATGAAAATTGCAATCCTAAGTAACGGGACGGGTAACTACTCGACCAAGCGACTAAAAGAAGTCGCGGCAGCCCGTGGCCATGACGTCAAAGTCATCAAGTATCGCGAATGCTATGCTTCGATTGAAAAGAACAACCCAACGGTGAGCTACCGTGGTGAAGACTTGGCAAAGTATGATGCGATTATTCCCCGTATTGCCAGCTATATGACCAAATACGGCACGGCAATTGTGCGCCAGCTGGAAATGCAAGGTGTATATACACTTTCAAGCTCGCTCGCGATTAACCGTAGCCGTGACAAACTCCGAAGCATGCAGCTCCTCGCGAAAGCGGGCGTGGGTATTCCTAAAACTGTCTTTAGTCGTAACTCCACTGATATCGATGACTTGCTGGAAAAGCTTGGCGGTACGCCCGTTATCATCAAGCTCGCTCGTGGTACTCACGGCAACGGTGTGGTATTGGCAGAAAGCAAGAAGGCTGCAAAGTCGGTGCTGCAGGCATTTTACCTCACGAACGATGACGGCACGAACGTATTGCTGCAGGAATTCGTGAAGGAATCTGCCGGAACAGACATCCGCGCATTCGTTGTTGGTGGCCGCGTTGTTGCCAGCATGAAACGCCAGAGTCTCGACGACGACTTCCGAAGCAATCTGCATAAAGGTGGCGAAGGTACGACAATCAAGCTAACTGAAGAAGAGCGCAAAATGGCGATTAAAGCTGCGCGCGCTATGGGACTTAATATCGCTGGTGTCGACATGATGCGCAGTGAGCGTGGACCACTAATCCTTGAAGTCAACGCCAGCCCTGGATTTGGCATCGAAAAAGTGACCGGTCGTGACGTTGCGACACCTATCATCGAGTACATCGAGCAGAACGCGAAGCGTGGTCACAAAAAAGACAAAGTCGGCGCGTAAATACTCCCGAATCATAAGTGGTATACTATAGGCATGACCTACCTTGTGCTTCTCGCAGCATACCTCATCGCGTTTTTTGTTATCGCTTGGGCGAGCCGCCGCAGTATGGCAGTTCCAGCGCTGGCACTCACGGCGGGTGCGGTCCTTGCAAAAATGTGGACTGATAGCCTGACTCCCCTTATTGCGAGCACCGGCGTAATTGTGATTCGGCCGCCGCTCAGTAGCCTTGTGGCAATTGCGTTGACGCTACTGCCGGCGCTGCTAGTGATGGCGCGATCGCACAGGGTGGCACAACGCCACCATGGTATCGTGAGTAGCCTTGTGTTTGCTGTACTAGCTGTTATGTTGACGTACGGCGCGTTCGTGAACGCCGTCGTATTGGATGACGGTAGTCAAGTCTTTGTCACGCAACTGCTTGCATATGACAAAATCATCATTACCGTTGCCATTGTCATGGCACTGGGCGAAGTTCTCTTTTATAAAAAGCCCCATGCTCGGGATGAGCATAAAAAGTAACTGGTCACTGTTTCTCAATAAATCCAAATACATTCTTCGACCCTGGCTGCTCGGCATGGCTGCTGATTCGTTGCCCGGTCAAAGAAATTAGAGTCACACCTGTCGGGCTTTGAAATAACCAGCACAGGATCTCTCCCAATAGAATAATTATAGAGGCTACACCGCCAGTAGCCATCTCCGTAATCCCAGTAGTAAAGATCTATATTACTGTAATATACGTTGATGTCGGAGGAATATGACCAGCTATAGTTATCAAAAAGGTAGCTCCCCCTGGGCGTATTTGTCGATTGCATTTGCGCGCTATATAGCGAGCCCGGGTCACTCGTGACGTCATACTGGACCTTATTGCCAAACGATGCCAATACGCCGCTAGTCATCATTTCTGCCGCACGCCTAAAGCCTCCACCGGTCTCAAGTGTCCGCACCTGTAGTTTCTTTTCGATATTCCTTATATCACTATCGGTGGCTGATTTCATTGCTCGGCTGGTAATCCCGTTAAATACGACGACGGAGATAGCGGCCAAGATGCCAATCACGACTATAACAATCAAAAGTTCAACAATCGTGAAGCCGCTTATTCTTTTATGCATACCTCGTATTATATCAGTTCGCTGCCATCTGACATACAGAGGGCATTGGTGGTTGTCTGTTCGCGGATGTGTCTATTTGGGGCATCTTTTACCAATATCTAAGAATGAGCGGTATTCACAGCAGATTAGTGTAGCCCCTGGCCAGCTTGTCCATTGATAACGCTGGATTAGGTTATGTTTTGTAAAATACCACACGCTTGGGATAAGCATAAAAAATAAGTGAGCGTCGTTTGCCCAGTGTCGTGTCGCTGAAGCCACGGCTTGGTAAGTCAATCGCTTTGCTCCCAGGCTTAGCCTATAACGCAATTTTGCCCGTGATACTTTGACGCTCCGCTAACGATTTGTGTGCAAAGAAAAATACTCTACGGAAATCGCAGAGTATTTTTCTTTGGAGGGCCCAGTGAGACTTGAACTCACGACACCCTGCTTAAAAGGCAGGTGCTCTAACCGGCTGAGCTATGGGCCCGTAACTGTTCGAATATACCACTTTACAGGGAGTATTGTCAAGGTAGCGCGATAATTGAGCGCTTCTGTTACGATATGAGTCATGAGACGTTCTTGGCTGCTGGCAAAGATTCACCCGACGTGGCATTTTACGGCCGCGTGCCTAGGTGTGGTAATAGGAGTGTGGAGTGCGCGGTGGGTGCCGCACACGGGTGGGTTGACGTGGTTATTCACGGCAGGATTGTTGACGCTTCTATGGGCGATGCGCCCCAGGCGTTTTATGCTCGCGGCGGCACTCATAGGTGGGGTTTGCCTGGGAATGTGGCGGGGGAGCGCCACTCAAGAATCGGTAGCGGTGTACGACGCACTCTATGGGAAACATGTACAAATAAGAGGTCATATCGCCGATGATGTTGAAACGAATAACAGAGGCCAGGCCGTCGCAAAACTGGCTCGCGTGACACTTGATGCACGTAGTCTGCCGGGCGACCTGTGGGTGACGGTAGTTGCGGGACAAACAGTACTGAGACGGAGTGATGTCATGACGCTTGATGGACGGCTGCAGCCAGGGTTCGGAAGTTTTACTGCCTCCATGACCGGCGCGACGCTCGTAAAAGTGGAGCGAGAGCAGCCCGGCGATGTGGCGCTCATGGTACGCGATGATTTTGCGGAGCACGTGAGGAAAGCGATTGAGGAGCCAGCGGCAAGCCTAGGCATTGGCTATTTACTTGGCCAGAAAAGCGCCCTTCCGCCCCATCTTGTCGAGGCATTAACTGTTGCAGGGCTGACGCACATCGTGGTGGCGAGCGGTTATAATTTAACGATTCTTGTACGTTTGGCGCGGCGTGCCTTTGCCCGTGTTTCAAAATATTTAGCCACGTTATCTGGCGGAGTGTTGATTGTTGGGTTTATTGCGATGACAGGCGCGAGCCCGAGTATGGTTCGTGCGGGGCTGGTAGCGAGTCTTAGTATGCTTGCTTGGTATTATGGCCGTAAATTTCACCCTGTAACACTGCTCGCATTGGTCGCTGCAGCGACGGTGCTTGTAAACCCCAGTTATGCATGGGGAAACCTAGGATGGGAGCTAAGTTTCGCGGCATTTGCTGGTGTGATGATTGTTGCGCCGCTTCTTCAGGCGTACTTTTATGGGAATGAAAAACCTCGACTCGTCCCGCAGATACTTGGCGAAACTATTTCGGCGCAGCTTGCAACTGCGCCTATTATTCTGGTCGCCTTTGGGCAATTTAGTAATATTGCTATTTTGAGTAACCTTATCATCTTGCCATTTATTCCACTGGCTATGCTCCTTACGTTTATCGCAGGGCTGGGAAGCTACGTGCTACCAGCAGCTGCGCCGATAATAGGTTGGCCGGCCGAACTCGTCCTTCGCAGTATGGTGGCTGTGGTCGAATGGTGCGCAAGCGTGCCGTGGGCACAAAGTGAGGTGGTATTCCCGTGGTGGGGTGCAGTGGTATGGTACGGGCTCATAGCGGCGGCGTGCTGGTACGTGAAGTGGCGCACACGATACCGACTGTATGAGGCATCTATAGTGGAGTAACAGATGTCACCATGGTATACTATGGGAAACGGATACCACTAATAACTACTGGAGTATTGTCATGTCTGGACACAGCAAATGGAGTAAAATCAAACGAGATAAGGGCGCGAACGACGCGAAACGTGGTGCAGTCTTCACTAAAATCGGTAATCAAATAGCCGTTGCGGCTCGCGGTGGAATTGATCCGACAATGAACTCTTCGTTGGCGCTTGCCATCGAAAAGGCTAAGGCGGCCAATATGCCAGTGGCCAACATCCAACGCGCAATCGACCGCGTGGCCGACAAGGGCGCCGCGGCACTCGAGGAAGCGACGTACGAGGGTTATGGTCCTGGCGGCGTGGGTATTATCGTGGAAACAGCGACCGACAACAAAAACCGCACGTACCCTGAAGTCCGCACTGCATTGACGAAAAACGGCGGTACGATGGCGGATGCTGGTAGTGTGATGTTCCAGTTTACTCGTAAAGGCGTGATTCGTGTTGCAGCAAGCGGCGAAGATGCCTTGCTTTCGATTCTTGATGCGGGCGCCGAAGACGCAGTAGAAGAAGACGGTGAAATCGTCGTGTACACAGAAATGAAAGATCTTGCTAAAGTCCGCACAGCACTGGTTGACTCTGGTTTGACAGTTGAGGACGCAGAGTTGCAGTACGTGCCCAACGCAATGGTGCCAATTGATAACGCAGAAACGGCACGTAAAGTGTTAAAAATTATGGACGCGATTGACGATCTTGATGATGTTGTGGCGGTGCACACAAACGCCGACATTACCGTCGAACTTGGTGACTAATTCCTACTGTTGATGTAAAATTGACGTTTTTGTCATGCTCATGTTTGACGTGGTACCACGCATCACTGTATACCTAGTGCAGCAACCAATACATGAGGGGATTTATGTGAGCGCAACGCCGAGACGACGATTATTTTTGATGACGTTATGTACGATCCTAGTGATGGCGTATATGCCTACGCCCAGAATGTATGCGACGACTGTTGTTGCCGAACCCGCACCTACGACGTATTGGCTTGATTCCTCGGCGCTCGAAATCTCGGCGTATCAGTGGGATGATGCTGGTCGCGATATTCAGCTCGTCGAGCTGTATAACAGGGGCGATTCGCCGATTCTTCTTGACGGCTGGACGATACGGGGTACGTTTGGAACATTGGGCGCTGATAAAAAGTTAATCACAAGTGGCGTCGTAACGATGGTAATTGCGCAGCGCGGCGGCGGAGTTCCTGGGTACATCACACCGGGTTCGCATGTGGTCGTCGACGCTGGGCGTGGTGTCAGCAATGCTTCTTTTGAGATGGCAACCTGGTCGGGAATGAAACCTAACGACAAGCTGTATTCGCTCACAACAGTCCCTGCGTCCCAGACGATGAGTACAAATGAATATGTTTTGAAGAGTCCGAGTGGCGCGTATGACGAACCGATGAGGCGTGTGCCGATTACTGATGGCTACTCGTCGACGCTAACGAACTTCGCACCGGCGCCAGCAACGCAGCTCTATGACCATGGTCTGTATGTAGTTCCCGACGCTCCAGGCTTGGAGGTCGTCGAAATCTATCCCTATGCAAAAAATTGCGATCCGTTCGATACTGACATTTACTGTCATGACTACGTAAAGCTCCATAACGGGACGAGCGAGACGATTGATTTGACTGCGTATGCGCTCCGTACGGATAGCTCATCAACGAACCGAACAACCGCGAATACTATTATGCTTGATACCTACGGCTCGCTTGCCCCACAAGCATATTTAACGGTTCACCTAACTGATGACGGTGCGGGATTAAGCCTAACAAATAGTGGTGGCTACGTATGGCTTGAAGACGCTTGGGGTATGAAAGTGTATCAAAATACTCTGCGCTCTTATGAAAGTGCCGGTACTACAAAGCAGCAATTTGGTTATGCACTAAACGCGGCAGGCGAGTGGGTGTGGACGTCGCTGCCTAACCCGCTAGGTGCAAATGAATTTCCTGTTATCGTGAGCGTGCCAGCCGATAGTTCTGGGATAGTGGAGTGCCCGGCGGGCAAGTACCGTAGCCCCGAAACGAACCGCTGTCGTGCTATCGAAGAAGCGGTAAATGAGCTCGCGAGTTGTCCCGAAGGTCAGTCGCGTAATCCTGCAACGAACCGTTGTCGATCTGTCGTGGCTCCTTCATCGGTGAGCGCATCGCTGGTTCCCTGCGGAGAGGGCCAGGAGCGCAATCCGTTGACAAATCGTTGCCCGCAGTATTGCGAGTGCGGTTGCAGAGTTACTGCCATGCGATGAAGGCTATGAGCGCAACCCGAGCACTAATCGATGTCGAAAAATACCGCTGAGCGATGTGCCTTTGGCCGCGTATCCCGTTGAGCCAATGAAGCAGACGGCACAGTCAGCGGGAATGTGGTGGGCGATTGCGGGAATCCTGACCGCGGCCAGCGCCTATGCGGTGTGGGAATGGCGACGCGAAATTTCTGAGCTGGCTACGCGCATAGTACGCCGCAAAGCATAGGGTATACTGAAAGTATGAGTGAATTACCACGGGAACAGGTGGAAGAATATGTTGGTCGCGCACAGCAATACTATCAAATGCCTGGTCCTGAAGCCTTACCGTACCATAACTGGGGGCATGCGGTTGACGTTTACTGGCACGCTGATGACCTTGCGTGCAAGTCGAGGCGGAAGCTAGGTAGCCAAGTGAATCGGTCGCTGCTTTTGGTTGCAGCTGCCTGGCATGACGCGGGCTATCATGTACCGCTCGAGGGATTTCCCACCAAAGAATACCGGTCCGCTGCGCTTGCGCATTCGGCAATGCCCGAGCTTTCCGGGGAAGAGCTGGGGATCGTTGCGGCATCAATTATCGATACGACAGTCAGTAACCACCCGAAGTTAAGCAACCAAGGGATTGCACTGCATTTTGCTGACATTGGTTATATGGCAGCGCCGGGCTACGAGGTATTTTTGGATAGTTTAGGTAAAATGCGCGAGGAATGGGGTGCGCCGAGCTGGAACGAGACTGTAGCGCGGACTACGGCGTTCGCCGAACAATTGCTGCAGGAAGCGCAGTCGGACTTGGCGCGCATACTTACGGCAGAAGATTTAGAAGTATGGGTGGCTCGGCTTGAAACAAACATCGCTTTTTTGCAGGCGGGAAGGGGAATCGATGAGAATAATCGGTATTGATCCTGGCACAGGGATTCTGGGATTTGGCGTCATCGATATAACAAAAGGGAAGACGAAGCTTGTGACAGCTGGCGTTATTCGGACACCCCCACACACTCCCCTGCCCGATCGCTTGGTGGATATCTACGACGGACTGACCGAAATTATCGCTGAGACATCTCCTACTGTTATGGCAATCGAAAAGCTCTTTTTTAACCAGAATGTTACGACCGCTATGAGCGTTTCACATGCGCGTGGTGTGGCGATGCTCACTGGACAGCAAGCGGGGCTCCGTATTGAGGAGTATACTCCCCTGCAGATTAAGCAAACGATGACTGGATATGGACGTGCAGATAAGAAACAGATGCAGGAAATGGTGCGAATGCACCTGGGCCTAACGGATGTGCCTAAGCCAGACGACTGTGCTGATGCGCTTGCGGCTGCAATTATGTGTGCACTAACGCTCCGGGGCCAATAAGGTATAATGGGGTTGTATGACAAAGCACAAACAACCCGTTCGGCTCAATCGTTACACTAATCTGGCTGGTACCAAGCCTGCCAAGCGGAAGGTACTAACTCGTACTGGTCGTTTTGCATGGTTTGGCCGGCTAAACTGGCGTAAAAAGCTGCTCGTAGTTGCAACGCCTATCCTCGCATTCCTTATTTTGACCCCTATTATTACGTACCTGGTATATGCGCGCGATATCTCTGACCAAGAGCGACTGATGAACCGAAATAATACGGGTATTGTGCTGAAAGACAAGGATGGAAATGCCTTTTACACACTCGGGCGTGCGGAGCATCGCGAGATGGTGCCCCTGACGGAGATGTCACCTGAGCTAAAGGAAGCATTGATTGCGAGCGAGGATAAGGACTTTTACAAGCACGGAGGGTTTAGTGTTCTTAGCATCTTCCGAGCCTTCTTCACGCGCGTTGGCGGCGGCTCTACTATTACCCAGCAGCTTGCCAAAAACACCGTATTAAGCGACCAGCGTAGTTTTTTGCGGAAATACCAGGAGCTCGCTGTATCGATAGCTATTGAGCAGAATTATAGTAAAGACGAGATTCTGGCTATGTACTTAAACTCCGTCTATTATGGTGAGAATGCTTTTGGAATAGAGGACGCGGCGCGCGTTTACTTCAATAAATCACCCAAAGAACTGAACCTCGCGGAGTCGTCGATGCTGATTGGCGTGTTGCCTGCCCCAACCGCGTACTCACCGATTAGCGGAACGATGGAGTATGCCAAGGAGCGCCAAGGAACGGTGCTGACCCGAATGGTGAATAATGGCTATATTTCTGAAGATGAAAAAGCTGCAGCTCTCGCTCAGGAGCTTACGTACGGCGAAGGGGCTCAGAGTCAAAAGTCTATCGCACCGCATTTTGTCGAAATGGTGATCGCAGAGCTGAGTGAAAAATATGGTTATGAAACCGTCATGCGCTCTGGCTTCCAGGTTACAACGACACTCGATACGAACGCTCAGAATATTTTAAACGCCAATGTTGATAAGCAAATTACCTACGTGAACCGTAACGGAGGTTCCAATATTAGTGGTGTCGTGCTCGACCCGAATACAGGAGAGATTCGGGCACTTGTCGGAAGCGCTGATTACAATAATGAAACCTGGGGCAAGGTAAATATGGTGACGACAAAACGTCAGCCAGGCAGTAGCTTCAAGCCGATTTATTATGCGCATGCGCTAGCTGACGGCGTCATCACCCCAGCAACAATCTACAAGGATGAGAAGACGGACTTCGGTGGCGGATATACCCCGCAGAACGCATCGAAACAGTGGTATGGCGACGTGACAGTGCGCGAAGCGCTTGGATGGTCGCTGAATATCCCAAGCATCAAAGTGATGCAGGCGTACAGTATTGATAAATCGGTTGCAGGTGCAAAAAGTTTGGGCATCGCTCTCGACACGGGGCGCGACCACGACCTGACACTCGCACTTGGTTCGGAAGAAGTGTCGCTACTGGCTATGGCAAACGCCTATGCTGCATTTGCTGACGAGGGGCAGCAGCATACTAACCTGGTTGTGAAACAGGTAAACGATAAGTTTGGCAAAAAAGTGATTTCAAATTCTGCAACCAGTCGACAAGCAATTAACAAACAAGGTGCATACTTAATCTCAAGTATATTGTCAGATAATCAAACGCGTTCGTCGATTTTTGGATCTTCGCTCACCGTGGGCGGACACACGGCGGCAGTCAAGACCGGCACGACAAACGACAACCGCGACGCGTGGACTATCGGCTATAATCCCGATTATGTTGTGGGTGTGTGGGTGGGCAATAACGACAATGCCGCTATGGCGAACGGTGGATCGGGAATGGCAGGCCCGGTGTGGCGACAGACGATGCAGCAGCTGCTCATGGGTCAGGCTGATAAGAAGTTTCCTATTCCTAGCGGCGTCGTGCAGCGTGAAGTGTGTACCAGTAATGGCGGGTTGGCGAGTAGCGCGGGCAAAGGCACCTATAGCGAGTACTTTATGGCGGGCGCCTTGCCAACAATTTCGTGCGAGCCTGAACCTACCATGATTGCTGTATGTCAGCTCGACACCAAACAGGTGCTTAGCATTGATGAAAAAAAATTCGACAGCGAGGCGCAGTCGAAAAACTTAGACGACTGTAAGACAAAGCAGATTCAAGTGTGTGATGTGTCGAACGATAAAATCATCATGATTGATGAAGATGAGTTTGATGATACGAAGCACTCGAAGAACTTAGCGGATTGCGAAAAGGAAGACAGTAATAAAATCCAAGCTTGCGATACAACAACGGGCACCGTGGTGACTATCCCTCAGTCGCAACTCGACGGTACTCGCTATACAAACAACACGACGAACTGTACCAAAACACCGTAGCGTGTCATAATAGATATATGATTGCGCATATATTTGGGAATGTGGCTGAAAAGTTCGGGGGAGCGATTATTGTTGACGTCAAGGGCGTGGGGTATGAGATAAATGTGGCAGCCAATGACTATGATGCGGTGAAATATGGTGACGATGTAAAGTTTTATACATACCACCATATTCGCGAGCAGTCCCAGGAGCTGTTTGGATTTAGCACGCTTGCGGCAAAAAAATTATTTGAAATGCTTATTACGGTACAAGGAGTGGGCCCTAAGGCGGCGCTTTCTATCCTCAGTTTGGATGTGGCCGAGAATGTTCGCAACGCGATTGCAAACGCGGATAGCGCCTACCTGGCGAAAGCTTCTGGTGTTGGCAAAAAGACAGCCGAGCGCGTTGTCGTTGACTTGAGTGATAAAGTTGGGCTGCCGATAGTATACAAACACAGCAGCCCCGCACAAACCGATTTGAACATGACCGACGAAGCGCTTGAAGCGCTGATTGCACTTGGCTATGGTCTCACTGACGCCACTAAAGCCCTAGAAGGAATAAGCCCTGAGCTTTCGACAAGCGAACGCGTACGAGAGGCTCTCCGAGGGTGAAAGACTGTGAAATCTGCCCCTACCTTGTCGGTCAGTCGATTGACGATGAAAACGTATTGATGCAGACCGACAGGTGGGTGTCAGTGCTTGACCCTAATCAAAGCTACTTAGGTAAATCTTATGTGACGCTTCGAGAGCACAAGGAAACTATTTCTGACCTTGACTCGGTGGATTGGGTCGAGCTGCATATTGTCATGGCTTCGCTTGAAGGTGCGATAAAGCGCGCGTTTGGTGCAAGTGTGGCAAACTGGGAGTGTTTAATGAACAATGCCGTAATGGCAAACCAGCCCACTCACGTGCACTGGCATCTTTATCCAAGGTATCTCGGAGGCACTTCATTTGGAGGCGTCGAGTTCCCTGACGAGAAATGGCCAAGGCACCTGGAGGGTGTGAAGCGACCAGTTAGCCAGGAATTGTTTGCAGAAATTGCGGGCAAAATACGAGAGGATTTACGTGGCAATTGAAAGAATTATTGACACGAGTCATCATCATGACGACGCGGACGAGCAGGTTATAGAAGTAACCCTGCGTCCGCAGAGCTTTGATGATTATGTGGGCCAGGAGCGGTTGAAGAAAAACCTTAAGCTGAGTATCGATGCCGCAAAAAAACGCGGTGAGCCGATTGATCACGTATTGTTGTACGGTCCTCCCGGACTAGGGAAAACGACGATGGCAACGGTTATTGCAAACGAGATGGGTCAGAGTATCCGTGTCACGGCTGGGCCGGCTATTGAACGGGCGGGCGACCTGGCGAGTATCCTGACAAATTTAGCAGATGGCGACATCTTATTTATCGATGAAATCCATCGTTTGAGCAGAACGGTCGAAGAAGTCCTATATAGCGCTATGGAAGATTTCAAGCTCGACATCGTGATTGGTAAAGGCCCCGCTGCTCGGAGTGTGCGCCTTGATTTACCGAAGTTTACAGTGATCGGCGCGACCACGCGTACGGGAGCGCTAGCGGCACCACTGCGTGATCGTTTTGGGCATATTCATAGGCTCGAGTTCTACACGCCAGAGGAAATTGCTCGTATCATCACCCGCAGTGCAGCAATTCTGGATAGCAAGATGGATGACTCCTCTGCAGACATGCTTTCAACTCGTGCCCGTTTAACACCACGTATCGCCAATAGGCTTCTTAAGCGGGTGAGGGACTATGCTGATGTCAACGGTGATGGCATTATCGATACAGTGACTGCCGAAAAGGCACTTTCGATGCTTGAAATTGATGAGCTTGGTCTTGACCCGGCAGACAGGCGTTTGCTTGAGAGTATCATCGAAAACTATGGGACCAATCCCGTAGGCTTGACGACGATTGCTGCGCTGACGGGTGACGAGGCGACTACCATTGAAGACTTTTACGAGCCATATTTGATGCAAATCGGATTTATTGAACGAACACCTCGTGGAAGGCGGGTAACGGCAAAAGCCTACAAGCACCTCGGCAAAACCTATAAGCACCCCGATTAGGGTATAATAGAGACATGGTATCACCATTAGTAAAAAAATGGGAACATAGAGTACAACTAATGACTGAAAGGCTATACGAGAGTATGCAAAATGATCCAAACACTGACAGGCAGCATCCTCGCCCGGTTGCCTATGACGCAAACGGACAGCCACTGTATGCTGCCCCAGTTGAGCCTGTCTCTCCCGCGCCGGCGCAACCCGCTGCAACGCCTTCACAGGTCGTGCACGTTGCACGTGCTACTGAACCGATAGCGGTGGAGGTGTCTGAAGAAACGAAGCGTCGGCATGACGAGTCCATGAAGCAATTTCCTTCGCTTAACCTGAGTGATCACGAGTATATCATCAGCGCAATTCGTCGCCATCCAATTGGTATGCTTGCTCCGCTTATCGCTACCGCGTTATCACTGTCGATGATGTTTACCCTCATCTTTAACTACCCATTTATTAGTGAGCTGCTTGGCTTGCCGATGAGTACATACGGAAGTGTGCTTACTATTGGCATTCTGCTTGCTGTATTATTTATGGCTGGTGGCTATCTTGCGGTATGGGTATATATGAATAACCGATTCTTTCTTACGAATGAAAGTGTTATTCAAGAAATTCAGTTGAGCGTTTTTGTGCACAAAGAGCAGACGGTGAGTCTAATGAATATTGAAGACGCGAGCTATAGTCAAAAAGGCCCTCTGCAGGTACTGCTGAATTATGGCTCAATCCGATTGAGTACTGAGGGGGAAGAAACCACCTATCGATTTGACTATGTCGCAAACCCAAAGGTGCAAATAGCCATTCTCAACAATGCCGTTGAGGCGTTTAAGAATGGCCGACCAGTCGAGGGTCCTGCTTCGACGAATGATAAAAATTAGCTAATTATTTATTGCGGTTGGTCTTGGTAAAGTCCGCTTCGCGCTCCATGGTGCTCCGAAGTTCGTAGCCGTCGCAAAGGCCATCGGTTGAGCATCCTTTTGCGTCGTAGGTATAGTTTGAACCCGTGTCGCCCAGTTTTATGCCGATTGGATCGGTGAACAATGAGGGGTCCATCGCGCGGAGCGTTTTACTGTCGATAGTCACAGGGTAGTGGCCATTTTTTTCGTAGAAGACTTCTTCGAGATTGTAATACATCGCGTTAATAGCAATTTTGCGAGCCGCATCGCGCTGCACCGCATCGATACTGGCTTTTTCGGTAAAGAACAGCCACCCGCCTGCAATGAGCAGAACAATCGCAACGAGTAGCTCAACAACAGTAAAACCTTTACGCTTCATAATAGGTTTATTATATCAAACGTTTCCAGAGTACGATACAATAAGAGGAGCTAATAAGGGGAATACTATGGCGAAAAAGACTGAAAGTAAGACATTGGCCGAAAAACCGACTGCTGACGAAGGAAAACTCAAAGCCCTAGGCCTGGCGATGGATCAGATTACCAAGCAATTTGGTGATGGTTCGATTATGAAGCTTGGTGAGGCCAAGAAAGTAGATGTTGAGCTGCTGTCGAGTGGAAGCTTGAGCTTGGATATTGCGCTGGGTGGCGGATACCCGAAGGGCCGTATTATCGAGATTTATGGACCAGAATCAAGCGGCAAGACGACACTGACGCTCCATGCGATTGCGGAAATTCAAAAACAAGGTGGCACGGCGGCGTTCATCGATGCAGAGCATGCGCTTGACCCTGCCTATGCACGTAGACTTGGTGTCGACACAGACAATCTACTCGTCAGCCAGCCAGATAATGGTGAGCAAGCGCTTGAAATCGTTGAAACACTTGTCCGAAGTAATGCTGTAGATTTGATCGTTGTCGACTCGGTTGCCGCTTTAGTTCCACAGGCGGAAATTGATGGGGACATGGGCGATAGTCACATGGGACTGCAAGCGCGTCTGATGAGTCAGGCACTCCGTAAGCTAACGGGTATTATTAATAAGTCGAAGGCAACCGTTATCTTCATCAATCAAATTCGCATGAAGATTGGTGTGATGTTCGGTAATCCGGAAACAACCACGGGTGGTAACGCACTCAAGTTCTACGCGAGCGTGCGTGCGGATATTCGACGCACCGGGCAAATTAAAGACGGTGAGGAAATTACCGGTAACCGTACAAAGGTGAAGATTGTCAAAAATAAAATTGCGCCGCCATTCCGTGTGGCTGAATTTGACATTATGTATAACGAAGGAATAAGCAAAACTGGCGACGTTGTTGATCTCGGTGTATTGCACGGAATTGTAGGCAAGAGTGGTGCATGGTTTGACTATAACGATGCCAAGATTGGCCAAGGCCGTGAAGCAACGAAGAAATACTTAAAAGAGAATCCGGACGTTTTGGCAGAAATTGAAAAAAAAGTTCGCGCTAAAGTAGCTGCTGAAAACGAAGTATAGGCGCAGAAGCCGGAGTATTTCGATAAGCCGGAGAGGCAGGTCGAGTGAAGATTACGAGTATATCGGTCCAAGCCAAGAATCAGGATCGAGTAAATATATCGGTTGACGGACAGTATCGGTTTAGTCTTGATATATTCCAGGTTGGTGACTTAGGTGTAAAAGTCGGCAAAGAATATAACGAGGAAGAGCTGGTAGAACTCGAGACCGAGAGTCAATTTGGTAAACTTTACGGTAGAACGCTGGAGTATTGTTTGTTGCGCCCTCATAGTATTCGAGAGGTGCGCGATTACCTTTGGCGTAAGACTCGTGACAGGCGAGGAAAGGAAGGCAAGCTCATAAAGGGGTATCCCGCTTCCCTTGCCGAACGAGTTCTGGCGAAGCTAGAGCAAAAAGGGCATGTTGATGATGAAAAGTTTGCTCGGTGGTGGGTGGAAAGCCGCAACCTCGTCAAAGGCACTTCCCTTCGCAAATTGCGGGCAGAACTACAGGCCAAAGGTGTCGCGGGGCAGGTAATCGACGCCGTGCTTGCGGAGTCTGATAGAAACGATGAGAGTGAAATCAAAAAAATCATTGCGAAAAAACAGGTTCGTTACCCCGATGAGCAAAAGTTTATACAATACCTCGCTCGACAAGGTTTTAGCTATGACGAGATTAAGTCAGCGCTTGCCTCAGATGATAATAGCTAAGAAGTGGCTAGTTTCGCGATTCAGCTGATTCCTGTGCGGGTTCGGATTTGCGAAATGGATTGACGTAACTACCAACAACTTGGTGTAGCTCCGGTTCGGGCGCTTTGGCTTCACTGTGGACAACGATAGCATTGTTGTTAATTTCGATTATCTGTGAGCGATGGATAAGAAGCTCGGTGTCATTAAGGCTCCGGAGGAGAGGACGACGCACGGTCAGTTGTTGAACGCTGAATCCGGTCGTGTCGAGAGTATAATCAGTGACTTTGCCAAGCCTACGCCGTTTTTCATCTATCACTGCCATGCCCACGAGTGTAAAGTTGAGCTTATATATCTCGCCAAGTTTTATAACATCGTTCGGTAAAACGAATTCATCGCTAGAGTCGACGATAAGTCCCATGCCACTCAACTCTCTGACATCTGCCAAACGAAGGAGCGAAGGATGCTCGGCAAGTAATGGACCCTCAAGCTCGTAAGCAAGAATCGTAAGGTTTGCGGGATCGATAACGGGAGACTTTGTTCGCGCAAGTTCGGCACCAGTCTGTAAGCCTATGATAGGAGCGCTGATGAGGGTCGAACCGAGCAGTATCATACTAGTAGTATACCTATATGAATGGATTTATCCTACCGCTTGGTAGAACGAAGTTAGTAGACTGGGTAGAGCTTTCGTTGAGTTGGTCGATTTTATCCATCGTTTCTTGGTCAAATGAGCTTGAAACTGCCTGGGGTGGTTCGATCGGTTTTTCGTTGATGGCTTGGTTGAGCATGAAGTTCGCTAGGGCGAGACCACCTACTGCTGTCAGAACGAAGAGTATGACGTGGTATCGATGAAGAAAACGTGAGAGTGCTGCTGTGAGCTGGGGTAGGCTAAGGTCGGCTTTCATTATCGTACGTATACCTCTATAGTGAGTGCGTCACTGGTTACTTCATCTTTATTGCTGGAATCGGATGCGCGCGACAAGGTGACTTGTGAAATGCGCATTTTGAATAGACCACCTTCGATAGAGCGAATGAACTTAAGCATGGAGGTGAAGTTGACGGGGTTCTTTAAGGTGACGGTTGCGGTCATTGATTTTACTCCCGCTGGAGCTGCAGTCGCGGCGCCTGCGGCTGGGGTACCTGTTGCAATTGGTGGTGTGGTTCCTGCTGCAGGGGTACTGACAGACGTCGGTGTCACGACGGCATCCGCGAAAGTAATGTTTGTCACGGTAATACCGGAGTTGGTTGCAAAATTATTGATGTCGCGGATAATTTGGTCTTGGTAGACATAGCTTTTGCTTTCGGCCACGATTTGCGATGCCCTTGCGACGGTCTCGGCGTTTGCTTCAAGCTGGGCTTCGGTTTTTTTGAGATCCTGGAGAGTGGTATTGCTTGCCTGGGCCTGGGCTGCGGTTGTTCTTGCTGCAGCTGAGTAATCGGCGATTACTTTATAACCGACTGTGAATAGCCCAACGCCCGCTCCAATAAGCAGGAGCATACAGATACTTAGTATTATACGGAGTTTAGACGGGGTAAGTCGTGACGTCTTCATGGCTTAAGTGCGTCCTTTGCAAAGGTGACATTATATACCGCAGTGAACGGACGAGGGCTTGTAGAATCGTCCTCTTTAGCGACAGACTGGAAGCTTACATCAGAGAAAAGGGGTGACTGCTGCAAACGAGTCTTCACATCGATAGCAAGTCCATAGGAGCTAGTGTGGATAGTGAGCGTTGCAGGTGTGCCGAACGTTTCGGGATTCAGAGACAGCGAGTCGATAACGGCATCATTTGGCAGAGCATTGGCAACGCCAACGATAAGTGAAGTGTAGTCGACCTGCTTGTCGAGAATGTATTTTGCCGTGGCGAGGTTAGATCGGAACGACGATGCATCCTGTCGGATTTGTGCAAACTCTGTCGTTTTTGATTCGCTCTCAATAATCGCTGCTTCGTTTCGGGCCTTATCGACGCTCAGGAAGACGTAGACTCCCCCAATTTCGATCAAGAGCACAGCAACAACGAGCCCCAGTAGAAACACATATCTCCGCAACAGGGTATTTGTGCGCGCTGCGGCAAGTTGCCGACGATCATCGGGTGCAAGAAGGTTTATCATTTCCAGATCGCCTCACTCTTTACGCTCGCAAGGCCTGCAACAGTGATGTATCGCGGACGGAATTGCTTATTTGGCTCTTGGAGTGACCCGAAGTCGAGCTTTTGCCACGGGCTCGCAACGCGAGCGGGCATAACAAGCTCGTTCGTGAAGTATTCTCCGATACCGGGGACATTAGCTCCGCCACCGACGATCAAGACCTGTTCAATTTTGCGGTCATCGTTGAGCCGTTCGTTGTAGTAGCGAATCACTTTGCGAACTTCGGTAATGATGCGCTGTAAACTCGGCTTAAGAGCGGCTGAGATTTTTGCCTGTCGCGGCCCGGCGCTTAGCCCGTTAAGGACTTTAAGCTGATGGGCATTTTCCAGTGCGATGTTAAGTTTCTTGGCAATATCTAGTGTGAAGGTGTTGCCACCAAGCCCAATACCACCGGTAACGCGAATTGCACCCTTATCGAGCACAGCAATGTCGGTGCTGGCGGGTCCAATATCAACGATAAGTGTCGACAGGTGTCCTTCTTCCGTGGCTTCAATGACGCGCGCAACGGCATTAATGCTGGGCTCTGCCACGATAGGGACGAGGCCGGTGGCGCTGACAGCTTTCGTGCATAGGTCAACAAGCGCAGAAGGAACGGCCGACATAACCACGGTCAGGGTATCTTTAGAACGCTCGATGATTTCATGGTCAACGTACAGAGCGTTGAGTGGAATGGGTATGTATTGATCAACCTCAACTTCAACGGCACTTTTTACGTTTTTCTCTTGTGATGAGGGTAGGGTAAAGGTACGCGAAAAGGTGCGACCCGTCGGCAGGCCGATGACGACATGGTCTGAATTGAGCGTCCCGACAATATTTTCGGTCAGGAGTGTGCGAATACTGTCTGTCAGGTAGGTATCTTCAGGATTATCTAGCGAGCCTTGCACCTTAGAGGGGTCGAGATCGAGCGAGCCATAGCCAAGAACTAACCACTTTTTCGGGTCGATAGACATGACTTTGATACCAGTTTGGCTGATATCGAGTCCAATCAGGGGTTTGTCTTTATAGAATAGCTTTGTCATTCATGCCCACTAATAGAATTTCTCTCTGTATAGTATAGCACGACCGGAATGGTTTTTCCCTAGCCTTTTATGCTTTGTGCAAGACCAGCAATTGGTCCCATGACACTTGCAGCAATAAGACCCACCATTGATCCCATGATCAAGATCATCACTGGCTCGATAATTGAGCTGATGCCATCAATTGCGACATCGACTTCTTCTTCGTAAAAATCCGCCACTTTCACTAAGATGGTATCGGTTTGGCCGGTTTCTTCACCGACGGCGAGCATCTGTGCGACGATAGGAGGGAACAGGTCACTTTTTTCGATAACAGAGGAAAGCGTCTTTCCATTCTTCACTTGCTCGGCTGCTTCGACGAGTGCTTGTTCGTAGACAACATTGCCAACGGCCCGAGCTGTGACATTAAGCGCTTCAAGAACGGCAACGCCTGCGCCCATCAGCGCTGAAAATGTGCGAGCGAATCGCGCAACGGCGACTTTACGTATGATGGGATTGATAGCAGGAACTTTTAGTACGAAGTGATGAAAAAGCGACCTGCCCCTGGGAGTTTTGAGGTAGCGCATCAGGAGCACTACGCCACCAATCGCGACAGGGATAAGGAAGAGTCCATTGCGGATAAGAAAATCGCTAATATCGAGCATGGCCTGGGTGAGGGCGGGAAGCTTAGCCTCGGGACCGCCAAGATCTTTGAGAATCTTACCGATTTGAGGAATGACGAAGATCATGAGCCCGAAGAACGCAAGAACGGTAATCACCATCAGAACGATAGGATAGGCCATTGCACTCTTAATCTTCTTACGCATGCTGGCATTTTTTTCTTGTTGGATGGCGATTCGTTTTAAAATCTCATCAAGGATACCGGCGGCTTCACCCGCTCGTACCATGTTGACGTAGACATCGTTAAAGGTGTTAGGGTATTTTGCGAGTGAATCCGCGAGAGTCGCACCACCTTCGACATCTTTGACGATACCAGAAGTCACGGTTTTCAAGGCTGCATTGTCGGTGTGGTCGTGCTGCGACGAAAGGGCTCGCAGGAGCGGAACGCCCGCACTCACCATTGCGCTCAGCTGGCGGGTAAACATGACGAGGTCATCGTTCTTTACTCGGTTACTACCGAGAAAATCGAGAAAACCAAACGAAGTTTTCTTCGCCGTCCCCTCTTTGAGGCTAATGGGTGAGAGGTTCTGCTTCGATAGGGCGACAACGGCTGCTGTACGATCAAGCGCCTCAAAGGAGCCAGTGACAATTTTACCTTGCGAGTTTGTGGCGGTATACAGATAGCTTGGCATTGTTATTCCCTGGTCACCCTCAAGACTTCTTCGAGTGTTGTGTTGCCGCGAAGTGATTTAATGAGCCCGTCGGTTTGCATCGTCAGCATGCCTTCGGCAATCGCTTGGTCTTGAATTTGATTGCTGGTTGCGTTCGATACAATCATTTTTTGAACAGGAATGCTGGTGCCGAGTACTTCGTATATGCCGATGCGACCTTTGTACCCTGTGTGATTACACTCATCGCAGCCATCCGGGTTCGCCTTCCACATTGTCAATATTGTCTTGTCGTCAGTGCTGAGCGGTGTATCTCCCCCGACCTTTTCTTCAGCCGCTTGAACTTCAAGGTCGTGAATATCGGCAAACTTTTGGCCCTCTCTCAGATTGAAGAGCTTGATCATTTCTTCGACTTGTGGTCTTTCGGGCGTATACTGTTGGCGGCACGTCATGCAAAGCCTGCGCACCAAGCGCTGACCAACGACTGCTTTGACGGTGCTGGCGATCAGGAACGGCTCAATGCCCATATCGAGCAGGCGCGGCAGAGAGGTCGCTGCGTTGTTTGTGTGGAGTGTCGTAAATACAAGGTGCCCAGTAAGGGCGGCCTGCACGCCAAGGTTGGCCGTCTCGCCGTCGCGAATCTCTCCCACCATGATAATGTTGGGGTCCTGGCGAAGAAGTGCTCGAAGACCGTTGGCAAATGTCATTCCGGCTTTGACGTTTGTTTGGGTTTGGTTTACTCCTGGGATTTTATACTCGACTGGGTCTTCTACGGTTGAGATATTCACATCGGGTCGATTAAGCATAGTGAGTACGCTAAAGAGAGAGGTGGACTTACCGCTACCTGTTGGACCAGTGATGAGCACCATGCCGTTTGGCTCAGCGATTGCTTCGGTAATGACTGTCAGCGAATGACCCCAGTAGCCAAGGTCGCTAAGAGTGATTGCTTGGTTTGATTCGTCAAGAATACGCATAACAACCTTCTCGCCATCAGCAATCGGAAGCGTGCTGACACGGAGCGCGTATTGCTTGCCAGCCACTTTGATTTTGAATCGACCGTCTTGAGGGACGCGCCGTTCATCGATCTTTAGGTTGGAGAGAATTTTGATACGGCTCACGAGGGCTCCGAGAACGTTTCGCGGCAACTGATTCACTTCGCGCAAAACACCGTCAATGCGGTAACGAATCTGAACGAAGCTTTCGCGTGGCTCGATGTGTATGTCGGACGCCTGTGAGCGGATGGCGTATTCGAGGAGCAGGTTGACGGTTTGTGCAATTGGCGAATCTTCTGCGACCTCTGCTTCGGTTACTTGCTGAGCGGTACCATCGTCTTCGCGCTGAATGTCGATAACTTCGTTCAGTTCTTCGTTCACATCGCCGCGATAATTTTCAAGACACATTAAAATGTTATCGTGAGAAGCGATGTAAATGCGGGTGTTTTCGCCCACTTCCTTTTCGATGAAACTGACCGCTTGCACGTCATCAGGGTCGTCCATTGCTAAGTGGACGAGCCCGTCGTCGTCTACTTGAAATATGACCGCGTTGTATTGTCGGGCGATACGCTCGGGGATTTTATTTAAGATATCTTGCGGAATGTCGCGGGGATCAAGTTCGATATAGGGAATGTCCGCGTATGCAGCAAAGAGCTTTGTAAGCTCGGGGCCGGTAATCACTTGTTTCTCGATCACGACTTCTTGTAACGAGCGATTCAAACGAGCACCCTCTTCTTTGAGAGTGTTTAACTGCTCGACCGAGGCGATATTGTTCCTGGTCAGCAAGGTTATCAATGTGTCATCTGAAATGCGCATACCACTTATGTCTATTGTACTACAGATGCGCCCAACGTCGCTAGAGGAAATGTGCTATACTAACACCTATATGGAACTTGTAGTCAACTCGAGTGACGAAATGAAGAATTTCGGTTCGCGCCTTGGTGCCCTACTCAGGGGTGGTGAGGTGATTGAACTTGTAGGAGATGTTGGTGTAGGCAAAACGACATTAACCAAAGGTATCGCCCGAGGGATGGGGGTGGTTGATGATGTTCAGAGCCCTACATTTACGATAAGCCGGGTGTATGAAGCGCCGGGTGGACGGCATCTCGCGCATTATGATTTTTATCGACTTGTTGATGCGGGAATTATGAGTATCGAGCTCGCCGAGTCATTATCTGACTGTCAGACTACTACGATTCTTGAGTGGGCGGAACTTGTTGCTGGCGTATTGCCAAGTGATGTCCTGCAGATTAAAATTGTTTCTCCTAGCGAAGAGTCTCGATTGCTTCGGCTGACCGCAGGTGGAGAAACGTCCCGTGCGCTCTTGGAGGCCCTGGCATGATAGTGCTATGGAATAGCGCTGACATGCTCGTTCGAATGGTACTTGTGAAAGAGGGTGTGCGAGTCGCACAGGAATGGCAGGCTGACCGCACCCTTGCTCGCGATATGCTGGCGTATATGCGCGATAGGTTGGCGGAGCATGACGCAACGCTTGATGATATTGAGGGCATCGGCGTATTCCGTGGGCCTGGTAGTTTCACGGGGCTCCGCATTGGACTGACTGTTCTAAACACACTGGCCCAGGCGAATCATGTGCCGATTGTTGGTGAACAAGGTGATGGCTGGGAAGAAAAATGCCTCGAGCGACTTTTACATGGAGATAATGACCACATTGTACTCCCAGAATACGGTGGCGATGCGCACGTCACAAAACCACGAAAATAAACATTGCCACGCTGGGGTATGCGGCGCTACAATAGAAACAGCTACTTTTATAGCTGTTTGATAATTTTTTAACCATTTTTTGAAATTTCCAGTTCAGTATCCTTATCTGTGTACGCGTCGTTTTCTCGTATATCTCAACATGCAGGTATTCCTGGGCTAGAAGAAAGGAACCATTATGATAGAGTTTATTGCCGCAGTTATCGGTCTGCTTGCTGGTATAGGGGGGAAATTTGCCTACGACACACAGCGTAGTAATCGGAACAAGCATAAGGCCGAGGGACTTGTCGCGAAAGCGGAGCGAAAGGCAAGTGACATTATATTGAAAGCCAAGGACGATGCACTGCGAATTGAGCAAGAGCGCCGACGTGAGTTGCAAAAAGTCGAAAACCGACTTGTTGACCGCGAAGGTTCGCTTGACCGTAAATTAGACGAGCTTGATAAGCGAAGCGAAAAGCTACGAAGTGCAGAGGACGAGGTTGAATCGCTGAAAAGTGAAATTCGTGAAATTCGTACCAGACAGCAAGAGAAGCTTGAGAAAATTGCTGGGCTGAAGAAGAAAGATGCCGCTGAAAAGCTGATGCAAATGACCGAGCGCGACATTAAAGATGACTTGTTGGGCTTAGTAACGAAGCTCCAAAAAGATGCCGTTGACGACGCAGAAGAACGAGGCCAGCTGATTATTCTGAGTGCAATGGAGCGCATGGCAAGCGAAGTGACCTCTGAGCGTACCGTCACTGCCGTCAAGTTGCTCGATGAGGAAATGAAAGGCCGCATTATTGGCAAAGAGGGCCGCAATATCCAGGCAATGCAGCGCGCCACAGGCGTCGACTTCTTGGTTGACGATACCCCAGGCATGGTCGTTCTAAGCAGCTTTGACCCGATTCGTCGCCAAGTGGCGCGTGTTGGCTTGGAAATGTTGATGAAGGACGGGCGCATTCACCCGGGCCGCATCGAAGAGGTGTTTGCTAAAGCTGAGAAGCAGATAGAAAAGGAAGTAATTCGCGCCGGCGAAGATGCTGCACGTGAAGTGGGCGTGACGGGCATTCCGCGCGAACTGTTACAGCTACTCGGCGAACTAAAATACCGCACCAGCTTCGGCCAGAATGTATTAATGCATAGCACTGAAATGGCACATATGGCTGGGCTGATTGCGAATGAGATTGGTGCCGATGTTCGTGTCACGAAGATTGCGACTTTGCTCCATGATATGGGCAAAGCGGTCACGCATAAGGTCGAGGGTAAGCACCACCATATCGGCGCTGAGTTGGCTCGCAAGGCTGGTTTGAGCGAAGACATCGTACACGCAATTGAAGCGCACCATGATGATATCGACGCAACCACGCCAGAAGCTCTCATCGTGCGAGTGTGTGACGCAATTAGCGCAGCACGTCCGGGTGCTCGCAACATTAGCGCGGAAAACTTTGCTGAGCGCATGCGTGACCTAGAAAATATTGCCCTTGGGTTTAAGGGTATTGATAAAGCCTATGCTATTAGTGCCGGTCGTGAGGTTCGTGTGATTGTGCGACCAGAATCAATTGATGATTTGAGCGCCATTAAGCTGGCTCGAGATATCGCTAACAAAATTGAAAGCACGATGCAGTATCCAGGAACGATAAAAGTGAATGTGATTCGCGAAACACGTGCCATCGAATTCGCAAAGTAGCATGAAGGAATTTAGTCAACAAGAAACAGTTGTATGGATGGACACGCTCGAGAAGCGTATGTCGAGTGGCGCTGTCGCGCTAACGACCGCTGACGATAGGGTGGTTGTCGTAAAGGCGACATATAAACGCTATTGGTCTTTTCCTGGCGGCGTCATCGATCGTGGCGAGACTCCCCGGCAGGCTGCTGCCCGGGAGGTGCTAGAAGAAGTCGGGATACGCGTCAATCCGGATACGCTGCAGTTTCGGTTGGTTGCTGACAGGGTGAGTGATATTGCGCAGACCTATCAGTTCGTGTTCGAAGGACGTATCGATGACGATGACATCGCGGGTATTCAGCTTGACGAACATGAGATTGCAGAAATCGCGGTAGTGACGAGACAACAAATACTGGACGGTGACCGCTATTACTCGCAGTCAACCAAGCTGTGGGCTGGCGGGACGAGTGGCTACGATGAGCAAATATTTCACTCAACCCCACAAACCGATATTTAACTATCTGATTTCGCGAGGGCAACTTTGCCGAGGGGTTTTGCAACGATAACAACACGCCCAGCTTCTGGGCCGCTAAGCTCACAGCTATAGAGCGTTAGTTTGTCGTCACTTGAAGGCGCTTCGATTTCTGTTTGGTCTGGTTTTACGTCAAATACCTTAGTAATCTCGTAGCCGTAACGAATACCCTTGTAGTCAATGACAATTTTGTCGCCGAGTACAAGTTTTTCGATGTGGTAAAAAGGTGACTTACGGATTGTTTCGGTTGGTGTGGGTGCGAGGGTGAAGCGGTGTGCGGCAATAATAAAGTTTCCGCCCGTGTCGGGGTTGCCCCGTTCAGGGTAGCGCCATTCGGCACCATTATCAAGCGAGTCTTGGCCGGGGCCGTAGGCAATATTGACGCCAATCTTAGGAATGACGATTCGATTGTCAGTCGGAACGGGGACTGGCAGCGCGTTGACGTTGATTGGTTTCATGCTGATGATGGGTGCAACGGTTGGCGCTGCGACAAGCGAAAGCAAGTAGCCACCACCACCCAGAAGTAGTACAGTAAAGAGTGTTAAAACACTCGAACGGGTCCGCTTTTTATGCTGTTTTTTTATCGTTAACATAATACCCCTATAGTCATAATTAGTATAACCTAAATATGGTTGTACGGCTAGGCTACTTTGAGAACAAGAAATAGGATGCGGACTGCGTGGCGCCCTGGGTCGCTCGAACACTCCACTCGCCGCTGCCAAGAATTGAGCCAGGCCATTGCCAGCCCACGGTACCCGCTGCGCTTGTTTTGCTATAGGGAAGGTAGCGGTCGTATCCAAGGGGGTTCGATATGCGAACAGTGCAGTACGTTTGGGCGGTTGCCGTGCAACCGCTGCTCATCGCGGCACTGGTTGAAAAGCTGTGTTCCGAACGATGATCGCCTGTTTGGCCGAGCGCTGGCTGTGATGGGGAAGTTTGATTGAATGCACTGGCAATCGTGAGCGCGGTGTTTGCGTTGATGAGACCATGTCCGTATTGATCTGTATACGGATAGCCACTCATGTTGCTAGGTTTGGCTGCAGCTCCGTCAATCAGGCCCGTTACTTCGTCCACGGTTGCGCTGGGGCGGTGCCCACGAATGAGGGACGCGATGTTCGCCACAATTGGTGCGGCGAAAGATGTGCCATAGAGGCTGCCGGCGTAGGCGTTAGTGTAATTAAAGGTTGCAGCGTCACTTGGTGTCGTTCCGCGTGCGATAAGCGGTGAAACTATGGCGCCAGAGCCAGGGGCAACAACATCAAGCCCCGGGCCGTAGCTGCTGAAGCTGGCACGAGTGTCGGTTGCGTCTGTTGCGCCTACTGAAATGACATGGGCAAATAAGGCAGGGTAGCCCATTTCGCCGGGCTTTGAGGAATCGCAGCCGTTTTCCTGGCCAGTACCGCAGTTTCCAGCTGCTGCAACAACAACTACGTCGTGGCTATAAGCGTAGTCGATGGCATTTTTAAGCGCAGGATCGAGGCTCATGCCGCCAAGGCTCAGGCTAATCACAGAGGCGCCATTATCAACGGCGTAGCGAACCGCCGAAGTGACACTGCTCGTCCAGCCACTGCCGTCGTCGCCCAGCGCTTGAAGCGGCATGATTTTTGCATTCCAGTTCATTGTAGCGATACCTTTTCCGTTGTTGGTAGCCGCACCTGCAAGGCCGGCTGTCGATGTGCCATGTGAGATGGCGACATATGGGTCACCTGCCGAATCTGCGGCATAACCATTGCAGGTTTCAAATTCCCGGTATAAGATGTCATCTCCTGATTGTCCAGCTTGGGGGTTGTTGTTTGACACGTAAGTACCAAGCCCACTGCTCGAGCAAGGGTCGGCTGTTGGTTGGTAGCGGCCATAAAAATTCCACCCACGCCAATCGTCAATATATCCGTTTGAGTCATCATCACAATTATTCGTTGATTTATTAAGGGCGGCTCCCGTCCAGCAGGCACCCCCCGCACTTGTTGTGCCGGTTTCGCCGGGATTTTGATACCACTGAGTCATGAGGTCTTCATGTTGAAGGGCGAACCCCGTGTCGATAACGGCAACAATAACCGGTGCGCCTGTTGTTTGTTCCCACGCCGTCGGTGCGCCTGTTCGTGTCAGCGCCCATGGGGTTAGAGTTGGGTGAGTGTAATATGGATCGTTGGGAGTGACGAATGCTTGGTAGGGGTACTCTTTGTCGATTGTTTTTGCAATTTCAGCTTGCTTAGGGGCGAGGCGCGTATCGACAGGCGAGGGAGTCGCCTTGGGTTGCTCACGCGCACTCAAAGTGGCGGGTTGTCCTGGGATGGACGTGTCTTGACTATTGGCGGAAGGAGTCTGTTGAACGGTTGATGGCGTGCCGACTCCGCCAATAGGCTGATCCTTGCTAATAGGCATTGTCTGCACGATAGTGGGGGTGCCTGGCGTGAAATAAACAGCATATACCACGAGTCCCGACATAATCAAGGTGCTAAAGCAAAGGAGGGCAGTCAGATTTTTGTTTGTGTTCATGGTTTTATACTTTTTATTATAGCGTGAGCAGAGCGGAATGCAAAACGAGCGCTACCAAACACCAGTTGTTGGTATTCTAAAGAACCGAACGGCAAGCACCTGGAGGGTAAAAGCAAACACCGTGCAGATGAAGCAGAATATGGCAACCGCCCATATAACGTTTATCGGCATGGCTGGTATTGAGGGTGCGAAGAATAGCGCAGCAAGCGGAAGCAGAGAGGCTGTTAGCTTAACTGCGAGTGTTACTCTGTACGTCAGGAAAGAGCGTCGTTTTTTCGTAAGTTTTTTGCGGTGAGTAATTGTTGGTACAATGGCGGCGCTTGCGGTCTGGGTGATTTTTGCCCCAGTCTTTCCAATGGTTTTTGGTAGGCGCATAAGTATAATGACCGTCATGATGAGCAGGGCGAGGGTAAAGACAATTAGGATGATGCCAATGACAGGAGGCAATGGTTCGGTTGGAGGGGTATTTGTTACGACAGGAGCGAGGTCGCGCTTAAAAAGAAATGAATTTTTGTCTGAAATGATAGGGTAGCAAAGAATAATTGTTGCCCATACCCACTGCACTCCGCAAGAAAAGTACCCAAGAGTTCCGAGGCTGTTTGCAACCAGGAGCTGCCAACGTGATTCATGCATAGTTATATCATAATCCAGTTTATCGTATATGACCATGAGTATTATAGACAGAAGATCGGTATGAAAAACACTTCACGAGGAAGTGAAGTGTTTGTATATCAAAATGGTCGGGGTGAAAGGGCTCAAACCTTCGACCTCTCGGTCCCAAACCGAGCGCGCTATCAACTGCGCCACACCCCGATAGGTGTTTCGTTCGATATTATATCGCAAACTAACAGAGAATGCTAGGGGTATCACTTGCGACGTGCCCTATGACCCACTACAATAGAAAGACCTATGAACATATTTCAAAAGATCTTTCGAAAAAACGAAGCGCTAACGCATAAGGACTGGGCAATATTGGGCGTCGGCTTGAGCCTCTTTGGACTACTTTCGCTCGGCAATATGGCTCGTTGGTCAGTATGGTTTGATGAGGCGTATGGACTGTACTTGATTCGATTTAATTTTTTGGAAGTTGCTAAATACACAAGCACAGATGTCCATCCTCCGTTGTATTATTGGATGTTAAAGATATGGCAGACCTGGTTTGGTAATAGCGAGATTGCGCTACGTTCATTGAGCATGGTGATGATTATGATCGCTATCGTGTTTGTGTACTTGCTAGTTCGCAGGGCATTTGGTGTGCGTGTTGGTGCCTGGACTATTGCACTGCTCTCGCTTTCTCCCATGCTGATTCGCTATTCTGAAGAAGCGCGAATGTACGGTGTGGTGATGGCGATTGTGGCTGCTGCTACGTATGTACTTGTCGATGTAACACATAAGCCCGCACGCTGGAAGTGGGTGACATATGGGGTGCTTGTGTCGTTAGGCATGTGGACGCACTACTTCACCGCAATCATGTGGATTACTCACTGGGCTTGGCGCTACATTGCCCTACGGCGCAAAAACATACGCAAAACCGCTAAGGTATTTTGGACGAAAGAGTGGGTATTGGCTCATGTGCTTGCTATTGGTTTATTCTTGCCATGGCTTCCGTACATGGTAAAACAAATGGCAACCGTGCAGGGTGGCGGGTTCTGGATAGGGCCAATCAGTGTTACAACGCCCTTTAATTTTCTGACAAATATCTTCATGTATCGTGAGAATCATGAGGTGCAGGGATGGCTAGCGATGCTGATGCTGTTCGTTATGGCGACGACCATCGTGAGTCTTGTCCTTGCGTATCGAAAGCTGCGCGGGGAACAGCGCTCTCTGTATGTTTTGATGCTCGTTATGGCGATTGTACCGCTTCTCTTGCTCTTAGGGTTATCATTGCCGCCACTTCGCCCATCGTTCGTTGATCGGTACTTGTTGCCAAGCGTACCATTTTGGTTTGCGGCAATCGGAATCGCATTTGCGACGGTGATGAATGGGACACGCCCGCGTGTTGCTGTTCCAGTCGTCGTCGCACTGTTTGCCACATTGTCGCTCGGTGTCGCCCAGGTATATACCATCGGAAACTACAATAAGAATGCAAATGATCCATTACCGATTCGTCAAACCGTCGATGCCATGAAACAGAGGGGTGCTGCTGGTGAGCCGATTTTGTCGTCTACTTCGTGGCGGTTTTATGAGATGCACTACTACGACAGTATGCGTAACCCTGTGTACTTTGAGGCAACAGATAACTTGACGTGGGGATCCTACGATATGCTAAGGAAGAATTCTTACCGCAAAGTGTATAGCACTACAGATTTTGCGCGTGAACACGGCGGCACGATATGGTATGTGGGTGACTGGAAAACGGGACATGCGGTGCTGCCAAAAGAAGGGTCCTGGGAAATCTTACAGGAAGTAAAAGCAGAAGGGGTGGCAGACGATCAGTCAAGTATCCGAGCGGTAGAGATTCGGCTCAAAGATTAGCGCGGCAATACCGATCGAATAATAGGCAACCGGATGACTGCGTATGTTGCGAGTATGGTAATTAGGCCAAGAAGTGTATTGTAGGGGATTCCCCATATTGCAGGCACTGCCACTGCGAATAAATAATTAACCAGGCAAATCATATAGCCGTGAGCGATGTATGCAGTGAGGGAGTGGGTGCCTAGGTACTCAACGACTCCAAACGTATGACGCTGAAGCCACGGGGTGATACGTTCAAATATGAGCGCAAGTGACGCAAACCATAGTGCTGCGACAATAACTCGTAATGGCGAAAACCCTTCGATAACAAATGCCCCGGCAGACCAGTGATTGAACGCTTCGGGTAATGCCCATGGAGCAAAACTTGTGAGAACCGACATGAACAGTAATATTCCCGACAGCGCCCAAAGGCCGCCCCTCAATTGGTGGCGTAGAACATCCGAGCGAGTTTGCCACCATGAGCGAATGTTTTCAAAGTAGAAGCCGGCGATACTTGGAACGAAGAATATCAACTGCCACTTCATCCATTCCACATCGAGAATGAGGCCGAAGAGGTAAGTAGTAAGCGCGGCCGCAGCAAGGAGCCAAGCCTGGCGATGACGCAGGAGATAGACAGCGACAACAGCCAGCGCTAAAAAGATCGCGTAAAGGTAGAGGAAGTGTATCCACACGTGGGGCTGATTACCTGTGACAACCTGCATGAAAGCTTCGCCGTAGTCACCGGAGGGAAGTTTGGTATACGGCATATTGGGGACGAGCTTGCTCCATTCGAGCGCAATATAGCCCATGCTTGCGATGACCATCCATGCATACAGCAGCGCCGCTCGGCTAATGAGTTTGCGTGCGATAGTAGGGAAGGGTAGTTTTAGGCCCTTGCGTCCCCTGATGTAGCCGATCATAAAGCCACTAATGATGACAAACCCTTCAGCCGCGGTGACCCACAATTTTGCCTGTCCCGACATGAGCGCCCACGCACTTGGGAACTTCCACAAGTGGTCGATGATAATAACAAGAATGAAATAGCCGCGAAGATAGTCGAGTGACAGAAGTCGGCCAGATGAAGAGGATGTTTTGTCGGACATAGGCCTTATTATACCAGATGGCTCGTCTTGACTCGGCTGAGCGGGTATACTAGGTACTATGAAAGTATCTACACCATACCCCGCACCAGACTTCTCGCTTCAGGACGAAAAAGGCGAAACCCGTACGCTTGCCGACTATAAAGGTAAATGGCTCGTACTGTATTTTTACCCTAAAGATGATACGCCTGGATGTACCATTGAAGCGTGCGGATTTCGGGACGCGAACGACACGCTACTTGCCAAAAGGGCCGTGGTCGTGGGGGTTTCGCGAGATGTTGCCGCGAGTCACGATGCATTTGTTGCAAAATACACGCTGCCCTTTACGTTACTATCTGACCCCGAGCAGAACACGATTATCGCATATGGTGCTTGGGGAAAAAAGATGTTTGGTCAAGAAGGTATACTGCGAAAAACGTTCATCATAAATCCGGAGGGACAAGTGGTGAAGGCGTATGGCCGGGTGATCCCCACGGGTCACGCCTCTCAGGTATTGGCAGACCTTGATACACTGCAGCAGGCTAGCGCGGACGTTTAATCGCGACGGCGCGAGCTTCGTCGGCAAAATGGTCATCAATCACCTGCGGGTGGTATTCGCCATACTTTCGCAAGACGGCGCATTCAATGAGGTAGTCGGCAATGCGGGGATTTTTGGGGAGCAATGACCCGTGCAGGTATGTCCCAATGACATTCCGGTAACGTGCCCCTTCGCTTTCGTCGCGGCCATTGTTGCCCCCACCGCGAATAACTTTGCCTAATGCTTGCGCATTGGGGCCGAGCGTTGTCTGGCCGCTGTGATTTTCGTAACCGATAATGGTACCAAAGTCATTGC
This sequence comes from Candidatus Saccharibacteria bacterium UBA6223, assembly GCA_002421785.1. Lineage (GTDB taxonomy): Bacteria > Patescibacteriota > Saccharimonadia > Saccharimonadales > Saccharimonadaceae > Saccharimonas. The sequence goes on along the minus strand of DIRZ01000003.1, from coordinate 368,485 downwards.
TTTCGGTCGTAATGTTCCCTATGAGCCGTTCGGGGCCTGCATGGGTTTCGATGTCGAGCAGACCAATTCCTTTGATGATTGTGCCATCCTTGGTTTTGAAGAAGTGTCCAAACTGTTGGTAGAGTCCACAGATGAGCAGCATTGGTGTGCCGTCTTCAGCGAGCTCGATGAGTCGAGGACCGATGGCGAGTAAATCCGCACCAATCCTTGACTGGCCGCTATCCTGTCCGCCGCCGCCCACAATAATATCAACGTCGTCTGGGAAGCTGTCGCCGGGATTGTATGCTAATAGCTCTGCGTGATACCCGTGCCATTCGAGGCGCCGTTTGAGCACGAGCGTGTTTCCCCAGTCACCGTAGATGTTCATGTCATGTGGGTAGAGCTGCAAGATTCTAATCTTTTTATCACTCATCGGACGGTCTCCACGTTTGTTCGTTTAGCGAGCTCTCGGCGAAGTGCCAGCATTGCAGTATAGCTACAATACATACGTTTCGGTTGGCCACCAGATGCCGATAGGAACTGATCGAGTGATGCCGCAAGGTCAGTGTTGACGTACTTTAGTTCGACCTCGTCGTACTGAAGTCGTAGCGCCATATCATACGCACGCACACCGGTGACAACCGCAACACCCTCGGCCTGCAGACTATCAAAATCAACGTCCCACAGCCAGCTCATATCGCGTCCATCGGCATACTCGTCGTTGATGGCGATCATGGTCGCATGTCCTGTGGGGTCAAAAGACTTGAGACTCAGGCGAAACCCAGAAGGATTTTTTACCAGTACGAGCTCGCAAGCGTCGCCATTAATCATAATCGACTCACCCCTTCCAAAGGCAGGTGTTACATTTGAAAGTGATGTGAGCATCTGTTGTTCATCAAGCTTATTGCCCAATACCATGCGCACAATGGCGACGGCTCCGACGGCATTCTGTACATTATAGATACCCTTCAGCTTCAGCTGCACGGCATGGTCCCTGCCTGCATAGGAAATCACTGCTCGTTGTTCGTCTACCGATTGAAGACTGACGTCATCGGCATTTTGGGCTATGGGAGTGGTTCGACGTGATTGCTCACTACGCATCGAATCATCTGAAGGGAACATATGGGCAAGCTGAGCGCTGACACCGTACGTGCGAATAGGGGTTGAGATGCCGTGGGCAAAAGCCGCCGAGCCGAGTCGTGGATCATCGCGGTTGACGACGATGCCCTCTGTCGTGTGCTCGGCGATTTTATGTAGAAGTTCGGCGGTTTTGTCAATTTCACCGAACCTGTCTAGCTGATCGCGCATGACATTAAGTAGAAGCGCAAAGCGTGGTTTGACTGCTTTGACAAAGTGAACGGCATGCGCCTCATCAAGCTCCAATACGGCGACATCTGCGTTTAAATTTCCCCTTGAGTCAACTTCGCCCAGCAAGGCTGCAGCGACACCTCGCGTGAAATTGCTGCCTGTACGGTTAGTGAAGACGGTGAGGCCCTGTCCCTGTAAAAGCTCGACAACCATTTTCGTCGTCGTTGTTTTGCCGTTTGTGCCGCTAATAAGGACGACCCCCAGGGGGAGGCTCGAAAGTGTTCGTGCGATAAACTTAGGATCGATTTTTTCAACGAAAAGGCCCGGCAAAGCAGAACCGCCACCTCGGAGCTGTGCAATTCGCTTAACGCTCTTACCGAGCATGGTAACAAATCGTTGTTGCATGTGTTTTATTATAGCATCGGTCAGTATAACCTAGTCGAATCAGGGCGACTGAGATACAATAGGGTTATGTTTATCGTGGGTCTGTTCTCGTGGTGGTATGGCGATGGGTGGCGTCAGCGGTTTGCTGTGGCTCGCGAGCATATTGCAAGTGTCTATGATTACTTTTCTATTGACCTTTTGGCGCGTACACTTTTTTCTCCCTTTCGCCAAATATCGGCAGGTAAGGTACGGGGCCCTATCGGTGTGCAGCTGCAAGCTTTTTTTGACCAGCTTATATCGCGAACAATTGGTGCGACCGTGCGAACGATAGTCATCATCATGGGAGTTATTACGCTTCTTGTGACTGTTGCTGTAAATTTATTTGCGGTTATCGCGTGGGGGTTTGTGCCTGCGCTACCACTTGCAGGGGCGGTGCTCGCCAGCACGGGATGGGTGCCATGGCACATCTAGACTACGACTATCATTCACTGCGAGCACGCAAAGCGCGCGTAGGTGTTTGGCTTCAGGGTATACCGATCACTGTCACCAGTTGGTTGCTGGCGCTGCTCATTGCTGCCGGATTTGGCCTATTATTCCTTAATATGTCGCTTGGTTGGGTGTTACTTGGATTAGCCTCCGCTCCCTTTATGCTCGTCATGTGGTATCACTACGATTTACGGCACCTCCCGACAGGTAAGGGCGAAGCGGTTACAGAAATACTGTCTGGGGATATCTTGGGGCAGCTTCCCGCTAAGCCGACACCCGCAGACATTGCGCTTGCGACTGGACGGACGAGCAGCGGTCAGTTTATGGGTGCGCGACTGGGGCTCTCGTCATCCGTCTTGCAATCTGTTGCGAGCCATGATGCGGCCACGATGCCTGAATTTTGGAAACTCGCTGATGATATTCGGCGCAAGAACAATCTAGAGCATATTACGGGTTCGGTACTCGCGGTCGCGCTGACCCGGAGCTTCGGGGACTATCAATCGCTTATCGCGCAAATACATTTGGACGACGACGATCTAGATAGCGGAATCAAGTGGCAAAACCATTTGCGAGAGTTGGTCGCAAAGCACAGTAAACCCCGAAGAACGGGCGGTCTGGCGCGTGACTGGTCATTCGGCTATATTCCGCTGCTGACTCGCTTTGGCCAGAATATCAGTGAGCAGATTGGAAATGGTAGCGGTTTGCTGACGGTAGACGTCGCCTCACACCTAGAAGCAATCGATCAGCTGATTGATGCATTTGGCACGGGCGGCCGGCAAAATGCTGCGTTGGTGGGTGCCGCAGGTTCGGGCAAGACTACAATTATTCATGCATTTGCCGAGCGGCTACTCGATGCCACTGCAAAAATCCCCGATTCTTTAAAATTTCGCCAAGTGTTCATTCTTGATTCAGCGGCGCTTATTGGGGCGGCACCGGGCAGGGGTGAGTTAGAACAACTAATTATGCAGGTGCTGGGTGAAGCGTATAGTGCGAAAAACATTATTATTTGCCTCGATAACGCGCAGCTATTCTTTGAAGAGGGTGTCGGTGCCGTTGATCTCTCCAATGTGCTACAGCCGATACTTGACGCCGGTAATCTGCGTGTTATCCTTTCGATGGATGAGCAGCGATTCCTCCAAATCGGCCAGCGTAACCCGGCCTTGATTAATTCGCTAAATCGTATAAATGTCCCTGCAACCGATAAAGCCGAGACAATGGTGGTAATGCAGGAACAACTGATATACACCGAGATACATCGGCATGTCACCTACATGTACCAGGCAGTAAAGGAAGCCTATCGACTGAGTGAACGCTACGTGCATGACTTGGCGATGCCAGGGCGAGCAATCAAATTGCTAGAATCAGCTGCAAGCTATAACGAATCGGGGCTAGTGACGATAAATTCAGTGCAGCAAGCGATCGAAAAGACGCTTGACGTAAAAGTCAGTGTTGCAAGTGATACGGCTGATCGCGAAGTATTGCTGAACATGGAAGACCTCATTCACAAGCGAATGGTCAACCAGACTCGGGCGGTGGGTGTGGTGAGCGATGCGCTGCGGCGAGCTCGCGCGGGGGTTCGTAATCAGAATCGGCCGATAGGTACGTTCCTGTTCCTTGGACCAACTGGCGTGGGTAAGACCGAGCTGTCAAAAGCACTTGCTGATGTATATTTTGGGGGCGAGGGACGATTAATACGACTTGATCTGAATGAATATGTGCAAGCAAGTGACGTGTCGCGACTGATTGCCGATGGCGCCGATGATCCCAGTAGCCTGACAGCCCAAGTTATGAAACAGCCATTTAGTGTCGTGCTGCTCGATGAAATCGAAAAGGCAGCACCCGAGGTACTAGCAACACTATTGCAGTTGCTTGATGAAGGTATCTTGCGCGACGTGAAGAACCGTGAAGTGAGCTTCCGTGACGCGATTGTGATTGCGACGAGCAACGCAGGCGCCGACAGGATAAGGGAATACATCGACCGCGGCTATGAAGTGGAGCAGTTTGAGACTGATTTTGTAAATGAGCTCATTAACACGAACCAATTTAGGCCCGAATTCTTAAACCGTTTTGATGAAATTGTTGTTTTCCGTCCGTTCAAGAAGGAAGAATTGGTGCAGGTTCTGGACCTTATACTAGCGAGTGTCAATAAAACGCTCGATGTACAAAAGGTGTCTGTTGTGGTTGAAGACGATGCTAAGCTACTTCTTGTTGATAAAGGGTACGACCCACGACTCGGTGCGCGTCCAATGCGGCGAGTCGTTCAGAAAGCGGTGGAAAATACCGTGGCACGGCAGATGCTTAGCGGTCATGTCAATCCCGGTGACGTCATTACAATTACTCTCGACCAAGTTAAACAGATCTTTGATACGAACGCAGAAGCCGCGCGCTTGAGCACTCCAGCACCTGGAGCTGGGGAGCTACCACCCCATGCGTAGCGTTTACCGCTTACTAATGAGTCAGTATCGCCTTGTGATTGCAGTCGATGTATTACTTGCGGCGGGAATCTTGGCCCTTGTGGGAAAACCAGGGTATGCACAAGCGCTCATTGTGGCATTTAGCGTGTTGGTGGCGGCAATATTACTAGCGGGGATGATTCGTAACATGTGGCGGGGTGAATACGGTGTTGATATTCTTGCAGTGATCGCGATTGTGAGTACACTCGTTGTCGGTGAGTACTGGGCAACGATTATTATTGTCATTATGATGGTAGGCGGTGAAGCGCTTGAATCATTTGCGCAGGCCCGGGCAAAGGCGGAACTATCCGCATTGCTAGCACGGGCGCCCCGTTATGCTCACAAACAAATGATTGACGGTAGTTTACGAGATATACCGATTCACGAGGTAAAAAACGGAGACTTAATTGTTGTGCGGCCAGGCGAAGTGATTCCGGTAGATGCTGAAATTGTTATGGGCGATTCTTCGCTTGACGAGTCCTCGATTACGGGCGAAAGCGAACCCGTGGACGTACACATAGGGCAAGAGGTGCTTAGTGGTGCGGTGAACGGGGAGTCGCCCCTCGTTCTGCGTACGCTCAGGATTGCTAGAGATAGTCAGTACGCGCAAATTATCGAGCTCGTTCAGGCAGCTGGTGACTCGCGTGCGCCATTTGTGCGGATGGCAGATAGGTATGCAGTGCCATTCACCGCTGTGGCGCTGGCGATCGGCGGGATAGCATGGTGGGTGAGTGGCGACCCACGGCGCTTCGCCGAAGTACTAGTAGTGGCGACGCCGTGCCCACTTTTGATTGCGGCACCTGTCGCAATGATTAGTGGCATGAGCCGTGCAGCAAAACATGGAATTATTATTAAAAATGGGGGCGTTCTTGAGAAATTGGCGATTGTGCGGACGGCGGCATTTGACAAAACTGGCACGCTCACGCAAGGGGAATTGGCGTTTGATGAACTGCTGCCGGCGAAAGGTGTAGATGAGCTAACACTCCTCACGCTTGCAGCGAGCCTTGAGCAGCATTCCGGGCACGTCACGGCGTTAGCTTTGCAACGCGAGGCAAACAGACGGAATGTCGACCTATTGCCGGCCACTAAGGTCACTGAAATTGCGGGTGGGGGCGTGAAAGGGACAATTGCGAGGCGCATAACGATTGCCGGTAAGCGAGAATTCCTGATAAAGAATGGTGTGCCTGCGGCCAGTATTCCTGCGCATCATCACACGGCGACTTATGTCGCGCAAAGCAAAAAATATGTAGGCTGCATAAGTTATGCCGATGTGGTGCGTACTGATAGCAAGAAGACATTAGCCGACCTGCGGCGGCTTGGCGTGCGGCGGTTCGTGATGTTGACAGGTGATCATGCAAGTACGGCTGCTCAGATTGCGCGGCAGGTAGGCATTACTGACATTCATGCCGAATGTCTGCCAAAAGACAAACTAGAAATCGTCCGCGACTTCTCTATTCGCCCGGTTATGATGGTAGGTGATGGAGTGAACGATGCTCCCGTGCTCGCTGCAAGTGATGTTGGTGTGGCGATGGGCGCGCGCGGCTCGACCGCAGCAAGTGAATCGGCTGACGTCGTGATTATGCTCGATTCAATTTCACGTGTAGCTCTGGCGGTAAACATCGCACAGCGAACGATCCGTGTCGCGCGGCAGAGCGTGCTGCTCGGTATTGGTATTAGTATTGCGTTGATGATTATTGCCGCTTTTGGCCTGATTCCTGCAGTGGTGGGTGCGCTAACTCAAGAGCTAGTGGATGTTATTGTAATTGCCAATGCGCTGCGAGCACATAGCGGCGCACAGACAAAAATAGTATAATATCACTACACAATGAGGAGTGATACGTCATGGCGAATTGGGATGATATTAAAACAAGTGGTGATGTTGAAGACAGGCGCGGTACCGGGCCCGCTGTTGCTCTAGCGGGTGGCGGGGGACTGATAGCGCTGCTGATTACGATCGGACTGAATTTCCTGGGTCTCAATGTCCCGCAGTCAACGGTCCAGGATATTTTAAGTACCTTCCAAACGCTCAGCCCGGGGACTGCGCAGCAGGCGGAACAGCCTGCGGAGTTTCGGGGTGAAGATAGCTATGAAGTTTTCACGACTAAAGTGCTGGGCAGTACAAATGAGGTATGGAATGATGTTTTCGCACGGAATAATCTTACGTATCAACAGCCTCGCCTTGTCCTGTTCCGTCAAGCCACGCGATCTGGTTGTGGCGTAGCTACGACGAAGGTCGGTCCGCATTTTTGCCCGGAAGACGGCACGATCTATCTGGATGAAACATTTTTCGATGAGCTGAAGAATCGGTTTGGCGGTGATACGGGCGAGGTTGCTCAGGCATACGTAATCGCCCACGAGGTGGGGCATAACGTTCAGAGCCAGCTCGGCGTCTTTAATTCGCCAAACGCACAGACTCAAGAGGGTATGGTTGCGTTGGAGCTACAGGCTGATTGTTACGCTGGCGTATGGGCGTATACTCAGGCTCGGAATGGTATTTTTGAAAATGGAGAAATTAATCAAGCGTTAAGCGCGGCCGCAGCGGTTGGTGATGACCATGTGCAGCGTACAGAAACGGGTACCACGAATCCAGAAACATGGACGCATGGAAGCAGTGAGCAGCGAGTAAATGCGTTTACCCGTGGGTATCAGACAGGTCAGCCAAGCCAATGTGTCGACCTAGGTAGCTAGGCGTGGAGGGGGAATATATTCAGCAGCGGCTACTTCCTAAACTGGTCGCGGAACAGTGTAAGATGCTTGGGGTCGAGTGCGTGTCCTTTTCGGCCGACTGGATGTTACGGCTAAAAAAGAATGATGACAGCCAGTGGGTAATCGGTTATCACTTTGACATAAACGCGGCAGCGGCAAGTCTCATCGCAAAGGACAAGGTTGCGGCATATCTAGCACTTAGCGCCGCAGGAGTCCCGGCGGTCGCACACTATCTTGTAAAGTCAACCGGCTCGCAAAAGGTGCCTTTTGCTGACATTTCACTACTATCGAATGAGGCCGAGTATGTCATGAAACCTCTTTACGGTACTAGTGGCTATGGGATTCTGAAGCACCCTTCACTGAGCGACGCGATAGAAGTAATTCGTGACCAGCAGGGTGAGTGGGCGGTTTCGCCATACCTGACAATTATTCTGGAAAAGCGTTGCATCGTTCTAGATGGTAATATTTTGTGTAGCTATGTAAAACAGGCTCCGTCCCGAACGGGCGATATGGTGTTTTATAATCTCGGGCGTGGCGCGATTCCGGTTGATGAGCCGGCGACACAACGAGAGCGGGAACTCGCAGTTCAGGGTGCGCGCGCCTGTGGTTTGCGCCTTGCTGCTGTCGATATCGTCACGCTTGAGTCTGGTGAACAGAGGGTGCTCGAAGTTAATTCGGGTATCATGATGGAGCACTATGCTCGTCGTTCCGCAGATAATTACGAGCGCGCAAGCCAAGTGTATAGAGCGATTGTCCAGGGTATGTTCCCAGTCTCGTAAAAATGTGTTAAAATAAACGACTGAATACTTAACGAATGGACAGAAATGGCAAAGCACAAAAATTGGCATGGCGCCGACATCAAGCGCAAGCTGAAGCAGAAGCTAAAAGCTGCTAAAAAGAAGCGAGCGTAACCACAAAAAATACAGACCAGCGACGGTCTGTATTTTGTTTCGTGGCCGCCAGCGCTACTCGTTGTTATCGTCAAGATTTACTTTGATTGTCACGTACGTCGGTGCCTCGTCTTTGTGATTAATCATTGGATCATCGTTGCTGAATGTTCCATAGGTAATTGAATTTTGGACAAATGCACTTGTCACGGTAACCCGTATATAGTTACCCTTGCTGTTCAAGTAGTAATACTGTGGGTTGGTCGAACCTTCGTATGCCGTGCCCGCAGGCGTAAAGCCGGCCGCTTCGATCTTGGCCTTTAGGTCTGCGGCGGTATTTTGTGGCGTATCATTATGTCCATACTCGACACTCGACGCATAGGTTCGGCTGTGGTCCCAGCTATACACGCGCTTATCGCCGAATACGTCAAATTTAGCTACTCGGTATGAGCCGTCGAGCTTCAAACTATCGTAGATGTTTACTATTTGCGCATGTCGGTCGTTGATGGCCCGTGACGCAATAAACTGATGGACAGTGAACCACGTCACCGATACCAAGACAAACATAATAAATACAAGCAGTGCGTAGATAACAATGCCTTTTTTTAGCATGATATGGGTATTATTCGTGCTAATGTGCTTTGATGATGATTTCTTTTTAGCCATAACCTCAATGTATCATAATTGGTGTAATATGACGACCCCGAGGTAGTATTTGAGTGTCGCCATGATGTGCAGCCTAGAGTGAGGGGTTTAAGGTTGGTTCACTCTGTACGTGCCTAAAGTGAGGGTAGGATTGCTCGACACCACAGATCGCCGTTGGTATCTACTGATGTTGTGCTCTGGGGCGCGCCTATACTTGGGCAGGTGCTGCCGCCAATAATCGTATATTCGAGGACTTTGGGGGTTGCTGTGGTATTGATGAGCATTCCACGAGCGCTAAACGATAGCTGTTCCATAGGAGGGCTGGGCATCGAACTAATGTATGTCGACAAATTAGTGTTCGCTTCCAGGTTTGAGCGCCCGCTATAACAAAGGCCAGCGGCGTCAACAGGGTAGCCTATCCCCACGCACGAAATGCTGGCCGTAGGGTAGGCTCCTTTGTCGGTGACGTAGAGTGATATTGCCTTATAGACTTGTGACGCAGCCGAAACCATGCGTTGGTCGCGTGCCCTTTGCTGAATGCCGTTGAATGCCACGATTGTGATGGCGGCGAGAATTGCTATGACGACGATAACAACGAGTAGCTCGACTATTGTAAAAGCTTGGATGCGGCGGCATTTATTTGTTTGTACGTGTGCCTTCATAATCTCTTTATAGCATAAACTTTATGCATGATATACGCAATGTACCGTCGTGGCTCAGTTGTTGTTACTGAGCGCAAGCGGTTGAGGGGCTATAGTATAATGGATATATGAAGAAATTATTTATCATATCACTTTTGTTGGGCTCGGTACTGCTTGTTGCTCAAGCCCCGGCGGTCCATGCCGCAAAACCAACGGCGCCGAGTGGCCAGCCTAAAAACGATGTAATACTGGTGGGGAACGATGTGTCCTACCCACAGTGTGGCGGGCGATTGCCAGTAGGGCAAGCGTTTGGCATAGTTGGCGTGAACGGCGGCTTGGCAAACACCAATAACCCTTGTTTCCTAGAGCAACTTGCCTGGGCTCAAAAGAGCACCGGCATTACTAGTCAACCTGCGGTATCGCTCTATGTGAATACTGCCAACCCTGGCCACGCCGCAAAAGTCTGGCCACAGGATAACGTCGTAAACGGACAAGAGGTTGTGTCGAAGTACGGAGTATGTGATGGGAGCGAAGGGGCGGCATGCGCATACATTTACGGCTGGACTCGTGCACACGAAGATGCGACAATCCGTAATGTCCCAAATCCATCGGGCTACCAGTGGTGGCTTGATGTCGAAACCGGAAACACTTGGTCTTCGACGGACTTGCTGGCAAATGTCGCAAGCCTAGAAGGCATGACAGATTACTTCAAATCAATTGGAGCGACTGTTGGGCTGTACTCTACTGCTTATCAGTGGCGGACGATTGTTGGGACTGTCGGTGAATCAAGCAGCTTATATAATCTTGATTCTTGGTTGGCTGGCGCACTCACAAAGCGTGGTGCCGAAGCAAACTGTAAGGACGCGCCATTGACTCCTGGCGGTACGGTCGCGCTTACGCAGTACGTTTCTAAAGGCCTGGATTACGACGTATCTTGTCGGTAGTAGTCTCCGACGTATAGAAAAAATAAAACCGCTCTCCTGGGCGGTTTTTCGTATTCAGCATGGTACCCCGGGCAGGACTTGAACCTGCGGCCTTAGGCTTAGAAGTCCTCTGCTCTATCCAGCTGAGCTACCGGGGCGTAGAGCTATTATAACAAGAAAACACCTATCTGTATGAGATAGGTGTTTTCCTTGGGGCGAATGATGGGTCTTGAACCCACGACCTCCGGCTCCACAAACCAGCGCTCTAACCAACTGAGCTACATCCGCCATGAATGCAAGTACAATTGTAACAGATAACGCGCCGATTGTCAGTAGTAATTATGCAAATGGGTTATAGCCGCGTGATGGTGGCTCGCGCCGTATGGGCGTAGGTAAGTGCGTGGTTCGTGGGGCCAGGGCAGGGGACGAGTGCGAGTTGAATGCTTGGCGGCCAGACGAGACGATGTCTGTATGACGGGGGGTGGTTTCAGGTGTGGCTCGTGCTATTGCGGCATGTTGCCTGTATGCGTGAATGACGCCTGCGTGTCGAAAATTCTTAACGTGCATGCGGCTTGAGTCGATTGATTTTCGCTGGCCAAATGTTTCGGTAGTTGTGTTGCCGAAAGACCCGGGGCTGACGGAGGCCATCGCGTTACTATGCATGGCGCCCGATTCCGGACGGTTAAACCGTGAACTTAATAATCCCATGGCTTTATTATACCGCACAAAAATGCTACAATAGCCCGTAGTCTGCGGGTGTAGTACAACGGTTAGTATACAAGTTTTCCAAACTTGGGACGGGGGTTCGATTCCCCCCACCCGCACCATATTGCAGTGTTGTTGCAAGAAGCCATCAAATCGAATGGCTTTTTGTATTTCCACCCCAGTTCTTTACCGTCTAAAAATAAGTTCGATAATATTAAATTTAGCATTTTTCGTTTTTGCAGTTGATTCGCTCTTTTGAACAGCTCAGGGGCTTTATTCGCAAGCTTTAACAGATAAAGAACGTTACTCAGTCGGTTTTCTGTTACGAGTTCGATATTTTCTCTACGCTCACGCAAAATGATTTCGGATTTCGTAAATTCATCATATTTCTTTTTATAGAAATTATCGTCGATGATTCCGTCTAAATGGTCGATATATATTTTTTCTTTGCGTGTTTTATACTTAGCCAATTCACCGTCTATTGCTTGAATTTGACTGGCGATAGTTTTCCTCTTGTCTTTATACTCGTCTTCGAATTGCTTGCTTATTTTCTCATATACATCATCAGGAATAGCAATGGCTGAGAGCATATCTACAAACCGTTCTGTGAGCTTTTCTTCGCGTACAAAGTAGACTTTATCGTGATTTTGGCGACCGCTTGCGCACTTGGCGTAAACATACCGACCTTTGTGACACTCGAACGTTACTGGTTTACCACACTCGGCACAGGAGATAAGGCCGCGATATTGAAAATCTATTCCAGCCCAACTCTTTTTCTTATGCCTAAATTTATCAAACTATTAGTTAATATTATCCACCACAATAATTAATCTTACTAATTAAGGCTTGATTGAAATTATAGCGTAAGCGATATATTATCGCAAGAAAATTCACAGCTGCTACAATAGAGGCATAGCCTAAAGATCATGATGAAGGAGAGATAGTATGCTAGGTTACATATTTCTGATTCTCGGGAGTATCGTCACATCCCTTGGATTACCGAGTCGAAGTGGAAGAAAAGGGTCCGCAGCTCCAAAAATGTTTATAATTGGACTGATCATCACTGCAATTGGCGCGATAGTCTTATTCATTGATAGAAGCGTCATCGAAAGTGTAATAGGCGCTATTGTAGCAGTGTTCTTATTGCCAGGTACGCTAGCAAACGCAAGAAGATAGAGCATGAACGAAGAGTGTCAAAAACTATACCATTAATTTAATAGAATTTAATAAGTATGTATATTTCAGATAGAGCATTGGTTATTGCGAAACAAGCGACGGACTATTGGATGAGCGTCGCAGGCGTTGATTTAGACCAGGGCGATTACCTATTTCAAATCTATAATCTTGGAAGAATTCTTGAGATGCCAGTGAGCGGCTCAGATGGCTTCATTTCCGTATTGTGCGCTAAAGATAATACTGTAGAAATGATAAAAGACCGCTACGAGCAGAACACGAACAGTGATGCCGATGCTAATCAGTTTCTTGGTCATGATTCGATTGAAAATGCTATCTCCGTCTCGAGCGTAAAAGAAGAGTACGAATACCTTCGTACTTTATTGGAAGGCTATAGCTATAAAGTTGTTGGAGTAGAGACAGAAGAAGTGGATAAAAGAACGTATGATTTGCTATCTGTTAAAGACTTGACGACGGAAGAAATATATATATTTTTCTTTGATGCAACAGCTGCATTCGCCCATGGAAATGAAAATCTCAACGAAATGCTAAAAGAGCGCAAAGAGAAGGATAGAAAAGCCGTTGTTAGCGCCTTAGAGTCTATAGGGTGCAAATATGCTGAAGATGCCTGGGAGGAATCTCTGATTCTATCCGAAAAGGCGTACGATATCTTACAGAAAAAAGGCGAGCTTTCAACGGAAATGCTTCAAGCGACTCTTCATATACCGTATTATGTAGCCGAAGCTATAATGTATCGTTTTCATTTTCGCGGCTGGTTAGATGAACAAGGTCTTCGAAATGGCTGAATTCAAAATAGGAAAACTACAGAAAAGTTCGAAGATTGTCCACTAATGTGGTGAATTTTATGCGTTATTATTCCCAGGTTGTTTCGATTTCTGCACCCAATGAATTTAGGCGATTGGCAAAGTCTTCATAGCCGCGATTAATACTGTAGACATCGCGGAGGATGGACTTTCCAGGTGCCGCTAGCATAGCGAGCAGAATAACGACCGAAGGGCGTAGCGCGGGTGGGGCGACGACATCGGCTGGTTTCCACTTGGTTGGGCCGGTGATATACACACGGTGTGGATCGACCATTTCAATAGTGGCATTCAGTTTGGAAAGCTCGGTAAAGTATATGGCGCGGTTTTCGTAGCTCCAGTCGTGCACGAGTGTTCGCCCTTCGGCTACAGTAGCTATGAGCCCAAGGAATGGAAGGTTATCCATGTTGACGCCAGGGAACGGCATGCTGTGAAGTTTGTCTTTAGGGGCGGTTAGGGTAGACTTCTTGAGGGCAATGTCCACGAGCCGTGTTTTGCCATTTCGCGCCAGGTATTCATCGGTCATATCGTATTCGAGGCCCATGCCGCTGAGGATTGCCATTTCCAGCTCCATGAACTCTATTGGCACGCGCTTAACCGTAATCTCACTGCCTGTTACCACGCCTGCAGCAACAAGACTCATTGCTTCGATGGGGTCTTCGCTTGGGTAGTATTCGACGTTCTTGTTAATAGATTTGACACCATGAATCCGCAGCGTCGTTGTACCGATGCCTTCAATTTTGACACCAAGTTTTTGTAGGAAGAAGCAAACATCCTGCACCATGTAGTTGGGGCTGGCATTGCGAATTGTTACCTCGCCATCGTACAAGGCAGCGGCCATGACGATATTTTCGGTGACAGTGTCGCCACGCTCTGTGAGCACGATTGCTTTATCAACATCTTTTTTGATGCTTGTCGCAAGGTATTCGTTGGTCGTTGCTACGACATGAAGGCCAAATGCCGACAGGCCATTCATATGGGGTTCAACCGTGCGGCTGCCCAGGCTACACCCACCAGCAAATGGCAGCGCAAATTTGTTGTACTGGTGAAGCAGCGGGCCAAGGAACATGATGACCGTTCGTGTTTTTTTGGCTGCTTCGATATCCATTTCTTCGAGTCGTAGGCGCTTTGGAGGCGTAATCTCTAAGTCATTATCCTCGAGCCAGCGGCACTTTACGCCAATGCTTTCTAACACCTCGATAATACGGTTTACTTCTTCGATGCGGGCAACGCGACGGAGGGTCGTTTTGCCCTGATTTAACAATGCAGCACAAAGCAAGCCTACGGCTGCGTTTTTGCTAGTCTTCACCTCTATTTCACCGGAAAGCTTGTGACCGCCGTTGATCAGGAAGTTGGTTTTGCCCGATTTATTGATTCGAACGATTTCGCTGCTAAGCACCTCGCCAATCCTCGCTATCATCTCAAGACTGATATTTTGTCCACCCTTTTCGATGCGGTTAACTGCGCTTTGGCTTGTACCGAGTGCTGTCGCTAACTCTACCTGTGTCATACCACGCGCTTGGCGTGTTTCTTGTATCAATGTACCTATATTGTGTAAATATTTTGCAGTACCCATAACACTAGTGTATATCACTTATGATATATTGTCAATAGTCTGTGTGTGATATACTATAGAGTATGATTTAACACCGAGCAACAGTCACTATCAACCAAATTAATGAGGATTTATATTATGAATGATACGATTGTTGCACAACTTATTGCTGGCGAAGAAGCACGCCAACATGAAGGACTTGAACTGATACCAAGCGAGAATTACGTCAGTAATGATGTACTTATGGCGCTCGGCAGCGTATTTACGAACAAATATTCCGAGGGTTACCCTGGGCGCAGGTACTACGGTGGCCAACAATACACCGACCAGGTAGAGCAATTGGCGATCGACCGCGCAAAGCAACTATTTGGCGCTGATCATGCAAACGTGCAGCCTCACAGCGGCGCGCCCGCCAATGAGGCGGTATATAGCGCGTGGTGTGAGCCAGGTGATACTATTTTGGCGATGGATTTAACGCATGGTGGGCATTTAACGCACGGTTCGCCAGTTACGCGAAGCGCAAACCTGTATAACTTTATTCGTTACAAGATGAAAGATATCAGCACTGGCGAAATTGATTACGACGAGTTACGTCGATTGGCGCTTGAGCATAAACCAAAAATTATCCTTGCCGGGTACAGTGCCTACCCGCGTGAGCTCGATTTTGCAAAGTTCGCTGCGATTGGTAACGAAGTAGGCGCGCTGCTTATGGCGGATATGGCACATGTTGCCGGGCTGATCGCGGGTGGGGTAGCCGAGAACCCACTACGGCATGGCTTTCATGTTATGACGACTACCACTCATAAAACCCTACGTGGCCCGCGGGGCGGGCTAATTCTGAGCATGGGAACAGTTGGAAATCCGCTCAAAGCACCCGAGAAGACGCTTGCGAATGTCCCAACACTCATAGATAGGGCGGTATTCCCTGGTATGCAGGGCGGTCCGCATATGAATACAATTGCAGCGAAAGCGGTTGCATTTGGCGAGGCATTAAAACCAGAGTTCGCCGACTATGCTGCTGCTGTGGTCGCGAATGCAAAAGTGCTCGCAGATGAGCTGATGGCGCGTGGATTCCACCTGATAACAGGCGGAACCAGCAACCACCTGATACTTGCCGATGTATACAAGAGCTTTGGTATTGATGGTAAGACCGCCGAAGAAGCAATGGATAAAATTGGATTAACGTTGAACGCGAATGCAGTGCCAGACGACACGCTGCCGATGTTTCGCCCGAGCGGCATACGGCTGGGTACGCCAGCCCTAACGACACGTGGGTTGCGCCAGGAGCACATGGCGCAAATTGCTGAGTGGATGAAGCGGGCAATCGATAGCCGGGACGACGAGGCAGGGCTTGCCACCTTAAAAAACGAAGTCAGTACATTTCTGCGCGATTTTTAACGCTGCTGCTTTGGATTCGCAGGGACTAGGGTTAAACTGCAAGTAACCATTGAGTTATAAGGAGTTTGAATGAAGCCTCTCGGTACTGCATGTCTTAAATTTGTCATTAGTGTGATACTTATTTTTACGTTGGGTGATTCTGTCTATGCACTAGATGGCGCTACTAGCCGCCCTGATTGGATAACTTCAGCGCCTGTATTGTTATCTAGGAATATTGCGTATTCACCTAGGGCTCTTGAGCAACAGGTGCCTTGCGTAGAAATGCGTACGTTTCAGATTCCTACGTTTTTTGGCGGGCATATAGACAGAGAGCTGTGTGTAATGAAGGCCAATAGTTTTCGGATGGCTGTTGACCAAAACGGCTTTCATATGTTTGTAGCATTCGGTACCTCCGACCATTTTAGTTTAATTCAAAAAGATAGCTGGTCGAAATTCTATATCGTACCCAACACGGACTCTGTGGTGGTATTCCGTAAGCTACCTAATGTGTATAGGCTAAAGATGATGATACAAGATAACTTTACCACGCACCTTAGCCAGCTTGAGAATGGTGAGATGGCTTATGATTATGCAGAGGGAGAATTTCCATCTTCTGGCGATGATATCGTCCCTTCTGCATGGGCGCTTTCTAATAACGGTAGGTATCTCGTTTATAGCTACGGTATAACTTATGGTTTGCATGATCGAGTTGTGGTTGTCGACTTGGATACAGATAATGCTAAAGTAGTTGGATCGCTTAACTATGGTACGGTTTACGCTAGTCCTGCGCCACTTGCTCGTTTGGCTGTTTCTGACAATGGATCCCTAGTGGTTGCAGGTGGGCCGAAACTGATGAAGATGTGGGACAGTGTCGAGAATTGCGGAGCCAGCCTGGGAGAGCCGGGTCTGTGGGATGGTGTAGTGAAGGATTACTGTAAGAATGCGCTAGTATCTCCTCTTTCATACGGCGAGGAGTATGGACCGGCGTATGATGATACGGTAACGTATAATATAAAAATTTCTCACGATATCGATAAAGTGAGTTTTATTCAAAGACGAGGAGTGAACGACACAACCTATTCGTATAAACGCATCAGTATCCGTGCATATAATGTTGTTCCACCGGAAGGAGTGAGCTACCTTGCTCTCGGTGACTCATATTCGAGTGGCGAAGGTGATGTGACGTCTGACGGAATTAGCCATTATATTCCTGGAACAGATGTTGCCGGCGACTATAATCGTAATATTCCACGCGAGATGTGCCATATAAGCGACCGTTCATATCCCTTTCTGATCGCAAGGCAAATGAACCTAGGCGATGGCGCAATGAAATCAGTTGCTTGCTCTGGCGCTGTTGCTGAGGATGCTTTGACCTATGATCTGAACAATCCCCAAAGAATCCATGCCGATACCTACTTAGGGCAAGGAACGCAGCTCGGCAAGCTGGGTGGGGACGGACCACGGCTAACCGGTATTGCTGGTTACGAACAGCTCCAGTCCGAGGCGCTTACGCAAACGTTACCTGGGCGCATACAGCAGATAAATCACGTTGAAAAGACGCAGCCAGAGGCGATTACTATCACAATGGGCGGAAATGATCTTGGGTTTGGCAACATAATCGCTAGTTGTATAAACATACTGAATAGCCCCCTAAAGGCCGATACGACTTGCTGGGATGCGCAACCAGAGGGAAGGCAGGCGCGGGCACAGCAGATCCACGATTTTTATCCCCGCTTAAAACATCTTTATGAGAATCTAAGGTCGAGTACTGAAAGTGGCAATGTTTTTGTGATCGGCTACCCAAGGTTCTTCGACGAAAACTACATATGCGCCGACATGGGTAATGTTATTACGCGTACCGAGCAAGTGTCATTGAACCAACTGGTTGATTATGCGAATGCGACGATAAAAAATGCCGCACTTGATGCAGGTGTGAAGTATATTGATATTGCAGATGTGTTTGATGGAAGTGAGCTGTGTGGCAAGCCGACTTCGATGACGAGTATCAATGGTCTCGTAGCGCAGGGTATCATGACGGAATACGCCAAGTGGAAGCAGCTCACCGACGACAATATTCGAAGGTACGGAAGCGTGCGGGGCTCCCTTGTGAATAGCAACCCCATATTTATAGGGGCGTACTTTGGTGTAAGCGGTGCGGTGACTCAGTACGACATTGGGTCGAATCCGTATGGTGCGCTTATGGCAACAGTTCAACAGTTGGTTCATCCAAATAGTTACGGTCATGCATTGATATACAATCGCATTCATGAGGGATTAGGTGATGAGCTACTAGCCAGTGCCAGCTGTAATCAGATTGTCTATTGTCCGCAGCTTGGTAACGACGGAAAGCCAAGCGAACAAAGGGGCGCCCCAAACTCAGACGCTTATATTCCCGGTACAGTAACGACTACTGCAGGTACAATTTACCTCAATGGTGATGGCGAGGTTTCGATAGGGTATGTTATTGATGATGCAATCATTGAAGGCAGAGGATTGGTTATACGTGAATCTAAAAAGTTCATTGTGCGCATAGGTAAAGAGTGGCTCGACCTTCAGCAGATTCAGTTGCAATCACCTCCTACGTTGTATATATATTCCACGCCGATTAACTTGGGTAAGATGGCGTACGATGCATCAGATAACTCTTATAGCATTGAAGTAAAAACACCATCAAGCGTAGGCGTTGGGGCGCATACGCTACATATTGTAGGAAAAACATCTGCTGGCCGCGATGTCGAGATCATTAGCCATACGTATGTCATGGGGCCGGATGGCGATATAGACGGTGATGGCGTCGCCGATGAAAAAGACTCATGTGCATTCGGCGAGCCAAGCGGTGCTGATATAGATACAGACGGGATTTCAGATAATTGCGATTTGAATATCGATGACAAAGAGACTCCGAGTGCGCAGCCGGCAAATTCTACGGTGGACACAGCTATAAACACAAAGAGCATTATCGGCGGTGAAGGTGGAGAGGGCGAAAGCAAAGTTCAATTTGTAAGTGGCCAGCAGGCAGGGGCGGCAGGGTTACAGCCAAAGAAACTCAATCTATCGGCTGAAGATGCGCAGCATGTTGGTGCGAACGCCTCGCCGCTTAACTGGCTGGCGCTTACCCTGTGTGTTCTAGTAGTAGTAACACTTATGGCTACTGGTTTGGTATATCGCCGTGCCCGTCGCGGCTAGGCACACGCAGCTGTGGAGCTTCCCCCGCCTACGCCAGTAAACTTGACAGTATTTGTCATCGCGTCATACCACTCTACCTGAGCGCCGCCAGCAGTGCAGGGTTTGTAGGCGACTTGTTTTTCATTCGTCGGTTCGGCGGTTGCTGCGTTTAGCAGTATACTTGCAGCATCGGTAATTCGTGATTCTGCAGGGCCAGTGAGGGTCGAATCGGCCACATTTATTTTGCCGGTTGAAAGTTGAATGTAGCTGGGATATGTACCAAGCGCAGAGTACCATGCTTCTGCTTTTTTGGTGACCATTGCTGCTGTGGAGCTGGCGGTTGAGCTACGCGATCGGGCCTGGACCGAACGATATGCTACATTTGTTGCAACAAACAAGATGGCGATAATAACCATTACAACTAAAAGTTCAATGACCGTGAAAGCCCTTTTTGCGTGTGTCAAAGCTTTTATTTTATTCATGTTACTCATTGAATTATAGCATAAGCAAAAAACGGAACTCTATGTAGCAATAAAAAAGCCCCGCGTGTGCGGGGCTTCCATAGGCGCAGACTTTTACGTAAGTGCTGTCCAGGTAGTACAAGCGGTACCGTTGGTTCCACCGGTAATTTGAGGTGATCCAGCTGCCGGTAGGCTATTTGTGCTGTAGTCCCAGTAGTAAATACGGTAACCCGTGGCAGCCGCAGGGGCGGTACAGACATCCATTGTGAATGTGTTCTTTCCGGTTGCAGCTGTAACACCAGCGCGAGCAGCGAGAACGATGGATCCTCCCAGGTTTGATTCAGTGACGCCGTTGAGTGCAGTTGTGACGGCGGCAGCTGTACCGGATGGATAAGAGGCGCCTGTAGTATTAGCTGCATTATATGCTTCCATCTTTTTCTGTAGAATGGTGACATTTCCTTGGGTAGCAGAAACATTTGCACGAGTCTGTATACCATTATACGCAACGATTGTGATCGCAGCCAAGATGGCGATAACAACGATAACGATGAGGAGCTCAACGATCGTAAATCCGCGGTTTTTAGTTTGTTTGGTCATTTTAGGATTGCCCCCTAATTAATTTATTGTATATACCAGTATGATAGCAAAGCGCTTATGGATATGCAATAGGTTTAGCGTTCTTGCATATAACTAATTCCGTCAAGTGAAAACCATAGGTTGCTTGCGGTCGGTGAAGTGTTTACATACTCTAAGTTACAACCATTGCTACCATTCCAGACCACATCAACACGCCCTGCTGTTTGTGACGCATTTGTCCCGGCGGCACCTGCGCCTTGGGTGATTGTAAGGTTTCGCCACCCCGGACAGTATCCGGCGGGGAGTGTGGCGATTGGGACGCTATTGGTAGTAGAGCCAGCGCGTATGAGACCGCGAAGCATCACGATGCCGTCGGCAGCTTTAGTGTAGCCGGCGGTAGTATATTTATCCCCGTAGTTCACCCAGCCATTCGCGAGTGGCATTGCGGTGAAGGTCACCGACGTGCTAGCGGGGTAGAACATCGATGCGATTGACATCCAACCACTTGATCCCTGATTGCGCGAAATAATGTTACCAGTATTGTCGATTTGATAGTTAGCGCCCGCGTTAGGATTGGTGACATTAGGCCAGATTCCTGAAGTGGAGGGTTGGTAGCCAGTTGGTAACGTAAGCATAGCGTTGATAGTTGCGGGATTCCCACCAGAAATGAGGCCATATACGTGAGTGCGGCCGATGGAATCTTTGACGTGCTGAGGGTTGCCCCATAGGCCGCCATAAGAAGTCCAGGCGGGGACAACTGTCGTTGTTTGCCACGATGGCGATGCGGCGCCTTGCGCTAGGAAACGAACGCTATCGAGCGACACCCAGGCGCTACTAGATCCACTGCTTTGCCATGCCACGTCACCAGAAGTGCGAACATCGAGGCGGGAGGAGGCGCCATGTGCTAAGCCAGCAAATATGATTTGTTTGTTTGGCGCAAGTGACGATGGAAGGGTGAACATCGACGTGTTCGTGGCGCCATCCTTTGCCATTCCCTGAAGCAGAACCACGCCAGCTGAGCTGAGCGTATAGGACGGGCATGGCCAACCACTAGGGCTGTAGCACGCCCAGCCATTAATTAGGTTGGCAACAGTCCAAAGGGGCTTCGTATAGGTGAGGGTACCAATGCTGCCTGCACCCATGTCGTTTTTTGGAGTAACTTCAAAATTAATGATATCGAGTGGCCGCGCTGTGGTTATTTGAAACGTAGTATTTGTTTGGTCGGCGGGATATACCCATGCACCGCCGTCAATTCGGTAGCGTAGTGAATAATAGGCGGCGTTCGGCACACTATTCCAGGTAAGGGACGTTAATACGGGATTATTCATTGTATTAATATCAGGATTGTCAATCGTGACAGTGGGAGCCGTTGATGGGACTTGCTCGGTCGTGCCATTGACGTGGCTGATGCGCGCCGTACTGCTACTGCTGATCGATTCACCAGCAACCTGCTGATTCTGACTTAAAAGGAGTGACATCGAAACCGCATTTCGGACATCTGTTGTCGAAGCGCCGTTTGCATCGTAATAGGTGGGCGTGAAAGCAGTGACGCTCGTTAGTAATTTTTCATCGAATGTCTGGCAGGTGGCGGAAATTGCTGAGCCGAGCGGGCAACTATCGCGTTGCCATGGGGCTGCGCAAACAGAGCTTGCCGATCCACCTGTTGTTGTCCATGTGGGCACGATTGTACGTCGCCAGAGTGTTTTGGTGCCGTCGCCGTTATCGGTCGTAAAGTAAACGACACGAACGGTTAGCGGACGGTTACCCTGATAGGTGCCAGAGCATGGGTTGGGCTGATCGGCATAATACACAAGGTCGCGGCTACCGCTATACGGATTTGCCGTGGTTGCGGGCATGTTCAAGATAAGGTCATAGTTAGGGCCAGATGCGCTAAAGGACGCAGTGCCGCCGTCGCGTCCTTGAGGAGACGTAAGCTGAGAATAGGTTGGTAAAAATGCTGAACTGATGCGGCTGTCCTGCTCTATCCGGTCGAGGGTTTCCTGCAGTTCATACACGGAAGCGGCGCGGCTGCGCGCCATCATGACATCTCCAACCAGAGCAACCATCAGTGAAATGAGCGCGGCGATTGCAAGGAGCGCTACAGGTACAATCACGAGCATTTCAACGAGGGTGAAACCGTGTTGTTTTGTTGGTTTGTTATGGTAGGATGGCAATTGCACGGGAAACCTGCTTTGTATTAGGGCTATCATAGGAAACGGTTGCGGTTAAGAGGGTGACGCTCGATGCACGAATTAGTGTTGCGCCACTATATTCGTTGTACGGACAGGTTGCTACGACGGTCGCGGTCGCACCGGGTAGGTTAGCGCTAGAAGGAACAGCGGGGGTTGTCGTGGACGCCGCGCATGGCGTGCCAATGCTCGGCTGTCGACTTCGCAACAAATCGTAGGCAGCCATTGACGCTTGGGTTCGGCGCTGCGCATCGCCCGAGCTTGACAGCGCGACGCTGTATAGTTGATACGACGCCGAAAGAAGCAACACACCCACCATAATGGATACAAGTAGCTCTACTGCGGTAAAGCCTGCATTATGGCGCAGCGAAATCATTGATGCTTACTCCTAATTATGAGAAGTGAATCGTCTTTTTCCATTCGACAATACAGATTGAACCTTACACAGGTGTCGGTGCCATTGCAGATATTTCCACTTGCGTTGAGCGATTCATAGTAAATGCTGTATTTGCCAGTTGTTCCAATGCAGCCAGCACCTGCACCGGTGATTGTCGCCATGTTTTCCCCGGCACCGCTTGCAATACATGCGCCGTTGATGAGTTTCATATCCATGCTTGTCGCAGTGGGTGAGGTGAGCGTTTCGTTAGACGCGCCAGGTAATCCGTCAGCGACATATCCACCTGCAATAACATCAGGCGTGAGGACACCTCCGCTGGCTGTGCCCATAATGTGAAGCATTTCGGTGGTGGCTGGGTAGGACCCCGCCCCGAGGACGGGTGAAGATACATAGATGTTTCCAGTTTTGTAGCGCGTTTCGAGTGCCCTGGCGAGCACCTCCATGTCGGCTTTTCGTTCTTCATCCCGAGCATTCACTTGGCTTCCCGCAAGACTAACGACAGTAAGGGTCAATAAAACAGCCATGATAACCATCACGATAACTATTTCAACTAACGTGAACCCCGCTCGTTTCAGCATAGTTCTAGCATAAGGGGTTTAGCAACGAAGCGCAAGCCCCGCGCGTTACATTTCAAGTGGCTCTTGCTCGATTTGAATTCGGAATTTATCGCGGACGGCACCGATGATTTCATCGCGTGCCGCGGCGAGGTCAGCGTAGCTCGTTGCGGATTCATTGATGAGGACAAGTGCGTTTTTGTCATGCACTTTCATGCCATGTAGGACTTGACCCTTTAGGCCCGCTTGCTCGATCAGCCATCCGGTCGGTACTTTAAATCGGCCATCGGGCATATCGTAAGTAGGGATATCTGGATATTCGTTTCGGAGGTCATTAAGTTGCCAGTCTTCTATGATGGCATTTTTAAAGAACGAGCCTGTGTTTGGCTGGATTTTGGGGTCTGGTAGTTTTTCAGAACGTATCGCAATTACGGCATCGCGAATAACCTGCGGCGTGTAGAGCGTAATGTTTTGCAGGTCGAGATATTCCTGCACGGCCTTATAGAATGGCGGCTGAGGCGCAGCCCGGTACAGTTTAAGAGTAATCGAAAGGATGACGTAGCGCCCCGTTTGCTCACCGCGGAATATGCTGTAGCGGTAGGAGAACTGGCATGCTTCATTAGTAAGGACGACAATTCGGTTTTCTTGAATGTCGTAGGCCTCGACTTCTACAAGCGTCTCTGCAATCTCTTGCCCGTAGGCTCCAATGTTTTGCACCGGTGCGGCCCCTGCGCTGCCGGGAATTGCAGATAGCGCTTCGATGCCAGTCAGGTTCATTTCTACGCTTCGTCGTACAACCTCATCCCATGATTCACCTGCGCCAATTTTCAACGTCGCGTCGCTTGGCGTTTCGCTAATCACGTGAAATCCGGGTATGCGGTTATGAACCACGATTCCTGCGAACCCCTCGTCATGCACCAGGGTGTTACTCCCCCCACCAAGAACGAAGATAGGAAGGCTCTGTTCTGTTGCACGCTTACAGATAGCTGCGACGTCGTTGGGGGTATGAACGTCAACCATAAAGCGGGCATTTCCGCCCAGGCGCATACTAGTAAAATTTTTCAACGGGATGTCTGTGTGGATGTCCATATAACTTGATTATACAACTATCTGGCCGCCCACCGCAGTAAATATGGTATACTATTTTCAGTACGCACCCGTAGTTCAGCGGATTAGAATGCTTGGCTTCGAACCAAGTGGTCGCAGGTTCGAATCCTGCCGGGTGTACCATACTTGAATTAGAGACGCTATTGCGTCTTTTTTCATCTGTTCTGGATAGGTTTGGACCTCCAAGAACTGCTTTTTAAGAATCGGATACTTTTCAACTAGTGGAGTTAGGTATTCAATAGGTTCAAACAGTAGTACGCCATCTTTCAACAATAAGTTTTGACCTATTATGCTCAAGACTTCTTTCTTTTTTAAGTCATTATCACTTTCGAAGTCTTCTTTTGCATATCTTGCGAAATTAAAGTACTTTTCAAGAAGTTGGCGTTGACGCTTGTTTGAGTTCTCTTGGTCGTCAAATTGACCCCTCAGTGTAATAAGTCTGTCTTCTAGCTCATGCTTCTCAGATTTGTAGAATGTTTCTTCAATCATGCCTTTATATAAAGCTCTTTGAAGATTGTTCAACTCAGCTTCTGTATTTTTAATTGCTTTCATCTGAGTTTCTATTACTTTTTCTTGCTTCTCTGCTTCGTCTTCGTGGAAATTATCTAGATACTCGCACGTCCATTTGAAGAAGTCGTCAATAATCGTATACTTACTAATTTCATCTCGGATAGCCTTCGTTAATTCCTGTGGGGTTATTCTACTAACCGTCATTGTTTGCGAACAATCATACTCTCTCTTTTTTCGAGTACAGTAACAGTACTCGTATGTATGTACGTTACCATTCTTCTGTTTCTTGACGATTTTGGAATAAGTAATTAGGCAACCACATTCTCCACACTTAACTAGACCACGATATGGGAATGGGTCATCTAGGGCTATCTTTTCTTCTGGTCGAGGCTGGTTTGCCCGACCTATCATTCCTTGCACTTGTCGAAACTCCTCTGGTGTAATCATAGGCGAATGTTTACCTTCTGTGTGGTAGATTCCAGAGAAGCGAATAGCACCCATATAGAAAGGATTCTTAAACATTAAATACAGTCCAGATACTGACAGTGGTTTATTTCCAGATTTTTTACGTTTAGGAGTTTTAAGCCCCCACTCTTTATCAGCAATTCTTGCTATTTGACTAACAGAGTATTGACCCGTAAGGGCGTAGTCCCACATTCTTCGCACTAGTGCATATCTAGCGTCATCAATGACGATTACATTGACATCACTGAACTCGCTTTCTTTCGCATTCTTGTAGCCTATTGGAACTCTGCCAGGATAATAGCCATTTTTAGCCCTTTGCGACATTCGGTCTTTTACAATTATTGATAAATCACGACTAAACTGAGTATCTTGAGCTGCGTCTATGCTAAATATAAGGGCGTTATCTTCTGGAAGGTAGTTTTTATCCTTGGTAATAATAGCTTTAAGTTTGCCATCAAACATTAGCTGCTGGATAACTCCACTCTCTTTTGGATTACGAGCTAAGCGATTAGATTTATAGGTAAGAATAGCGTTTATATTACCTTTTTCTATTTGTTCGATAAGCTCATCAAACTTTATCCGCTGGTCTGGTATCTTTGCAGATTTAGATTCCTTATATATCGCTTTTTTGACGATACGATATTCTCTTGCTTCTGCAATTTCGGTCATTGTTTCTAGTTGGTCATCTAGTGACGCAATTTGTTTGTCTTCGCTTTCGTTAGACTTTCTTGCGTAAAGTCCGTATTTCAGTTGTTCTAAGTTCATAGTTTTCCTATCTATATTATATAACTTTATTAGTATTATGTTAAACAATTAGTTTATGTTTATAGAGGTGGTGGTCTACACTGTGGGATTAAGTGAGTGAAGCAAAAATGTATACACCTATAACTAATCATTTTTTGCGGCACTCGGCTCGTCAGAGGGTAAATAGTATTTATAAGAATTACGCCCACCAGGTAGTACTCTTACCATCTCTGTACGAGCTAGCTCATCTAGGCAGTCGCTAATCTTTTTATCACCACCTTTGAACCCATCTGTCTTAATTTGTGCTACAAGCTGCCTTTTAGATAATCCAGGATATAACCCTACTGCTTCTACAATTTCTTTCAGCTGTTCATTGTGTCGGTCTGCTGACGACTTTCCTTCGCCTACATATTCAAACTCTGTAGCATTCTCGTGAAACCTCAGTTCAAATGGGGCTGGCTCCCAAATATCTCTATTCTTGGTTTGTGTAAGTCTTACGAACTCGCTTTGACCAACACGGTTTACTGCAATGTGACAATCTGCGGCAGCTAAAATGTCGGAAGAACCACGCATTTCCATTGCTGGATTGCTTTGCCCTGCGACACCTTTTCGGTTGTGGTGCAGAATCAATACTGCAAGTCCTGTATCCGCCAACTGCCTATAGCAGTCCATAAGCGTAGCCATATCACCAGAAGCGTTTTCATCAGCATTATTGAAGCGGGTAAAGGAATCAAATATAACTAAGCCAATTTCTTTTTCTTTAGCTTCTTTTGCGATTGCGTCTACATATAAATGGTTCATCTTATAGCCAATTCTGGAAGTAAAATGAATCTCTGTATTTTCAGAAGCTCCCATTTGTTTGAACCGCTTTTGTAGTCTCTGTCGTCCACTCTCTTCATCAATAACCATTACCCCCATCTGTTTAGAAGGGAAATGTCCAAACACACTCTCACCCTGAGCAACTTTCACTGCCATCTCCATATATAGCCAAGTTTTGAAACTTCCAGGTGAGCCTGAGATGATTGTTACTCCCTCGGCTGGTATTAAGCCTTCTATAGCCCAAACTTCTGGCGGAAACTCCTCTAGCAACAAATCGCTCAATCGTTCAGTAGAGAGCCTTAGCTGGCCTGTCTGTGTACCTTTTTCCCAAAGCTCTTTGTATCGGTTGCGATTTGGAGAGGTCATTTCCTAGCTCCATAATTCGGTTGTGTTAAGTAGACTAGGCGTATCAAAGCCATTCCATCTACGATTGCTTTTTGTTTACTTATCTTCTTGCCGAAGTTTTTCTTGTAGAGTACTTGAAACTCTTTTATTTGCTTTTCTTTTAACTGCATATTTTTACCACCTGTTACTCTAATTTTTGACGCACTTAACCAGCCCAGTCGTGGATTGAATCCAGCTAAGTTAAGGCAATTAGAATAGAATGCTTACAAAGTTATTCGTAAACGATTACTAATTATTATTTGTGACTGTTTTACTTCTTCTCTATATCTTTAAGATGTTTCTCCCTTTGTTTATTGGTTTTCTGTCGTTAGCTTTTCTTATGTGACTGCTGTTGAATCGTATATGTACGGTGATTCGTTAGTCGCTTGCTGAAAAACTAAGTTCCACTATAGGGAGGGGGCTGTTAGGACTTAGCAATAACTTGTTAGGATATGTTAGTAACAGATGTAAAAAACGAAAAAACCGCCGTATTACGGGCGGTATGTTCAAGTTCAGTTATATTAGTTTCGAGTGATTCTCAGACGATATTCGTCATTAACGGAAGTTCGTTCTTTACTGCGTTTGAATAAATCAGTTTTTAATCCAAGCTTCCTACCTTTATCATTTAAGCGTCGAACAGCTTGTTCTACGCCTCTTCGGGATTCTTTAAGTTTTGCAAGAGATACGGCATTATCTCTAGCTTCAAACACTGCATAGTCGTCAATATATTTATTAGGAGAGTTGAATGTTATTTTACATACATAGTGTTCAAGAGATTTTGGTTCAATTCTTATTTTATTATCGCCTGAATGGAGTTCGGTTTCTTTCAGGTCATACCAAATAGAGTTCTTCAAGAGAGACTTTGCGGCTATGTTATTCTTCCTTTTCTTATAAAGGATTGGTGCAAAATACCAAACCGCCATACCTAAAGCCATAAGGGAAAGAATTGCGTACACTACAAGAAAGATATTATTAAACTCAGGGTCTACTTCTATCTGCGGTGTATTGAATGCAAAGTATTTATTCATAGCTATTTATATTGTAAGCGATTTGGATATTCTGACGGTGATTTCGTTATATGTAAGAAATTGAAAAAGCTATTCTCTCTATAATAAGAGTAGAGATAAAACAAATATAAACAGGAGTTTTTATGGTTAATAAAAAACCAATAGGTAGACCACAAAAAGTTAATTATCAGATTATAAGTAAATTGGAGGACTCATTGCAGTACGGGTCTACTATTTCAGAAGCTTGTTACTACGCTGGAATTAGTAGGGATACATTTTACCGTTACTTCCGTGAAGATAGAATCTTTGCTGAAAAAATGGAACTTGCACGAAATAAGCTGCTAACAATCGCTAAATCAAATGTTAGTAGAGCGATAATAGAAGGTGATTATGAGAGCAGTTTATGGCTATTAGAAAAGGTCGTTACTCCCTCTCTAGCTATTGCTGACGAAGTGCCGAGGGTATAAATAATGGAAGAGTACGAGTTTTTCTATGCCGATATTGAAGCAGATTCGATATTTCTAAGTAGGTATAACGTAGGAGATTTTATACACGCTAATAATGGCGTAGTAGCTTCTAGGCTCAAGGGAGGTTTACTGACGAACTGTAATGTACGATTCTCCTTCGTGCCTCACCCACAAGGATTTTTAGGTTACAGAGTTGAAGATGAAGATTGGAAAAATCAACAACTATTTATTTTTGACAAAGACTGGCGTTTCAAAGTTGAAGACAGGTTCTTTTACGATGGCGTTTTTCAAATCTTAATGTCGCATATAGATTGGGAGGACTTTGGTGAGAAAAAAATTATCGAAGCTGCTAGAAAAGACTTCAAGAAGCTTTATAAACAACCGCCTGTAGATGTTCTAAATAATGTGGAATGGAAGCGAAGAGTTAGGAAAGTTCCTGGTGTTGATGGGAAGAACAGTCCCTACAAAGGTTTTCTGACAATGTATTGGAAATAGCCTATGTAACGTCACTGATAATTATTATTTGACTGTCAGATTAACAGCTAAATATCTTTAAATAAGTCTGCTATATCTACTTTCAATGAGCTTGCAATCTTATTTAATGTACCGAGTCTAGCCCACCGCTTACCAGTTTCGATATATGCAATTGCTACGACGCTCATACTAATACTTTCGGCTAATTGTTGTTGCGTTACGCCTTTACTTTTTCGTACTACTGCAACACGCTTGCCAAATGTTTTCATCAATTCGTTTTCATTCATATCATAAGCGTAAAATAATAAACAGATAGTTACATAAACTAGCTGTTTATTATTACTTAATTAACGGGGTTGTACTGTTATATAAAAAGTATTGATAAATAGTTAATGGTGTTTGCCCGCTAACAAATATATAGGTATTGATGTTGTATAGTAAACGTAAATGATTAATTCAAAATGAAATTAGGAGCTTAGAAATGTCATTCTTCGACAAGGTTAAAGATGCAAGTGATAAAGCTGGTAAATCAATTCAGAAGAGCTATCAAGAGCAACAGCAGAAGTCAGCCGAACTAAAGGATATTAGAGGGGCTAAACTAGACGCTCTAGCTGTGGAGTATATGGGTGGATACGGTGATGGTCGTAAAGCGAATGGCATTATTACTTTTTACCAAAACCAAACAGAGTTCAGTGCTGTTATGAGTACAAAGTTCACTATACCTAATTCTCAAATCAAAGACATTCTTGTAGAAGGTAAAGATGAAGTTAATAGGCGTGTTACCGTAACCCGACTTATTGCAGTTGGTATATTTGCTTTTGCACTCAAGAAGAAGAGCAAAGACCAAGAATCGTATATCACGCTTGAACTTATTGATGGTCAAGAAGTTATTTTATTCGTGGAAAATAAAGCACCTATGGCTTTGAGAGCTAAATTAGCTAAGGTTATCTCGTCTGTTAAACAAGTTAGTGCATCACACCAAGTAGTCTCTGCTCAGCCGCAACCACGAGTAAGCATAGCTGATGAACTCGGTAAACTCGCTAACCTCAAAGAACAAGGTATATTGACCCAAGCTGAGTTTGATACAGAAAAAGCTAAAGTACTTAACGGTAGGACGTCTATATGACCCAACAAAATCAAAAGAAAGAAATGTCTAAAGGTATTTATTTCTTAATGTTGATTCCAATCCTTATGTTTGGAGTTCTAGGTGGACTTATTGGATTTATGGGTGACAATCCCGACCCCCTATCAGGATTTTTATGGGGAGCGGGTATTGGGCTTGCAGTATGTGTCATAACATTCATCGGAATGTACGGATGGGAGTGGATTAAAAAGGAAGTTGAAAAAGGACGATTGCTACCGTTCATTATAATTGGCGTTATTGCTGCCGTTGTAGTCAGTGCATACTTGGGAATGAGTTTAGGCGGACCTTCTTGTGTGGAGTCGGATACAGATAATAGGGGCAGTAGCTGTGTCGAATATGCAGACGATGGCTACGAAGCTACCGGCGACCAGAAATGGGATAAGTTTTGGAGTACCCTGCCTATTACTGTTATCATCGCTTCTCTAATTGCTGTTATCGTTCGCAATCAGATGGAAAAAGATAAGAAAAAATAAAATCTTAAAAGATTCTTATGGATACTCAACGACTATTTAGAGAGACAATTGTTCGAGCAATACCACCCTATCGCTAACACAATCTTTCCTAACGGAACTTACTATGGAAGAAGTGTATTGGGGAACGAAGGAGAATCCATTTCAGTCTCTGAATGGAACCCTGATATGGTTACTGTCAAAATACATAAGGGTGAATTCAATGGATTCTCGGACGGCAAGGCTCACTTTCGTTAAGTATATAAATTGTATATATCTACACTATAAATTGTCTATTTTCTATCCAACCTAATGCGTAGCGCCACTACCTAGTTCAATCATAAGCACACCTCCAATTACAACGGCAATACCAATGGACATAACTAACGTCAGATGTTCTTTGAATAGTAGTTTGCTAAAAATCGCAGTAAGAGCAACTCCTGACGCTGCCCATATACCGTAAGCGACACCGAGGGCCATACCGCTAGAAAGTGTAAAAATCAGCATTGTAAAGGCAATAGTATATCCAACCGCAACAGCTACCCACCATCGACGCTTGCCTGAGCTTGCCATCCGTAATGAAAGTGCTCCTGATACCTCGGCAATAATTGCACCGATAAGAAATAACCAACCCATTATACGTTTCCTTTCTCTTTTCTAGTTGCAGCCTGTGAACCTAATTCAATCATTAGTACGCCAGCAATAATTACTACAATCCCTAGTACCATAATCGAGGTTAAAGGTTCGTTAAAAATCAAATGTGATAGGAACGCAGTCATTGCTACACCACAAGCACCCCATATCCCATAAGCTACCCCTAGAGCCATACCTGATTTAAGTGCTTTTGTTAAAAACACAAAAGCTAATACATAACCTATCAATACCACTATATAGAAAATTGAATTATCCATCCCTGCCTTCAATGAAAGTGTAGCTACTACTTCCGAAATGATAGCTCCGACTAGAAATATCCATTGTTTCATTATTTTACTCCTTCTTTTAGTATTTTCTCTGAGACGTCTAAGATTGACTGCCTCTCTTCGACACTTATGTTCAACATCCCCAAGCCTCTATCGAACCAAGCCCCATCAGCGATAAGTCGAACAGTCATCAATGCAGACCGCCTAGTAATGTCCGTAATATCGTAAAAGTTGAACCAAGCTTCAATCTGTTTAGCCCATTTAGCGTAAAGCTCATCTTTTAATTTGTAGTCAGCCATAAAGGCGAAATCTGATGAGTCTATTTCGTCAGACATTGCATACCTAAGGTAAGTCATCATCCTGTCTTCGGCGTTAGGTTTAGCAGGAGTTGCGTCAAGCATTAATTGCCATCTTTCTACGACATCATTCACAAGACCCATCATAAGCGATTTTTTTGTAGGATAGTGATGCACTAGTCCTGCTTTAGTTAATCCTATATCACGAGCGACGGAATCAAGCGAAACCGTTTCCCCGTTTTTTATACGTTCCTGTGCAGCTTTAATAATATCTTTTTTCTGAATCATAATACCATACTACCATATGGTAGGTTTATTAACAATATAATCTTTGGACGGTATTTATTTATATCAAGTTACGATATTACTTGTAATGATGGTTTGAACTTCTTTAACTAGGGTGTACCACGCGAAAATTACAGATTGAGATTGGTTTAGGCACCAATCTCTTTTTTGTTGGCTTCCAGCACGTATCTGTTATATGAGTTTGAACTTCCGTGTGGTGTCCATCATGTTAGGAGTAGGGCAACAGCTCCTATGAGTGCACCTATAGCCAAAGCCCATTTAGCAAATGTTTCACCATTTGAGATAGCGAACTTTGTACCTATGTAACTTCCAATGCTTCCACCGATAATTCCTGCCAGTGAGTGTTGCCATATGAAGAAGCCTTGAACTGTGAGTACAGCAAACAGTACGGCAGATTGGCTTAGTGTAACAAGCCTGCGTAGTGCTGTCGTTTGGAGCGTTGATAAGTCGAAGAAGCCAATAAGTACGATTGCTATAAGTAACGAGAATGCGCTGCTCATTATTACTGAACTTACGATAAGCAGCAAAATCATCAGTCCAATCCCGATGTTGCGGTGTTGTGCGAAACGGTGCGTGTGTGAACGCTTTACGAAAAGTAGCGGCAACGAAGCGAATGTAAGCAGGGCTAGCGCTGTCTTAAATGACGATACGTCAATTTTCGGCAAAACTAACGCCCCAACGATAGAAGCGGCTATCGTCACTACTGCAAGTAATACGGTTAAGCGAACACCTTTAGGCAGATAACCCGTCTTACGAAACGCTACTAATGAACTTGCGCCCATACCTAATGCAGTGAACGCTCCGACATTTGCTCCTTGAGCTGGTGATAGTCCTGCAAGTAACCAATATGGCGACATGATAAACCCACCGCCTCCGCCAGCGAGACCACTAAAAATACTTGATATGAGAGCAACTAAAAACGTTGCAAGATATATTGGCTCCATGAGCCTCCTATTTGTTTAAGAGTTATGCTGTAATTACAGCTTTAGTGATTAAATACTATCACATATAAATACATTTGTCAATAGTTTAATTGATCAAACAAAAGTTCGAACCATAGAGCTGAACAAGATGCTTATCATAACTGCTCATCGGGCGTATAGCCACTGTTAATTATGTTTTGGACTTCTCTTACTACTGTGTACCATAGAAAAATGACTAGCCTAGCGCTAGTCATTTTTCTATAAACTTCAAGACTACCTAGCAGGTGATGCATTCGCTTGATCCATAGTATGGATCGGAGTAGCCAGAGTCGATAGACGTGACGCCGATGGCGACGAAGCAGAGTATGGCGATTAGCGCTGCATTAATGAGCAGCCAGCGCAGCAAGCTTCGTACGCCGAAGCGTAACACATAGGCAATTGGTGCGAATACAGCGGTAGTGCCGACAACCACGATTGTGAACAAGCTGAGGATGTAAGGGATAAGGTCGCTAGAACCATTGTTCGCTATCGCTACGAGCCCGGTAAGCACGAGGAGTGCAACAACTGTGGCGAGCGTGCTGGCGCCACTTACCGCCAGCAGGTGCTTGATTGATGCAGTTTCGGCGTCATCATTATATTTAGGATGGATAGCGGCGCTCGTATCGCTATGCGACTTGCGTGGATGAGTCTTTCGATAGTGCTTAAAACCAAACCATAGCGCGGCAGCGGCAGCTACCGTGATAGCTATCCCCACGAGAATCTCATTGAGGAAGAGTAGCGTTGGGTTTGTCGCATAGGTTCCCTTTACGCTGAGCACGTCACCCGGTAGCATTTTTGTCTGTGTACGATTGTATTCACCACCGTTGCCAATGGTTGGGATGAGCGAATCAATACGTTTGCTTTCGTACGACGCACTCATATCAGCTCCGGATTTGATGCTGTTAGCGGCTGTTACGCCTGATGTGCGCTTTTGGTCGACATCACGCGAGTACAGCTCTTCGTCAAAATTAATGGCAACGGACGCGTCATCGATCATTTCGTCGGTCATGAGCGTGCGGAAGTCGTAGTTAAATCGGCCTCCAAACGCGCTTGTAACGTAATTCGTGGAAACAAAAGTAACGAGCACGGCACCTTGCTTGTGGGGCTTAATGGCGCGGGGGAGTTTGACGGTGTAGGTCTGCCCATTTACGCTGGGCGTGACATCGGTATATTCATATTTATCGTCGTAGCGGGATTCGGGGTAGTAATAGTCGTAATAGTAGCCGTAGTTGTTGTTATTAGAGAAGAAATCAAAGTCATCATCATATCCGGTTGTTGTTACGGGACAGTTTTGGGTTGCGGTTGACGAGCCGATTACTATTTTGGGATTACAGGTGCTAACTTCGGTTTTTTTAGCAATAATTTGTTGAACGCTCAACGAGTCCGCGCTCACACCTGACGGCAAGCTGAAGGTATAGGTGTCACGGTCTTTGTCGGACTGGCCGTTCTGAAACGCGAGTTTTGCATAAACTGTTGCCTTGCTGTCACTACGAAACTGTACGGTATAGTAGTGTTCTTGGCCGTTCAAGAGTGATGCTGCGGATGCAGGGATGGCACTGGTTGCTGCGACAATGCTCACAGCCATGAGTGTTATTAGTTTTCTGAACATGCTACCGATATCTCCTATTGTGATTATGCCTATAGTATATGCATGGATACAAATAAGAACAACCATTTATCGGCGTGTTATGCAATCTAACCCATATACAAAGTAGCCTCGATATTTCGAGGCTACTTTGTATAATATGAATCAATTTGGAGGGCCAGGTGGGGCTTGAACCCACGACACCCTGCTTAAGAGGCAGGTGCTCTAACCAGCTGAGCTACTGGCCCATTCTCATGTCTATTATGCGCAAGCATTTGCGAAAGCGCAATATCCGCTAAGGTTAGAGCATCTGGTGCTTGATAACTTTACTCGGCGTAGGCGCCTCGGACAGCAGCTGAGCTACTGGCCCATAACTCGGCCTAGTGTAGCAAACAGGGGCGGATATGTCAACCTACAGGCTATTTAAGTCGTTTTCAAGTGACTGCAAATCGGCTTCGCTCAGGCTATCGACACTTGCAGCGTCAAGCGTGGCAAGCGCAGCGTCAAGATCATTTGTTTCGTTAATTTCGGGCACCTCGGTGTTTTCGGCGGCAATAGTTTGTGATTGTTGCGCAGGTGCGGAGGCTACATACGCCTTGTAATTGAGCACATATGTATACCCGAGTGCGCTGACGAGCACGATGAACATGATTGCAACTAGTCCAGTGATAGATCGGTAGCGACGAATAACGCGTTTCATTACTGCGTCCCTCCCGCTTGCTTTACCAGAAGAATCAGCTCGCGAACTTTGTCCTTGTACGCTCGCAGGGCGGCGATTTCGTTCTTCTTTGCGTCGCTAAAACCACTCATCGCGCGCAAGGGATTGCTGCTGTCACAGCTCCACTCGTTTTGGGAAGATTGAGTAGCGCGTAGCGAAGCAACTGACTGTTCGTACTGCAGGTCAACTTCGGCTGCAAGTGCAGGGTATCGCTCAACCGAATAGCCCTTCGTTTCGTAGAAGGCTTTGGTCCTGTCTGCTATTTTTCTGAACACCTCGAGCTGCTTAACGCCTCGATTGCTAATTTGTTGCATGCGAAGCTTGATCCCGTCTTGGCTCTTATTGCATCGTTGGAGCTTCTTGTCCGTGAAGCGCTCTTCTTTTTCTGCGAGTACTGTCGACGCGCGCTGACTGCGAACCGTTTCGCTCATGGGGTTACGTGAACGCTCCACAGCTTGATCGGCGCGCACCTGGACGGCTTTGTCCGAAAGCGCAACGGCTGTTCCAGACGAATAAGCAATCGGTACGGTTCCGAGTAGTAGTGTAAGGCAGAGGGCGGATAGTGTGGGTGTTTTCATGGTAATTCTCCTGCGTGTCGCTACGTATATTATAACGAAGTTACATTTAGGATGTGCGAAATAGTTCACAAATCCCGGGTGTTAGCAGTGGCATAAATGTTATATAATAAGCAGTAGTAATGACACCACTAAATCAGACAGGACAGCAGCTCGTCCAGGGGCTCATGCATGCAAATAATGCCGATGACGCTGATCGACAGGCTGTTTCGCGTGCGACAAAAGTTAATGTGGTTGGCGCGGGCGGTGCCCTGACGGCCGCCTATGAGCAGCTTCGCAACGCTGCCGAGAACACCGAAGAGCACTTGCTGTTGCAAAATGCCATTCGCAGGTTTTACAAGCAATTGTTTATCGCACGTGACGAAAGCCTGGTGCGCACAAGTGGCAACGAACTTGCGGTAGAGCTGACATTTGCTGGCTACGTCGCTAATGATAGCTTGACGAAGGAACAGGTTGACGCAATTTCACGGCTTGCTTCCGCCCACTACGATGCCTATGAGTCACTACTCGCGCGTCGCGCGCCGGGGCTCGACAAATCACTCGATTGGATTCTCGATACGCTGTCTGTTGCCGTGGAAGCATCTATCAATAGCCATCGTCGTGAAAGTGCATTCATTGATGTGGCATATCGCTACTATGAAACACTCATTCCTGCCAGCGAAATTGCTACCGATGATGCGCAGAAGGAAGAATACGGCGCTGCACTTTTTGCAGGGATTCACAAAGCACTCCTCAAGTCGAATACTGCTGTGATACGGGCGAGCCTGCTCGCAAGGTATAGTACGGACGTTTCAAACCTTGACGCCTATATTGCTCTGAACAAGCATATCGATGTACTACTGAAGCTTCCATTCACCGACAAGCTGTATCACGTTGTCGACCGACAGGGAGCACCGCTGCGTGTGATTCGTCATATGCTTGAATCGCGCGATGACATAACTGAACTGCTGCCCAAGCGCGAATCATTCCTGGAAGCTTTTGAACAACAGGTGAATAAAGAGTACATGGCAATTGGCCAGCGCATTAATCGTGCGATTGTGCGAAGCGTCGTATTCCTGATTATTACCAAGTTCTTGATCGGCATTGCCGTAGAAGTGCCGTATGATTTGTGGGCACACGGCGAAATTGTATGGCAGCCGCTTCTCATTAACCTTGCGTTCCCTCCGCTATACATGATTGCGCTGCGGCTTACGCATACGCTGCCTGGCTACGCCAATACCACTGCGCTTGTCGATAGGGTGGACAGCATGCTGTACGGCGAACGCACGATGCTTGTTCGCAAGCAACTGAACGGTCGCCGTTATGGGCCAGTATTTTCTGTTGTCTATGCACTCCTTAGTGTCATCGTATTCGCGGGAGTGATGGCGCTCCTCCTGATGCTTGGTTTCTCACTGGTACATATTGCTATTTTCTTCGTGTTTATTTCGGCAGCTAGCTTCCTTGGGTTCCGCCTTAGCAGGCTGATTCGTGAGCTGGAAATCGTTCGGAGCAGCAGTAATGGACTGACGTTTGTCCGTGACATCGTATACTTGCCATTTGTCATTGTAGGGCAATGGATGAGCGACAAGTACAGCCAGGTGAACGTAGTGACAATTGTGCTTGATATGCTTATTGAACTTCCACTCAAAACCGTGCTGCGGCTTATTCGCCAGTGGGGATCATTTATTGATGATAGAAAGGATCGAATAGTCTAATGCGAGAACTTAACGGCCTCGAGCTACAAGGATTTATTAAGGAGCGGCAGGCGAAACAAGTGCGTAATTTGCGGCAGCAATTTCGCATCATCCCAAAGCTTCTGATAGTTATGAGCGAGCATGCGTCCGACGTAATCCACACCTATGTGCGCATGAAGCAACGCTACGCGGCCGATATATTGATTGACGTAGATATTGTCATAGTGACACAAAGTGAGATACCGCAGGTAATCAAACGCGCAAACGCTGATGCCCTGGTTCATGGTGTGATTGTGCAATTGCCACTTGATAATCCTGAGCAGACTGATGAAATATGTAATCTCATTGCACCTGCCAAGGATGTTGATGGATTGGGTGCGACTGCCGCGTATGCGAGCGCGACGGCCGAAGCGATTGACTGGTTGCTTACGGGTTACAATGTCGAACTGCGCGATAAGCATATTGTCCTACTAGGCCACGGTAAGTTGGTGGGCGCTCCGCTCGCGAAGTTATGGAAATCCCGTGGACTGCAGGTAACGGTTCTTGATGAGCATAGCGACCGGGTGGCAGAAACGTTACAGCGAAGTGACGTCATAGTGTCGGCAACGGGTGTGCCAAGAATACTCAAGGCCGAATGGGTAAAACCGGGCGCGATCGTTGTTGATGCGGGTACGGCGAGCGAAGGTGGCACGATTGTAGGGGACGCTGATGAGAGACTTCGCGAACGTGATGACGTGACGATAACGCCCGCAAAAGGTGGCGTTGGCCCGTTGACGTATACGCTACTGTTTGATCACGTGATTCAATCGGCACTAAAAAATGCCGGGCAATTATAGCTAGGCTGTAGGTTCCAGCGCTTCTTGGACGCGGGCAACGACTTGGCTTGGCGTCAGTTCGGCTTTCACGATGTAGCTATGAATTCCCAGGGCACGGAGAGTTTTTGGTGCTTCTTCTTCGCCGAGGTTTGTGAGGATAATGACAGGAGTTCTGCTGCCCCAACTTGACTTACGAATGATTTCAAGCGCCTCAGCGCCATTCATATGCGGCATTTGTAGATCGAGCAAAATAATGTTCGGTTTAAACTTTTCCG
The DNA here is from genome assembly GCA_002421785.1 of Candidatus Saccharibacteria bacterium UBA6223. Taxonomy (GTDB): domain Bacteria; phylum Patescibacteriota; class Saccharimonadia; order Saccharimonadales; family Saccharimonadaceae; genus Saccharimonas. Next base: position 329,405 of record DIRZ01000003.1, on the reverse strand, counting down.
CCATCTTTACGCCCGATTCGCCATCGCTTGCTGTTGCGACGCTAAAACCAGCCGCTTCAAACTTCATGCGGTACATCTGGTTTATTACTTGGTCATCTTCAATGATGGCTATTTTAGTCATGGTTACAGTATACTGGTAACAAACAACAACTGCAACATGAAGCCTTTTAATGCACGAAGAACTAAAACGGGCGCATAATATGCCCCTACTCGATATAGACACAGCCGCAAGCTGGCGTATTTATGATGAAGTTGATGATGCGCGTCACGATGGCTATGAAGTGACCATAGGCGATACTTTTGACCAAGCATACGACCACCCCAGTAAGATTTCACAGGTGTATGAATTTCTCCACGAGCACGACATAAGACTGGAACAAGATCGAAAACAGGTGATTATCCAAGGGCTTGGACGGCTGGGGTTGAACCCTTTGAAGCGTGATTATCGGCGCGAAAAGGCAATCGATATCGCGCTGGAGCCGTTACGCGTGCGGCGCCTATTTGGTCCAAACCGGGCAATTGCTTGGCACGAACAGCGGGGCAGGGCGGCTGCGTTACTTTCGATAGTCAGTGCTCATGATCTGCAGGTCGATCAAAATCTGATGACGGGTCGGTATGCGACCATGAGCGGCCCCCTGGACACACGGGTATTGGACTATACTTTCGGGCAGAATGCGCCACGGCTTGCCGGAGTGAACATAGAAGAAGCCCTTATTGATGCAGAGAAACGACATGGCGGGCACGCCGAGGTAAAGGCGAAGCAACGAGCTTCGATGCGATTAAAGAAAATGGAAGAATTCGTTCTCTCGCCCGTATCGCCCGTATTTAAAGATGTCGTTCAGTACAGCGCTGATGCGCTAGGTATTCGTAGTCGCAAGGCCGAAGTGCACCAGGCGATCCGTCACCATCTTGTCGATACAATGCACGGGGCAGGCGGGCGTGAGTATTTGATGATGAGTTTTGGTTGCGGGACTGCGCTGCCAATGCTCGAAGTAATTCAAGACCTCAAAACCCATTATGATGTTCATGGTAGGCTGATTCTGCTCGACCAGGATCCGCTTGCGCTCGCATCGGCCGCATGCCTAGCTGAAGACATGGGGGTAGGTGATGCAATCGAAATACACTGTGAGAGACTATTTGGTAGGTTCGGAGCACCTATAAAGCTTCAGTCAATACTGAAGGGGCGTCAGCTTGATATTGCCGAAGACTCCGGGCTGCGCGAATATCTGCCGGATGCGATTTACCGTAGTCTTACGCGTGAAACATGGCGTAACTTACGGTCCGGCGGTTTGATGACGACTGGCAACATGAACATTAATCGACCCCATGCAGAATTTTTGCATGGCATGATGGGCTGGTGGCCGAAAGTGCAAATGCGCACCATAGCTGAGGGCGCTCGGCTTCACCGTGAGGCGGGCATTCCACAGCGGGCGACTCGGATGCGTGTCACGCGCGACGGGGTGTATACGATGTACTTCACCGAGAAACAATAGTAGAATGATGGCAGAATGATAGAATTTATGCTTCAAGCAACGTTGGTGGGATCGTTTGCCCTTGCACTGGTGGTGTGGCTGAGTGACAACAGACGGCTCTCGAATCAACTCTTTGCTGGCATCGCTTTTTGCTTTGGTGTATGGTCGCTAAGCATTCTACTGTTTAGCATGACGAGCGACCCGCTTTATGCGCTCTCGTACGCGAAAATCTACTATGCTGGTTCGGTTATTTTTACCCCACTGCTTGTCCTTTTTGCGATTCATTATCCACGCGCCCATCCACTCGCAAGGGTATACGTCGTACCTATGACCGCCCTAGCTATTCTTGTGTCTTTGGTGATCCTACTTAATGATACGGCCATTATCCAATCCTTGCAGCGCGTGGATGGTTACTGGCAAGTCCAAGTAAATAAGGTGGGGTATTGGCTATTTGCCGGATATTTCGTTTGTTATTTCGCCACAGCCGTCGCGATTACTTTCTACAAATATTTCACGTATCGTGGCGCCGAACGACTACGTGCGTCGTACTACGCACTCGGTATCGTGGCAACAAGTATCCCCGGTTTTATTTTTGACCTTGTGCTTCCGTATTACGGAGATTATCGCTACATATGGATTGGTCCCGTGGCGTCGTCGGCATTTTTGTTGGCGTCGGGGTATAGTATCGCGCGTCATCGACTGCTAAATGTTAAAGCGTTTTTGTCCAAAACCGCTTTCTATTTGCTCCTTATCGGCACTCTCGTTGCATTTTATTCGGGGTTGCTCTATGTACTGACATCGCTCCTGCTAGGCGACAAGGCAAGTAACGAAATAACATTTGCGGCTAATGTAGGGATCGCGCTGATTATCGCGTTTAGTTTCAACTCCCTCCGGCGCTTTTTTGACCGTACGACTAGGCGTGTTTTTTATGGGCATCACTATAATAGCCAGAAGGTTATCGATGAAATTAGTGGACTCAGCGTTAAAATCACGGATCTAGACGTGTTGCTCGAGTCGGTTGCTGCCAAAATATCCGAAACATTAAACCCGCGGTATGTAGCGGTGATATTTCAGGATAATGCTCACTCAAATGTAGTGTACGGGAGGGTGTCGGCGCGCGTGATTGATCCGAGTTATGTGGCTCGAATGTACGAACAATCCCAGCGGGGCGAGACGCCGGCGAGCGGCGCTCAAGTGTATCGGCTGGAAACGCCTTCACAAGAGTTGGGTTATTTTGTGATTGGTCCTGAGCGCGATGGGCGCCCCTATGGTACAGAGGATGAACATGTGATGAGTGTCGTGAGCGATGAGCTGTCCATTGCTATCCAGAACATTTATCGGCTGGAAGAAATTCGCGCTTTTGCGGGCACGCTCGAAAAAGAGGTGGGGGCTGCAACGAGAGAATTGCGAGCATCTAACAAAAAACTCCTCGAAATGGATGCGACGAAGGATGAATTCGTGAGCATCGCGAGTCATCAACTCCGAACGCCGCTCACGAGCGTAAAAGGCTATATAAGCATGGTTCTAGAAGGCGATGCGGGCGAGATTACCGAGCCGCAGCGGCAACTGCTTGAAGAAGCATTTACAAGTAGTGAGCGCATGGTTCACCTGATAAGCGACTTCTTGAACGTGTCTCGACTGCAAACAGGGAAGTTTATGCTCGATAGGCGGTTGGTTGATCTGTCGACGATTGTGCAGCAAGAAGTCGAAGGGATTCGTCAAATTGCGGATACGCACGACATCGCGATTGCTTTTAAAAAGCCCGCTCGATTCCCTCAGCTTTACCTGGACGAAGGGAAGATGCGTCAGGTCGTCATGAATTTTATTGATAACGCCATATACTACTCCCCAGAGGGAACCAAAATCCTCGTCAAACTGGCGGTAGAAGACGGCGAAGCTGTGCTACGAGTGAAAGATCAGGGTATTGGGGTGCCCGCGGACGTGCAGCAGCATTTGTTCACCAAGTTCTTCCGTGCCGAAAATGCTCGTCGCCAACGACCGGACGGTACAGGGATTGGGCTGTACCTTGCCAAGCGAGTCGTTGATGGTCATAGCGGTAAACTGGTGTTTGAATCTAAGCTCGACAAGGGGAGTACCTTTGGTTTTCGACTTCCGATTAAAAAACTACAAACACCACCACCCGCTCAGCAGCCTGAATAACAAAAACCACCCCGTAGAAGGGGTGGTTTTGTTTGGAGAAGCTGACGCTTCAAGTACTGTAACGGAGCGGTCAGTTCCTATTAGCTTTGCATGCGGCGGCTTGCGATGTAGTAGCTTGTGCTTGCTACAAGTGAGCCAAGTCCAACGATACTCATGAGTCCTTCTGCGATACCAGTCTTTGGTAGTTCAGTTGGAATTTCGGGAGTAACGGGTGTTGTTTTACAGTCATCTGGGTTCTTCGAGTGCTTGGCACTGTCGAATTCAGACTCCTTGATAGTTACAGGATACTTCTTGTCGCTCAAGCGGCAAACAGTAATTTCCTTTACAGCAACTTCTTTACATTTGCTAAGGTCAAGCGTGTAGTGAACGTTGTCAATCTTTGACTTTTCTACGGTCTCAATCTTCTTCGTGTCGAGGTTACATGCCTCTACCTTTTCAGGTGTCGTACATTCTTTTGTCACAGTCACTGTCGCGTCATCGCTCTTGCTGCCATTTTGCGTGTCAGCACTTGCGATGTTTTTGATAGTATTGGTACCACAAACGAGTTTGTCGGCAACAACTTTAGCACTAAACTTCACATAGGCGCCACCGTTTGGACCATATGATCCAACGTTGATACCTTGCTTAGTAACGGTTTCGTGTGCGGTTTTTACCCACGTACCAGTTGTTGACACGTAGGTAGAGTTTGCGACGTACTCAAGCCCGGCTGGCAGTTGGTCACGAATGACAACGCCGTCCTGCTGAGTTGTACCAGTGTTTTTGTAGTGGAGTTTAAAGTCCACGATGTCACCAATTTTCGCAGTTGTCGTTTCTTTGAACGTAGCTTCATCAGAACGAGCAACTTGCTTTTCCATAGTGAAGTTTGGCTGGTCGACTTTGAAACGGTAGGTTACGTAGCCCGAGTACTGCAAGCAGCCAGGGAGTTTACCGTCAAGTGCGTCGTAGCCAAGGGCTGCGCCAGTGGTGTAAAGTGTGTCAGGCATTGATTTGCCGTTCACAGCACCATTGCTGGTGATTTTGGCAGAGCCAGGAACGTAGCGAAGTGCTACTGCACCGTTAGTGCTGTTTTTCGCAAAGGCTTCATCCCATACTTGGTTGCCCAGGTTGGTGCCAGCTGCGTCTAGGTGCTTGGCGTTGGTTGCACCAACAAATACAGTCACACGGGCGTTTTCGCCTGCGTTAACGGTTGCTGGCATCTGAGCACGCATAAACGCGCCAGTTGCAACAGTTGCGCCGCTTGCATTCAGGTCGGTGTCGCCGTTGTTGTGGTAATAAGCAAAAACTTCGTACTCTTTACCAGGGGTAAGGGTCGCGTTTTCGCCGAATTTTGTGTTGTCTGTGACACTACGGATCTGAACGAAGTTTCGCTCATCGCCGTACTGTTTGTTGTCTGTGATCGAGTTAAACGTCACGTACTCTGCTGGGTGAGCGAGGGTAAACGTAACGCGTGCAGAAGGACCCCAAGCGAGCAATGTTGCAGGGATTGCAACGGTTGCAACAGCAAGTGCCATGACGGCATATGCGCGCTTTGAGATCTTTTGCATGAACGTTGGTAGTTGCATAGACTCATTTCCTTCTCTGCTTTTAGGAGCAGAATTGATTAGTAATAATGGTTGGTTTCCATTGGTTGTGACTGTTCGTACCCACGGTTGTTATGCCGTGGACATGCAAAGCTAATTGTTAACGTACAGTCACTGCCGGGGATTGATTGTCAATCAGACTATGCCTTACGAATGTACTAAAGTTGTGCCAGCGAGGCACCCACACGATAAATCGTACAGGTGCCCCGCCAGGGGTTGTAGTGAGAAACTAGGGGGGTGCAGTGGCACCCAGGCTTACCCCGAAGGGCAGCTAGGGTGCCACTGCGGTGACGTTACCGACCAGGGTCGGGATCCGTCGTTCCAGGGTCGGACGGCTCCGGTGCAACCTCGACAGGAGGTGCGGGCGCGGTCGGCGCCGGTGCCTGGGTTGCCCCAGGTGCCGGCAGGTCGACCGGGTCGCCCGGTTCCTGCGTCGGGTCTGCCGGCTTCGGCTCAACCGGTGCAACCGACTCCTTCGGCCCAGTGGGCGCGGGAGCGGGGTCGCGGTTCGGCGGAGCAGGCGGCGGCGTCTGGCACTCCTTCTTCGCACATCCCGGCGGCGTCGTCGGCGGGGTCGTCGGCGGCGTCGTGGGAGGAGGTGTGGTCGGAGGCGGCGTGGTCGGCGGCGGCGTCGTCGGCGGAGTGGTCGGCGGCGTCGTCGGCGGAGTGGTCGGCGGAGTGGTCGGCGGCGTGGTCGGCGGAGTGGTCGGCGGCGTGCACTTGGCGTCGTTCACCTTCCGGTCACCCGGAAGCTTCTCGACGTCGTACACGTTCACCCAGTTGTCACCAACCAAGCGGCAGGCGTCGAACAAGATGACGGTCTCACCCTCGGGCGTGTAGCCCGTGCCCCTGGGGGCGGGCGGGAGCTTGCGCATCCAGTCCGAACCATGCTGGAACTTGCAGTGCAGTCGGTACTTGCCGACTACCTTGCCCGTTTCCGGGTCGCGCAACTCGATCCACTTGGTGTCGTACTCGAAGGTGACGTCCTTGTAGCCGATCTGCGGGATGGTCCCGGGTACGGAGTAGGACATGCCTACCACGGTCCCTGCCTCCACGTTGACGATGCTGGGCTCCAGTTCGGAAATCCGCTTGGCAACAGCCATGCGAATCTCGTCCCAGTAGGCCCGATCGTTCACGAAGCGCGCGGTCAGCTCGTTGACCTGATTCTCGTCGCCGTTCTTGGCGACGATTCCCAGGTCAAGGGCCTTGTCGGCAGTCTGCATCCGGTCGACGTCGCGAACGACGTAGATCAGTTCATCCTGCACGAGCTTGGCATCGCTAACGTTGCCGACCTCGAAGGTCTCCATGTCCCTGCCGTTGAGGGCGGGGAGCACGGCGGCCTTGGGGCCGTACGCGTTGGTGGATGTCTTGGTGTCCACTGGCCGGTTGGCCAGAAACTCCTCGATGATCGCAACTGGTGCGGCCGCGGTCTCGGTGGGTTCGGCCGTCGCACTGGGTGCGGGTGTGGCCGGCGCCGTTGCGGCGGGGGAAGTGGTGGTCGGCTCGGGGCTGGGTGTTGACCCGTCCTCCTTTGCCTCGTCGCACTTCTCCGCCCACTGCCGGTACAGCCCGGCGCTCATCGCGTCGCCGTCGGCCTCCGCCTGGTTGGCGAAGGTCCGGAGCGAGTTGGTCTCGCAGACGGTACTGGCGGTTTCCGGAGTCGCGAGACTCCGGACGACGACGAACATCCCTCCTGCCACCAGGGCAGTAGCGATGAGCGCCGCCACGAACTTCATGACGATCTTCAGCATGTCAGATCCTTTCCTCCCGCGTCACCGCGGAAGCGGTGGTGGAGCGGTAGGTCACGAGGCTGGCCACGATGGCCGCCATGATGGCGAGGAGCGTGATCGGCCACAGCCAGGTGGCGATGGCGGCGATCGGTCCGTAGTTGACGGCTGCGCCGACGATGCCGACGACTGCCAACAGGACCAGGAAGGCCACGAGGAACGTGACGATGGCGACGCCGACGATCTTCCCCCAGCTGGCCTCGTCGGAGACGTGAGCGGAGCTGGAGCGGGGATACCACGGGCGGGCCGGGTTGGCGCCTCCGAAGACGGCGTCCTCGAGCTGGTCCAGGCGGCTGGTGCCGTCGGGATTGAACAGCTCGGCCTCGTGCTCGTCCAACATGTCGGCGTGGTTCTCCACCGTCGGCACGAGGCCGCCGAAGAAGGTGAACACGTCAGCGATGGTGGGCTCACCCGCCGGCGGTGCCGGAGGGGTGAAACGAGCGGCCGGGCGATGCACCGGACGCGACGTGACGGGCGCGATGGGCGCGTCGTCGGAGTCATCGTCAGGGTCATCGAGCGGGTCCTCGCCCAGGGGGTCGGCGCTGCCTCCGCCCGCCGGAGCGGGATGGGTGGCGGGAGCGGGCGTTGGAACCGGCGGGAGGGCCGCCTCGTATTCGTCGAAAACGGCCGAGTACGTGTTGTAGCTCGGCAGCGTCCGATCGAACGGGAGGTGGTTGTCGTACGACGCCTTCAGGTTGTCGCGGAACGTCTGGGTGAGCGGCGTGGCCACCCCCATGGCGTTCGACTGACGCGAGAACGCGACGTACAGGGCGAACCCGGCACCGTTCTCGCCGTCGATCTGGTTCTTGAGCGCGTTGTACTCGGCCTCGGTGAGGCGCGTGAGCGCGGTCATGTGGTTCTCCTTCGTTCGTGTGGGCGGGCGCCCACATGGTGGGTGCTCCGTAACACTGCGCAGGTGCGGCGGGGCACGCTATATACATCGTATGTATACAGGGTGCCCTGTCGCACAGGCGCACAAAGGGGAATGGTATCTAGTTTCTCATTACACGCTGCAAGTGCAGCCAAAAAGCCAAGACGTAGTATTCTTGGGCCTTGTGGCTACACTCACAGGCTTTAGTAGTAAGGTATAGCCTGATTGTCAATGTCCTCGTACTCAAGTGAGTGGCTTCCACCTCATTCACTGTGACTTATACAGTCTATCATAATTAAGCTAAAATGTCAATATATAATACCATATATACCACTTATGCTTCAATAGTTACTTACAGGGGTAGTGTGTGATAATTATTGCAATTTTTGTGGTATATAGTATTGTATAAATAGTTTACTGATCAGTGAGCTAGTACCTAACGAAAGGTGGTGATGGCATATGTCATCCAATCCGCGGGTCGACCTGAGCCTGGAACAGCTGTTTCGTCTGCAGGACGGGGAGCTGACGCTCGAGGAGTTGTTCGCCGACGATGATGTCTACGCCGAGCCCGGTGCGAACTTGCGGCGCATGCTGCGAAGGGCGCGCTACAAGGTGTTGCAGGGGTTTCGCAATGCCGTCGACGACAAGCTTCGGCCCACGGACAGCTACATCATGAACTGCGGGCCTAGCTGCGATGAGTTGGTGGCGGTCATCGCCGCTCTCACCAAGCAGGGGCCATGGCTGGTGCGACGGCGAGACTTTGCGCGCGACTTCCGGAACCTGCCGGACAAGCGTTACGATACCGTTGCAGTCTATGCTCGGCAGCTGTTGCTAGCACGGGTGCTGACCGATCTCATGACCGATGCACCGGGTCGCGAAGCCCTGGTGTGGTACATGCGCGGCGAACGTACCTGGCAGGCGCGCCAGTCGCTGATGGATGAGTGGGATAACCTGCGCCGCGAGATGTACGGTCGCCAGCATTTCCGGCTGAGGCGCGCGATCAAGGCCGATATCCGGCCGTTCCACGGGCGCCCAGAGCGTGACCGCAGCCGCCTCGGGGGCCTCGGCATCGCTCCCGGTGTATCTGTTGGCGCCTCGCGCTGATCCACTGGGGTGGAGTGTGACATTTGTTGCGCTCCACCCCCTTTTAAAGTAGCGGAATGTCTGGTATAATTGGCAAAGTTCTGGTCTCATCGTCTAACGGTTAGGACACCAGGTTTTCATCCTGGCAATCGGAGTTCGATTCTCCGTGAGATCACCACGAACATAGCTCACCGTACAGGTGGGCTATTTTCGTGGTGAAATATAGGCAGGGCAGCGGTTAATACACAAAAACACGCCCCAGCAATGGAGCGTGTTCTATGCGTCACTGGTTATGGGCTATTGCTTTGGCTGCAAAACGTAGGTGATGCCGTAAGCGGCAACTGTGGTCATGAGGCCAAGTACAAGGCCGGCCATACCGAGTGAACCAGTACGTGGTAGCTCGGTGACGACAGTGTTGACGGCCGTTTTGACAGGTGCTGGCGAAACGCCGCCCTTGCCTGGTGTTGGGGTCTCGGTTGGAGTGACGGGGGTCGCAGGCACGCTGACGCGGCACTTACTCAAAAATTCCTGTTCAGCTCGGGCCTGGTTCCAGCCTTCGCCACGTTCGTGTTCGTTCCAGGTACCTACCTGTGTACGATTCTTGTTGTCACTTGGATTGTCACCCTTGGTGATCGTCCAGTGGTTACCGGTCTTCTGGCAGAATACTAAGTGAGTGGTGCTCTGGCCTTTGCCGGGTGCTGGTGTGGTTGGCTTTGGATCATTGTTGCCATTGCCAGGGTTTGAAGTGGGGGGAGTAGTTGGTACGGTTGGCTGAGTTGGCTCAGTGGTGGTACACTTACTCAAAAATTCCTGTTCAGCTCGGGCCTGGTTCCAGCCTTCGCCACGTTCGTGTTCGTTCCAGGTACCTACCTGTGTACGATTCTTGTTATCGCTAGGGTTATCGCCCTTGGTGATGGTCCAGTGGTTTCCAGTCTTCTGGCAATAAACCAAATGGGTTGTACTTTGGCCCTTTGCGGGCTGTGTCGCATAAGCGGTGCTCATGGTGGCGACCGAAAGGCCGGCAACCAGGGCGACTGCGAATGCAGGGGCGCAGATACGGTGTAATACTGCAATCATTCCAAAATCTCCTTATATAAAGCCTCTCAAAGCTTTAATATGTGTATTATACCAAAAATAAGACAATTTGTCAATACCATGATATGGTATGGTAATGATTATGCTTACAAACAAATACCACCCCTTTGGCGGGGTGGTATTGCAAGTGTTTGTTATTATCTTATTCGTAACGTCGCTTTGGCTGCGCGAAGTAGACTGCACCGTAGACCGCAACTGCGCTCGCAGTCGCAACGAGCCATGCGTTGAGGCTGTCGCTACCTGTGTGGTAGCTCAAGAGGTGTAGGGAGGGGTGTGATTGAGCCCCTACCTGGTTCGCAGTACGGTTCCGTAACAGTGAAAGTTTTGATGAATGCGAGACCATCTTCTGTGTTTTCATCCACTGAAACTCGCGTGTCATCACCATTCGGGTAGCGCTCGTAGCCGCGGACGGTGTATGTATTTTACTGTTTGTCAAATATATTGCAATCATAACCATTATGGCATTTTGACATAGAGAGTATATACTAGTGTTATGCCAGAATTTGACAACACAAAATACGATTTACCGTCTGACCAAGCGGACAATGGTAAGCTGAATAAACTGCGCGCCGCAGTGCTGGGCGCGAATGATGGAATCGTCAGCACATCAAGCGTGGTAATGGGGGTGGCGGGCGCCACAGGTGACGCCAAAGCGATTACCCTTGCCGGTTTGGCAGCCCTTGTTGCCGGAGCGCTGAGTATGGCGGTGGGTGAGTACGTGAGCGTCAGTAGTCAGAGCGATGCTGAAAAGGCATACATTCGGCTAGAACAAGAAGATTTACGCGACAACCCTGAGTATGAGCTAGACGAGCTGGCGCGTGAGTACATGAAACACGGGGTGAGCAAAAAGACTGCGCATGTTGTGGCGGCAGAGCTGACCAAAAAGGACGCCCTAAAGGCGCATCTGCGGATGCATTTCAACATCGATCCTGAAGAAGTGGTGAGCCCGTGGCACGCCGCAGTGGCGTCGCTCCTTGCGTTTACGGTCGGCGGTATCATTCCCTTTGTTGCTATCATTGTGTCACCGGCTGCGTGGCGCATACCCCTGACGGTTATCGCGGTGGTGATTTCACTCATTGCCGTCGGGCTGGTGAGCGCCCACGTAGGCAATGCATCAAAGGTCCGGGCTGTCCTGCGTGTTGTGCTGGGTGGTGTGGTCGCAATGATCGCAACATACGGTGTAGGAATATTATTTGGGGCGACAATCGCCTAGTAACTGAAAGGGTGGCATGAAAGACGTTCCGTCAGAAAAAGTAAAAGAGTACCTTGACCTGTTTGATGGCGATGTACTGCAGGCAGTGCGTGCGCTGCGAGAGGTTGGCTACGGTAAGCCCGCGGCACCTGCGGCACCTCGGCGACCCCTATCAGATGAAGTGTTGATTCGCGTTGAGGATTTGAAAAAGTCGTACAAAGTCGGTAAACAGCATGTGAATGCCCTGAACGGCGTGACGCTCGACGTGCACAAAGGTGAGTTTTTAGCGCTCACCGGTGCAAGCGGAAGCGGCAAAAGTACGCTGCTACAGCTGATGGGCGGACTTGACAAGCCGAGTGAGGGCAGCGTGACGATACATGGTAACAAGCTGGCGAGCCTTAATGATAAGAAATTATCAGAATTCCGTAACAAAACGGTCGGGTTCGTATTTCAGTTCTTCTATTTGCAGCCATTTTTGCGCCTGCGCCAGAATCTGGAAGTCGCCGGTATGCCGGCGCGCACTAAGCGGCCCGTCCGTCGCGAGCGAGTCGCTCAGTTAGCCGAAGTAGTGGGGCTGGGCGATAGGTTAGAGCATTTCCCCAAAGAACTGTCGGGTGGTCAGATGCAACGAGCAGCGATTGCACGTGCGTTGCTGAATAACCCTGAAATTTTGCTAGCGGACGAACCGACGGGTAACCTAGACAGCGAAAACGGCAAAGCGATCATCGATTTGTTCGAAAAGATTCGTAATGAATTTGGCACGACAATCGTGGTAGTGACGCATGATGCGGCCATTGCAGCCCGCGCTGACCGTGAAATATCACTCAAAGACGGAGTATTACTATGATTCGTGTTATAGACACACTAACTATGGCATATACCAAGCTGCGTACGCGCAAAGTTCGAACGGCATTTACTGTAGCGATTGCTGGGATACTATTTGGCCTGGTAATGGCGATTGTCATTATAAGTGACGGCGTATTCATGAGCGTTGAACGTATGACACAAAAGAGTATGACGGGGCGTTTTATTGTAGGTGGTTCGACTGCTTACCAAGACGTGGCCGATGTGTCGCGCGACAAGGACGGAATTGCGGAGGCATTGTTGCGTCACAAAACCATGGTGGCAGACAAAAAAGCCGAGGCAAAGCGGCTAGGGATAGAGTATGATGCCGCGATGGATCCATCGCCAGTTGAAACATTTGATGGACAGCAAATGTTGTCGTACAGTAGCCCGATTGGCCAGGCGGTGATGAACGAGCTGTATGCCAAGGCGCAGCCAACCCGAACCATGGATGATTTTAAGCAATTTGCGGACAAGTATCAGCCAACGGTGTATTACGAAGCAAGGCCGACACAGCCTAAGGATGGGGCGCTGACGGAAATGAAGGCCGGTAAAGAGGCATTCACACAGACCGATACTTCCAAGCAGGGCATGTCTGGCGCGCCACCCGATCTTCAGGAAGCAACGCTGGTGCCGAAAGCGTTGCTATCAAGCTATTTGTTGCCGAACGCTAAGTGGAGCGCCACGAGCGGGCATATCCCCGTCGTCGTGTCCCAAAAACGCGCGACACAGTTAACAGGATACAAAGCACCGGGTACTGATGCACCAGCAGCTGAACGGCTGAATTACCTGAATGAGTTACGCGACCGGGTAAATGGCGCAACATTTAGTGCCTGTTACCGTAATACTGCGAGCAGCGAACAGATAACCGAAGCGCTAAGCGTAGCAAAAGAAATCGCTGCCAAAAAGAACGACACAACCTACCAGCGGCCGTCACTTATTTATGGATTGCCCGATGAATCATCATGTGGGGCGGCTGTCGTGGTGCGTGACGTGCGCACGGCCGCAGAAAAGCAATACGCTGACAAGTTGATGCAGTTCAATCGGAAGTTTGGCGCAGTGGTTGATCCGGTTCAGCAAAAGGTAACGTACGAAGTCGTGGGCGTGGCACCCAACGGCTGGGCCGACATGGATATGGGCTTTTCGCTAGGGGTGAAAGATATCGTTGCCTCTTTGCTGATGTCGCAGTCGTTCCGCTTTGCCGTTCCTACCGAATTGTATGAAAGCATGCCAAACAAGACCGATTATGCCAACGTGCTGAGTACGCAAAAAAATACAGATAATATGGGGTACATGGGCAGTGGGGGTCAATATTTTGCAGAGTTTGCAAATGCCACCGATGCACGCAATTTTGCCAAAAATGAATCGTGTCAATATGGAATGACGGGTTGCGAGCCACGCAGCAAGTACTTTGTGATGGCGCCGTTCGGCAGTAATAGCATTGGGCTCGACGAAGTAAAACACGGAGTGTCGGTAGTGCTGCTGTGGACGACGGGTATCGTGACGATTCTAGCGGCAGTCATTGCAGGACTAACGATTGGCCGTACGATTGCTGACGGTCGCAGGGAAACGGCAGTCTTTCGCGCGATTGGGTTTAAACGCATGGATATTAACCAGATTTATGTGACCTATACGCTGCTGCTTTGCCTGCGCATTGCCATTTTTGCGCTGTTGATAGGCCTCGGTGCGGCGTTGCTGGTGCATTCGAACTTCTGGATCGACACTACTATTCAAGCACAGTTGGCACTGGGAGTGTTCGATCCGGGTACACAGTTTAGCTTTGTTGGATTCACGCCAAAGATACTAGCCATAGTGGGGGCTATTTTGCTGGCGGGCGTAGCGGGGATGGCCATACCATTGCTCCGCAATACAGCTCGCAATCCGATTCGTGATATGCGCGACGAATAGCTATACTAAAGACATGAGTGCACTGCGTGGCGTAAACTTGGGCGGCTGGCTGATTGTCGAGAAATGGATGGCTCCTAGCCTATTTGCGGATACCGATGCTGTGGATGAGTATACTTTTATGCAAACGCCTGGCGCCCGTGTAAAACTCCGCAGCCACCAGAAAAACTTCATTCGCGAAGATGACTTTAAATGGATGGCAAATAACGGCGTGCAGGCCATTCGTATCCCAGTGGGCTACTGGTTGTTTGACGGTGATGATCCGTATGTGTCGTGTATTGGGTACCTAGACTGGGCATTCCGCATGGCAGCAAAGTATGACCTGCAGGTACTGGTGTGCCTCCACGGCGCGCCCGGAAGTCAGAACGGGCATGATCACAGTGGGCGAATCGGTAAGGCGCTATGGCACCAAAGTTTCGCGTACCAGCAGCGGACACTCGAAGTGCTGATGCGCATCGCAATGCGCTATCGCGCCCACTCACAGTTTTGGGGGCTTGAGTTACTGAACGAGCCAAAGGTTGGTTTATTCCAGCTGACACTGCGCCGGTTTTATAACCAGGCGTATCGGCAGCTTGTAACGGTGCTACGTCCGACGACAAGGGTTATTTTTCACGATGCTTTTACTCCGCGGCTATTGAACGGCGCGATTCGCGCGAAAGATACGCACCCCACGATGATGGATATCCATTGGTACCACTTTACGTTTTGGGCATTCAAATGGCTTCCGCTCGGCGCATATTACCGCTATGTATTGCCATGGCATGGGCGGCTTATTATTAGCCTACGTCGCTGGCAGGGGGTGATTGTAGGGGAGTGGAGTGGAATTATCGCCGGCGAGGTATTGGGCAAGTACGTGCAGAGCGAACATGCCACCATGATATCTGAGCACACGCAGCGGCAATTGGTGGCGTATGAGGCAGCCGATGCGTGGTTTTACTGGAGCTACAAAACCGAGAGTCCAGGCGTCTGGAGTTACCGTTCGATGGTAGAAGAAGACATGATACACAAACGCTAGATTCTACAGGGGTAATGTGGTATAGTAGCAGGAATGAATACCATTTTTAAACGCACTAAGATTCTGGCCACACTTGGTCCAGCAACAAACACCCCAGAAAAAATTGAAGAGCTAATGAAGGCGGGCGCCAATGGCTTCCGACTTAACTTTAGCCATGGTTCGCACGAAGAGCGAATTGACCAAATGCAGTGGATTCGCGACGCCAGCGCCAAGTTGGAGCGCCCTGTTGCTATTTTGCAGGATCTTCAGGGTCCAAAAATCCGTTTAGGCGTTTTGAACGACAATAACCAGCCTGTCAAAAAGGGTGACGAAATCGTCCTCGACTATGCAGCTGAACATGATGGTCTGACGATGCCAGTTCAGTACAACTTGGCCGAAAAAGTAAAGGTTGGCGAGCCAATCTATCTATTTGACGGTAAAATCCGTACGACAGTTGTCGATATTCCTTCAAAGACCGCTATTAAGCTGCGTGTCGAAAACGACGGTACGCTGATGAGCAAAAAGGGCATTAACCTGCCTGACACCGACTTTGGTGGTGATATTTTGACTGCAAAAGATATGTCGGATATCGAATTTGGCGCTGACAAAGATATCGACTTTGTTGCCCTGAGCTTTGTACAGAGCGAAGAAGACATTAACAACCTACGCCAGATCCTTGTTGGACTTGGCAGTACAGCGCAGATTATTGCGAAAGTTGAAACTAAGGCCGCAATTAAGCCTGAGGCGCTCGAAGCTATCGTTATGGCCAGTGATGGTGTGATGGTTGCCCGCGGCGACTTGGCTGTTGAGGCTGGTGCCGAAGTTGTGCCTATTGTTCAGCGCCAGATTATCGCGCTCTGCCGCAAGTACGGCAAACTATGCATTGTTGCCACTCAGATGATGGCGAGCATGGTAGACGCGCCAGAGCCAACGCGCGCTGAAGTCAGCGACGTCGCAACTGCAACCATTCAGGGTGCTGATGTCGTGATGTTGAGCGACGAAACTGCAAACGGCAGCTACCCGATTGAAGCAGTTGCTGCAATGAAGAAGACGATTCTTTATACCCAGGAAAACTGGCCTGTTAATATTGCCGAAGACTTAATGACATCAAGCGAGATCCGCCGAAACGCGATTTCACGTGCGGCAGTGACTGTTGCCGAGGAAATCAACGCCATCGCGATTATTGCCGAGACAAAATCTGGCGCGACCGCTGCGAACATCGCAGTAAATCGTCCTCACTTGCCAATCTGTGCAGTGACGAGCTCGCCGCGCGCGGCTCAGCAACTTTCCCTTACCTATGCGACTCGTAGTTTTGTGCGACCAGACGGTGAAAAAGCCGGTGCCGAACTTGCACGAGAACTCTTCACAAAAAAATACTTTGGTGACATGGAAAAAATGCCAGTTGTTATCGTTAGCGGCCGTCAACCTGGCGTTACCGGCGGTACCGACACACTTCGCGCGCGCGTGATAGAATAGACCTATGACAATCGGTGGGCGATTTTACAAACTGACCATTGACGATGTACCGCTGCGCGGCAAGACTATTTTGTTGCGCGCGGACTACAACGTACCACTCACTAAGGACGGGCATGTTGCGGACGACTATCGTATTCGTTCGAGTTTGCCAACGGTAAAAAAACTGCTCGGCTACGGCTGCAAAGTTGTGATTATCAGCCATTTGGGGCGACCGGATGGTCGGCGAAACATGCAGTTTTCCCTTGAGCCTGCAGCTCAGCGACTTGCCAGCCTGTTGGGGCGGTCTGTTCGGTTTGTTGATGATTGTGTAGGCCATAAAGCAAAAATGGCAATTAAGCGTGCGCCGAAAAATAGTGTGACCGTGCTGGAAAATGTTCGGTTTTACCCTGGCGAAGAAGCCAATGATAGTGACTTTGCGAAGAGTCTCGCGGAAGATAGCGGCGCGGACTACTTTGTGCAAGACGGTTTTGGCGTGGTGCACCGCGCCCATGCGAGCACCGCTGCTATTACGCAGTTCCTACCGAGTGTAGCAGGGGTATTGCTCGAACATGAATATACAACGATTACTACGGCAATGAGGCACCCGGCACGCCCTCTTGTGGCGGTGATGGGTGGTGCAAAAATCAGTGACAAGCTGCCGGTACTCAATGCAATGATCCCCGTTGCCGACACGATTGTCGTAGGTGGCGCTTTGGCTAATACCTTTTTAGCGAATGAGGGCATGAAAATGGGTAAGAGTAAGTATGAAGCCGATCAAACGAGCGTCATCGATGAGATTTATGCCCGAGCGACAAAAAAAGTCGGTAAAGAGCAGCTGGATTCATTTTTGATACTGCCTACTGATTTGGGCGTTGGCACATCGCTTGAAAAAACAGCCACTCGCAAAGACGTGGCAGCAAACCATGTGGGCGCAGATGAAATGGCGCTCGATATCGGCCCTCAGGCCGTTGCAAAAATGCTGGATGTCCTTTCGACGGCTAAAACAGTGATATGGAACGGCACCTTGGGGTATAGTGACGTTCCGGCCTTTGCAACCGCGAGCGCCAAGTTAGCTGGCATGCTGGCTGGTCACCCAGACGTCACCTCTATTATTGGTGGCGGTGATACGGCCGACTTCGTGCTGCACTGGGACAAAAAGCGTGGCGCGAGCTTTTCGCACGTTTCGACCGGTGGTGGCGCAAGCCTGGAGCTCATGAGTGGCGCCAAATTACCAGGAATTGAAGCACTTATAGACGCACGCAGGTAAACAGTGTACACTAAAGATAATAAAGAATAAGCAGTATATACAGTGGGCAAAAAACTAATTATCGCGAACTGGAAAATGAACTTCACTATCGGTGAAGCAAGTTTGTTTGTACACAAGCTTGCCGACGCGGTTGCGAATCACCGTGATATCGAAGTCGTACTGGCGCCAAGCGCTATTGCATTGCAATCAATTTCACTTCAGGCACATAAACATCACTTTAAACTCGCTGCACAGAATTTTTACTGGCGCGACGAGGGTGCTTTCACCGGAGAAGTGTCGGCGAATCAGTTGCGTGGTCTTGTTCAGTACGCGCTGGTCGGCCACTCCGAGCGTCGTCATGTATTTGGTGAACTTTCGCGTGACATCCGCAATAAAGTCCAGGCGGCTTATCGTCATGGCATTACGCCTATTCTGTGCGTTGGTGAAACAGCGAGCGAACGCGCAATGGGCGAGACAACCGATGTAATCCATGACCAGCTTGTGGGTGGGCTCAGCAACATTACCGGTGAAGAAGCCAGCCAGCTCGTTATTGCGTATGAGCCAGTTTGGGCACTGAGCAACGGTAAAGACTTTGCCGCGCACGAAGTGCCGACGCCTGCCGAAATCGAAAAAGCCGCCAAGGCGATTCGCTCGCAGGTACGACATTTATTCGGTACTGAAGTCTCCAAGGCAATTCGCGTGCTGTATGGCGGGAGTGTTAACCCAGATAACGCCGCGGCATTTGTGAATGCGACAGGTATCGACGGCCTGCTTATCGGCGGGGCGAGTCTTGACGCGCATTCGTTTGCGGCCATCGTAGAAAAATCCCACAATCCAACGACTAATACTACTAAAGGAAAAATTAAATGACCGAGCTTGACTTCGACGAACTAGACAAAGCAGTGAATAGCCTGATGGGCGATGTCGATACAAGCAAACGCAATCCAGGGCTTGATGATCCAGAAGATAATGTGGTGACATTGACAATGCAAGACAAACCTGTCGATGCGTCTACGCCAGCTATGCCTGCCGCAGCCGCTCCTGCCTCCGGTGTCGTTGAGGCTGCCGCTCCTACTGCTCCAGTAGCACCACTTGCGGTGAAGCGACGTGGTCAGTTTATGGACATGGTTCATCCTTCGTCTGATATGAAGTCGCCTTTTGCGCCAGTAAATCGACAGGGCACAACGCTGCAGCCTACTACTCCTATTGTCACTCCCGAAGCACCGGTTACTGCCCCAGAGCCACAACCCGACACAACCAATGTACCTTCATTAGCGATGGAAATGGAGTCAACCGGCACGGGTACGCCGCCGGCAGCAACCATGCCTGTGGAGCCTGAGGCTTCTGTTGATGAGCCCGTAAAGAACGAGTGGCCCGACCCAATTGATATGGCGCAGCCTGCCGTATCACAGGAACCCGAAGCGACAACTTCTTCTGAAGACGCTGAAACCACTACTAATGACTCTGATGTATCAGCTCCCGTTTTCCCAGCTGACAATCAGGAGGAGAGTGAACAGCCAGGTACTGATGCGCAGCCTGTGGTTGATGAAGTGGAGCCGCTTTCGTCGCCATTTATCCCTGATGCAAAAGTAGAAAAGCGTCCGCTGGGTATGCCCGTAAGCGAAGATCCGTTGCCGCCGCCTGCCGAGCCTACGCCCGAACCTGAGCAATCACCCGACCTCCCCCCACTCGATACACCTCCCGTCATCCTTCCACCTGAACTGAATAGTGATGTTATGTCGCTTGAGTCGTCGAACACTGGCGTAGCGTCACCTGAAGTGCCAACATCAGCACCAGCTGTGGCGGCTGATGCGTCATCTTCAAGCGCTGCTGTTTCTATCCAGCAGCAGTACACTGAGCAGCCAAGCACGGGTGACCAAACGAATACACCAATTTTTGACACGTCAACCCACGTACAGCCGCTCGAAGCGCCAAAGAAAAAGTCTGTTCTGAAGTGGGTACTAGCCGTACTATTGCTCCTGGCAATTGGTGTTGCAGCGGGCGTCGCATACTTCTATTACACCACTCAGTAAGGCATACGCTCCTGTATAATGAATACAATGGATATATACGAGGGGCTTAACGATGCGCAAAAATCCGCCGTCATGCATACGGCGGGACCGTTACTTATCCTTGCAGGGGCGGGCAGTGGCAAGACGAAAACACTGACGCATCGCATTGCCCATCTCGTTGCTAGTGAGGGGGTGTGGCCGCATGAGATTTTGGCTGTTACTTTTACTAACAAAGCAGCTCGCGAAATGCGGGAACGCCTGTCGCAGCTGACGGGACAGCCGAATACCCGTAGTTTTATGCCGTGGATGGGTACATTTCATGGGATATGTGTGCGATTACTACGGCAAGACGGCTCATCTATCGGTGTTCATCATAACTTCGTCATTTACGATGAAGATGACCGGCAAGGGTTGATAAAACAGGCAATGAAAGAGCTATCGATAAGTGCGGACGCTGTGAAACCACGTGCAGCGAGCGCGATGATTAGCAGCGCAAAAAATGAGTTGGTGACCCCGTTAGAGTTCCAGGAATCTGCACATTCACCCTTGCAAAAAGCCGTCGCCAAGCTATATGAACATTACGAAAAATTACGTCGCGATGCCGGTGCGCTTGATTTCGACGATTTGTTAATCGAAACGGTACGATTGTTTCGTGAGTCACCAGAAGCGCGAAAAAAATATCGAGACCAATTTAAATATATTTTGATTGATGAGTACCAGGACACTAACGCTGCACAGTACGCCATTGTAAAATCTCTCGTGAACGAGCATAAAAATATTTGCGTTGTCGGTGACGACTGGCAGTCGATTTATAGTTGGCGAGGCGCCGACTTTAAAAACATCCTTAACTTTGAGCGCGATTTTCCTGGCGCGCTTGTCGTGAAGTTGGAGCAGAACTACCGCTCAACAGAAGCGATTTTGACTGCAGCACATAATGTGATTACGAAAAACGTTGAGCGTACCGACAAGCAGCTGTGGACGGACGCAGGTGCTGGCGCGCCCGTGCAGGTTCAGGGTACCTATGACGAGGCCGAAGAGGCCTATGCCGTGGCAAGCCGTATCAGCGCTCAGGTTTCAATCGGGGCGAGGGAATATGGTGAGTTTGCTGTTTTGTACCGAATGAACGCGCAAAGCTTTGCGTTTGAGCGCGCATTTATGCAGCATCGCATCCCTTACCAGCTGATTGGCGGAACCAGGTTTTATGACCGCAAAGAAATCAAAGACATCATTGCGTACTTACGGTTGGTTTATCAGCCGAATGACCGCATGAGTTTTAGTCGAATCGTAAATGTGCCAACACGTGGCGTAGGCGCAACGAGCTTTGAGAAGTTTATGCTATGGCAAAACCAGACGGATATGGATATTATATCGGCACTTGTAAATGTTGAGCAGACGAGTATGCTCACTCCCCGCGCCAAGGTTGCTCTTTCGAACCTGGGTAGTAAGCTACGTACCGTGCAGGCGCAAATACAAGCCGATGCAACGCCGAGCGATGTACTCGAGCGCCTAATCGAAGCGACGGGGTATCGTGACTACATTCAGGACGGAACCCCGCAAGCCGAAGACAGGGAAGCGAATTTGAGTGTGCTGGTGAGTGACGCGAAATCATTTGCCACGCTCCCTGACTTCTTGGAAGAAATTGCTTTGATGAGCAGTTTTGATACCGAAACGAATGAACAAAAAGTGACACTGATGACCATGCACGGCGCAAAAGGGCTTGAGTTCCCCGTTGTATTTATGGTCGGAATGGAAGACGGCTTGTTTCCGAGTTTACGTGCGCTCGAAGAGGGCCCCAGGCAGCTCGAGGAAGAGCGCCGGCTGTGTTACGTGGGGATGACGCGCGCCCGCGAGGAGCTTCACCTACTGTACGCACAGAGCCGCATGCAATTTGGGCAACGAAGCTATTCGCCGCCTTCGCGATTCCTTGAAGATATGGGGCATATTGTCGCGAGTCGACCGGCGTTTATGGCACCCCAGCTGAATGAGTTCGATGAATTCATTATGGACTACGAAGTGGGTGATATGGTGCGCTCGATGCAGTTTGGTGAAGGCGAGATTATCGATGTCGATGGCATGGCTGTGTCGGTGAGGTTTGCGAGCGGCATGACGAAGAAGCTGAACGTTGAGTATGCGCGACTTGAAAAGCTATCGTAAGTTGAGATTATCAGCCCATTTTGCTATACTAAAGCGCACGTGCTCAATGTGGAGAGTACGGGAATTATGACTCGACTAACTATTACACCTCATCGATTGTCACTCTATTCGATTGCGGCCGTCATTGCCCTCGTATTCCTCATGATTATTAGCATTTCTTTGCGCAGCACCGCGCATGCTGAATCGGCCGTCCAATCTGCCGAGCAGCACATTATAACCCTTCACGATGATGGTAAGGAAAAAGGTTTCATTACCAAGGCAAAGACGCTTCGTGAAGCCCTAAAGGATGCGAACATTCCTGTGGATGCCAATGACCGTACAGAGCCGGGTTTGGATGAGGCGCTCGTTGCGGCATCGTATGAAGTCAATATTTACCGCGCGCGTATGGTTATCGTACGTGATGGCGCGAATGAAACGAAAATCATTACTGCTTTTCGAACCGGAAAGCAAATTGCTGAGCAGGCCGGCCTCGCTGTCCAGCAGGAAGACATTCTGGCGTTGTCGCAATCTACGGACATCATCACTGACGGTGCTGCTGAGGTACTGACGATCACCCGCGCAACACCTGTCACCTTCAACTTCTATGGAAGCGTGATGCAGGCGTATACTCAGTCAAAAACGGTTGGCGCGATGCTCCGCGAACGGGGCATCACCATGACACCCGCTGACGGCATTAGCCCCGCAATATCAGCACCGATTACTCCTGGCATGACAATTCGTCTATGGCGCGATGGCACGCAGACAGTCACTCAGGACGAAGATATTCAGTTTGAAACGGAACAAATACGCGACGCTAATCGTGAGCGTGGTTTCAAAGAAGTAAAGACAGCTGGTGTCAATGGCCGCCGTACAGTCACCTACGAAGTCACAACCGAGAACGGCGTTGAAGTAAAGCGTACAGAAATCAATAGCAATATCCTCACTCAGCCCGTGAAACAAGTGGAAATTATTGGCGCGAAGGGAATGTTTACCACCCCAAGCGAAAATGAGTCGATCGCATGGAGCTTCCTTATTAGCCAAGGCTTTAGTCGTGAGCAGACTGCGGGTATCATGGGCAATTTGAAACAGGAGCATGGTTTTAGGACGGATGGTGACGGTATAGCGCAGTGGACGGGCGGCCGAAAGGCGGCACTTATGGCGTTACCCGACCCGTATAATATCTATACTCAGCTTGAATTCATGATGAGCGAGTTGAATGGCCGCTATAGCAGCGCTAAGAATGCCATCCTGGCGTCAACCAGTGTGGAGTCTGCCACAATTATTTTCCAGAATAAATACGAAGGCTGCGGGGTATGTATGGAAGACCGCCGCATCCAGTTTGCCTACGATATACTGGCGAGTCACTAGTATGCCGACGAACAAATCCCTTGGCCAACACTGGCTCCGCGATCGTACGATACTTGCTGCAATTGCTGATGCCGCAGAGTTAACGCCTACCGATACAGTACTCGAAATTGGCCCTGGGTTAGGGACGCTGACAAGCGAGATTCTGCGCCAGACCGACAAGGTGATTGCGGTTGAGTACGACAGCGAGCTTGCTCGTAAGTTGCCGGGCCAATTCCCCGGTAAAGACCTCATGGTTTTTAACGAAGATATACTCCAGTTCGACCTCGACGGCCTACCTGCCGGCTACAAAGTAGTGGCGAACGTGCCGTATTACATCACCAGTAAAATCATCGAACGTTTGATGACCTCACATAACAAGCCCTCGATCGCCGTCCTTCTTGTGCAGAAGGAAGTGGCCCAGCGAATTGCCGCACGGCCAGGCGATATGAGTATACTGGCGGTGAGCGCACAGTTGTATGCAGAAGCTTCGTTGGGCACTCTGGTGCCACGGCGGTTCTTCACGCCGCCCCCAAAAGTTGATTCCCAGGTTATTGTTCTTAGAACACGAACAATACCGCTTGTTCCTGCTGAAGATGAGCGAGCACTCTTTCGTGTGGTAAAAGCGGGCTTCCGGGCGAAGCGCAAAAAGCTGCGTAGCTCCATCAGCGCTGGGCTCGCCATTACTAAGCCTGCTGCCGAAGAGCTGCTCCGACATGCGAATATCGATCCCGAACTTCGTGCCGAGGACCTTTCGATTGATGACTGGCTGCGCTTAGCGCGAGACGCAGTGTGATTGCGTCTGACCAACCGATATGCTTCCCGCCCGAAGTGCTTGTCGCACTTTCATCTAAAAGTGACGGTACAATGCTGGACCGTGCAGTTGGCGTGCACAATGGCTCTGTTCAGTCAAATCGCACGGCGTTTTGTAGCCAGGCGGGCGTGGACTATGGTAACGTTGTGTTCCAGCGTATTGTATACGACGATACCCAGACCTATGACCGAATAGTAGAAGTAGGGCACGCTGATACTGCACGGTATGTCAGTGAAGTGCGCGGTGACGCGCTATTTACCGGCACGCCAGGCGTTGGGCTACTTCTGCCGGTTGCGGACTGTGTCGCGACGGTCGTGTACGATCCTGTACACCAGAGCCTCGCGCTTCTTCATCTTGGCAGGCATTCATCGCTCACTACGTTAATTACAAAAACGATAGATTTATTTACTCGGCACGGCAGTGACCCAGCTGATTTGTTGGTATGGATGTCGCCGAACATTCATCAGTCGCACTATCGTATGGATTATTTTGACCAGGCTGATACACCTGAATGGCAACCGTTTGTAAGCCGTCGCAAAGATGGACTATACATTGACTTGCAAGGACACAATAGGCAGCAGTTTGTGAAGGCGGGTGTGCGCGACATGCACATTTATAGTTCACCCCACAATACGGCAGAACATAACGATTACTTCTCGCATTCACAGGGGGACACGACGGGCCGATTTGCCGTTTTAGCGATGATAAAGCCCTAGCTTGGCAGGTTGTCGCTGGCAATAATCCAGTTGGTTGAATTGGCGGTCCATGTGACCGACGAACCGACGCAGGGCGTGAATGTTTTCGAGAATGAAGGTGCGGCAACAGCTCCTTCTGTTTTGATCCACAGTACGTAGTATGGTTTGGTTCGCGACGAGCATCCATAGTCGGTAGGAGCGGGCTTTAGGTAGGCGTACCATACAGTGCAGCTGTTTTGGGGAGGTTTTGGCGCAGCATTGATAAAATTGCCTGTCACGAGCGGGTTAAGCCAAGTGCCATCAGTGGCCCAGCTATAGCTATAACCGTTGCCCGTGCAACCGTTTGCGCCAGGGCTGGCAGAGGTTGCGGGGAACGTTCCGGTCTCGCCTTCGTATACGTCGATTGCTTTGATGATGTTGTTGGTGTCGGCAAGTCGGGTTGTATCACGGCTGCGCCGTTGGATGCCGCTGTAGGACGTCACAGTGATGATTGCCAGAATCGTGATAACGGAAATCACAATAGTCAATTCGACGAGGGTGAACCCGCTTCTGTTTATCTTCATATGCTCAGTATATCACTTCTCTGTGACCTCTGGTATACTAGATGTAATGGGAAAAAATCTTTATATTACTACTGCTATCCCGTACGTTAACGGTGTTCCGCACATTGGACATGCGCTTGATTATACGTTGGCAGATATTTGGTCACGTTATCAAAAACAAAATGGCAAAACTGTTCGGTTCCAAGTCGGCACCGATGAGCATGGCAACAAAATTGCCGCGAAAGCTCGTGATACGGGCATGGAGCCACAGGCGTACGTCGATAGCATGTATGGCAACTTCCAAACCCTCATTAGATCGCTTGGTGTCGAGTACAGCGACTTTATTCGCACAACCGACGGTCATCACAAGGGAGCGGTGCAGTACATTTGGCAGCAGCTTCAGCAGGGCGGCTACATTTACAAGGGATCGTATGAGGGCTGGTACTGCCAGGGCTGTGAAAACTTTGTGACCGACAAAGAAGCCGGTGAAAACAACGGCATTTGCCCCGATCACCAGCAGCCCTATGAGCGCCTGAGCGAAGAAAACTATTACTTTAAAGCAAGTGCTTTTAGTGACAAAATCAAAGAAGCAATCGACCGCGGTCACATGAAAATCGTTCCGGAGTTCCGCCAGCGCGAATTCCTTGAACTCATTAAGGATGGGGTAAAAGACGTATCGATTAGTCGCCCACGCAAAAATCTGAGCTGGGGCGTCAGCGTGCCCGGCGATGACACGCAGGTTATGTACGTATGGCTTGATGCGCTCAGTAATTACATTACCGTTCTTGGATACCCCGACAAAGAAGGGTGGCAAGAATACTGGCCAGCCGATGTACAGGTTGTGGGCAAAGATATCCTTAGGTTTCACGCCGGGATTTGGCCAGCAATGCTACTGGGGCTTGGCTTGTCGCTACCAAAAACGCTACTTGTTCACGGGTTTGTGAACGTAGGCGGCGCAAAGATGAGCAAATCCCTTGGCAACGGCGTCGAACCGATGGACGTTATTACTGGCTACGGCGCCGACGCGTTTCGCTATTACTTTAGCCGCCACATACCGACGACAGATGACGGTGACTTCACTTGGGAGAAGTTCGAAACTGCCTACAACACGGAACTTGGTAACGACCTAGGTAACCTCGTGCAGCGTGTCGCCGCGATGGTCACACGCTATCAGGCGGGGGTGATTGGCGACGCGCCACAAGCAGAGCATGATATGGGCCCGTACCGCGAAGCAATGCAGAACTTTGAATTTAATCGTGCGCTCGACGAGGTGTGGAATACGGTGCGTGCACTTAATCAATACCTTGAGCATGTGAAGCCATGGGAAATTGCCAAAGCACGCGAAAAAGACACCGAAGCCGCCGAGCATCTTACCGAGGTTCTGGCGTATGCGTCGAGTACACTGCTTCAGGTTGCGGATTTATTAGTTCCCTTTATGCCAACCACCGCAGAGGCAATTCATCGAATATTCGAAACGGGGGTTATACCCGGCGACGTTGTGCCACTGTTTCCTAAAATTTACTTGCATACCCAAGACCCTCGGGCGCCCAAGGCAGCCTAATGAACGTGATTGATTCGCACTGTCACCTCCATGACAGTGAGTTTTACCCTGAGAATCGCGAGGAGGCCTACCGGCAGTCCCTGGAGGCTGGGGTGACGATGATTTGCGTCGGGACGGACGCGAGGAGCTCCGCGGAGGCGGTGGAGTTTGCACGTACCCATAGTAATTGCTACGCAGTGGTGGGTATTCACCCGCATGAAGCCAAAGATGGCAACACTGCCGTAATCCGCCAGCTAGTTGTCGATCATCGTTCGCATATTGTTGGTATCGGTGAAATTGGCCTTGATTACTTTTACGACCATAGTCCGCATGATGTCCAACAGCAAGCACTTCGGGAGCAGCTGTCTATCGCGCGTGAGTTTGACCTGCCCGTGAGTTTTCATATTCGTGAGGCGTTTGGTGATTTTTGGCCAATTTACGATGATTTTTCGGGTATACGTGGTGTGATGCACAGCTTTACAGATAGCCAAGAGAACCTTGAGCAAGGTTTCAAGAGGGGCTTATATATTGGGATTAATGGAATCAGCACCTTTACTAAAGAGAGTGCCCAGCAGGCGCTTTATCGCGACGTTCCACTGGATAAAATACTCCTCGAAACAGATGCGCCGTTCTTGACGCCGAAGCCATTTCGTGGTAAAATGAACTTACCAGCGTATGTGGTAGAGGTCGCGGCGTCCCAGGCGTCACTCAAAGGAGTGCCACTCGAAGACGTTCTTCGCACCACAACCGCCAACGCCAGGAGTTTATTTAGGATATAACTCATGAATACCACCACTGCACCAGACGAGTACCGACTCCCTCAGTCCACTGGGGCCGTCGAGTTTACCCCTGATCCTACGACTAAGGAAGAACAGGTTGATTTCCGTCAGTCTACCCTAGAGCGACTGACACGCGAAACACTTGATTATGCTCAGCCTCGTCACGAAGCGAACCCTGGTGATTACGATCGACGTCGTGTCGAATTTGGTGGAGCTATCGTGGATACTATCGAAACAACTGCTCAGCAGCCTGTTCTTGAATACGACCCAACGGATATCGCGTTAATGGCTCGCTATACACAACAGATTGCCCGCTGGCGAGACATGGAGCAGAGCGGCTATGACCGTGCTGCTTAATAGTGGAGATAGATGACATGACGACACTATTGCAAAAAGCCTTGAAACTCATCGTCGGTGACGAGACAGATACTGAACTGTGGCGGGTCCCTAAGAATCGACCACTTAAGGGCTTGACGGAGCGCGAGCTTATTAACCTTGAGAGTCAAATTGGTGCCAAGTTATTTGGGCCTGTTGCAGGTGGCCACCGCCGTGAATTCTTTTGTCTCGACGATCACACGTGGATTTGGCATGAAGAATGGATAGACGAAAATCGCAAGCTACAGATCGCAACGACGCGCTACGAAATTAACGAGCATGGCGTACTTAAAGTGCAGGAAGGCGCGCGCTATAGCTACCTTGAAGGCGAGGAGTTACAGAATTTCGGTCTTGCGGTTCGCCTATACTACGAGCAGGTAACGCGTCAAGTGTACCGTCGCGACCCTGCTACTGGTCAGAAACTGGTATAATAACGCTTATGGCAAATAAGCTCATCTATCTCGACCACGCAGCGGCCACGCCGCTTGATGAGCGAGTCTTGGCGGCAATGCAGCCGTATTTTAGTGATAATTTTTTTAATCCAAGTAGTCCCTATGCTCCCGCCGTGGCTGTTCGGCGCGAATACGAAGCGGCCAAACACCGATTGGCGGTGTGTATCGGCGGCAAAGGTGACGACATAGTGATGACTGCAGGCGCGACAGAGTCGATTAATCTGATGTTCGCAAGCATCGATGGGCACATCGTGACGTCTAATATTGAGCACCACGCGGTACTTGCGGCTGCAAAGCGGCATGATGCAACGTATGTGGCAGCGAATGCGCAGGGGATGATAGATCCCGCAGATATTAGGCAGGCGATTCGTCCTGAAACACAGCTTGTTAGTATCGCGCTTGCAAACAATGAACTAGGTACAATTCAGCCGCTTCGTGACATTGCGCAGGTGGTGCGCGATGAGCGTCAGCGCCGTTTCGAGGCGGGTGATTCGACGCCGATTTATTTGCACAGCGATGCATCGCAGGGGGTGGGACAGATTGATATTCACGTCGCTCGGCTGAGTGTTGACGCGCTGACGATAAACGCAGGTAAAATCTATGGTCCAAAGCAGGTCGGCATGCTATGGGTTGCGAACCACGTGAAGCTTTCGCCAACGATTGTGGGTGGTGGCCAAGAACGTGGGCTGCGCAGCGGCACTGAAAACGTTGCCGGAACCATTGGCTTTGCGACGGCCCTCGAGCTGGCAACCGAGCATCGGAATTTTGAATCTAAGCGGCTTTCCCACCTGCGTGACAGTATGCAAACGGCACTGCTCGAGGCATTTCCAAACGCAGTGGTTTCGGGGCTTCAAAAAAAACGATTGCCTGGGCATCTGCACATTTCGTTTCCTGGTATCGATGCGGAGCGCGTGCTATTTAGCCTTGAGGCTCGTGGTGTGATGGTTGCGACGGGCAGTGCATGTGCGGCCAATAAAGGCACGCGGAGTCATGTACTAACGGCTATTGGGTTAGCCCCTGATGTTGCAGACGGAAGTCTACGCATTACCCTGGGTCGGCTGAACGACGAGCAAACGATAACCGACGCGACTGCTATAATAGTGACAGAGATTAATAATGAAATGGAGCGGGTGGCGTGAAATTTATAAAGGGCATCGTTATTGTGGTCGTGGGATTCGCGTTTCTCACGTGGGCGATTGGTGCGTACCTGGCTCCAGACAATCTGGCAAAGTGCAAAGACCTTCTGCCGTCGGCAGAGGCGGGTTGCGGAAGGGCTGATGCAATCGTTGCTGTAAGTGGTGGCGATACCACGGCTCGCGCAAATGAAGCAATAAAATTATATAAAAACGGCTGGGCGGCAATACTTGTGTTTTCCGGTGCCGCTGCCGACAAGACCGGTCCCAGCAATGCTGCGGTCATGAAACAGCAAGCGATTGACGCCGGTATTGATCCGAATGTCATTTTAGTAGAAGAAACAAGCGAAACGACGACGGAGAATGCAACAGAAACTATATCGCTCTTTAAGGAGCATAGCATTACGTCGGCCATTCTTGTGACGTCCGCGTATCACCAACGCCGGGCCTTGCTTGAGTTTGATCGTCGCGCGCTCGGCGTAGAGGTGCGCGCGCATCCGGTTGAAACTGATAAGCAGTGGTCTCGTGTATGGTGGTTAACGCCATCCGGCTGGTCGCTTGCCCTTCCCGAACTTGTACGATCACTCATTCTTTCAACGGGCAGCACGGCCGGGCAATGACGCGCGTATATGTAGGAATGAGCGGTGGGGTTGATAGTTCGCTGGCGGCAGCGCTGCTTGTTGAGCAGGGCTATGATGTTACGGGCGTGTACATGAAAAACTGGAGCCAGGACCTACCCGGCATGAAATGCCCATGGGCAGATGATTTGGCCGATGCCAAACGCGTGGCGGTCCAACTGGGAATCGATTTTAAAGTGTTTGATTTTGAAGCAGAGTACAAACAAAAGGTCGTCGACTACATGGTTGATGAGTACAAGGCAGGGCGCACTCCCAATCCTGATATCATGTGCAATCAAGAAGTGAAGTTCAAATTGTTCCTTGAAACCGCGTTAGCTGATGGCGCTGATATGATTGCCACGGGGCACTATGCCCGGGTGACTGAGGGAAAGCTAAAACTTGCCGCGGATGATAATAAAGATCAGACGTACTTTTTATATCGGGTGACGGGCGAGGCGCTTCGTCGTGTGATTTTTCCGCTGGGTGAATATGCGAAATCAGAGGTGCGCGATATGGCGAAAGCGCGCGGCCTATGGACGGCGACAAAAAAAGAAAGCATGGGGGTGTGTTTTGTCGGCGCTGTAGGTATGCGGGAGTTCCTGGGTGAATACGTGACAACGAAGCCAGGCGATGTTATCGATGCTCAAACGGGCAAAGTATTGGGACGGCATGACGGAGCAATTTTTTACACACTTGGCCAGCGACACGGGTTAGATATTGGCGGCGGATTGCCGTACTACGTCGTGGGCAAAGATATGGAAAAAAATGAAGTCTACGCCAGTACGCAACTTCAGGACGAGGCTATGTGGCAAAAGGAATTTCGGCTTAGCGATCCGCATTGGATAAATGATGCCCCTGATGATGGGGAGTATCGGATACGGGTACGGCACCGCGCGCCACTGGTGTCGGCCGCGCTTGTGTACGATGAGCAGGGCGTTCTGGTGCGACTTTCTGAGCCTCAGCGTGCTGTGGCTGCAGGTCAGTCGATCGTCGTGTATGCGAGTGATGATGAATGCCTTGGTGGTGGTATTATTCGCTAATAGGTGATACCGAGCCCCAGTGAATAGGGCTTCGATCATGCTGGGGGCCGGCGCCGCATACATTCTCAATCCAGACGTGCTCGGGGTCAGCTTCGTCGACGCCCATTTCGTTGGTGAGTACGTACGGCTGCACTCGCGTATATGCGCCTTCGCATGTGTCAATATCGGTGAGTGTAAGCTCGCGTGGCGTGAAGCGCTTGGTAGCAACGCGTATTACCGCTTGCTGATAAGAAAGGTCTTCTTTCAGTCGTGCGCGCTTCTGGGCGACGGCACGGCTGAGTCCGCGAAGCGAAGCGAGTTGTTGCTCGATTTCCTCGACTCTCGCCTCTGCTTTTTCAAGCCCGCCGCGTGTCGCTTCCCGCGCGAACTTGTTGGGGCAATGATCGCAGGGGCTATTCATCTGTCGTATCTCTTGCCTCGTTATCGGGAAAATACGTTTCCTGGTAGGGAGGAAAGTCGCCATACATTCGGCGACGTTCACGGATCATGCCCTCTAGCCGTGCAATTTTGTTGCTTAAATCGACAGCCGTGCCAAGGTGGCGGATTCGCTGTGCGAGTGTCATGGCATCTCGCTGTTCACGTAGCTTCTCTAGGGCAATCTGGTTATCGCGTTCTGAGCGTGCAAGCATTCGGTCTTCATATGACATAGTGACGTAACTATAGACTAACAACCATGGTTTGTCAATTAGCTCAAACAAAGGTATAATTAACAGTTATGAACGCCCAAGAAATTCGCAACGCCTACCTCCAGTTTTACAAAGACCGTGGACACGAAATTATCCCACGCGCCCAGCTCGTGCTGAGTGGTGACCCAACGACATTATTTACAGGGAGCGGCATGCAGCCGATGATCCCTTACTTGCTTGGCGAAGGTCACCCTAAAGGCGTGCGAATTGCCGACAGCCAGACGTGCCTGCGGGCACAGGACATTGACGACATTGGCGATAACCGCCACACGACGTTTTTCGAAATGCTTGGTAACTGGAGTTTGGGCGACTACTTCAAGCAGCAGCAAATCGAATGGATGTTCGAGTTTTTGACTGAAGTCGTGGGGCTCGATGCGCGTCGGCTGTATGTGACGTGCTACATTGGCGCACCCGAATATGGCATCCCTAGAGATACCGAAGCGGCAGAGGTATGGGCACGACTATTTGCAACCAAGCAGCTGAGCAACGGCCAGGCCGATATCGGCAGCGAAGCTGAAGGGTACGCCCGTGGTATCAAAGAGGGCGAACGCATCTTCTACTACGACGGTAGCAAAAACTGGTGGAGTCGCAATGGCGCACCCGAGAACACGCCAGTCGGCGATCCTTGTGGCCCCGACAGTGAGATGTTCTACCAATTTGATATTCCTCACAACCCCGAGTTTGGCGAGCATTGTCACCCAAACTGCGACTGTGGGCGCTTTATGGAAATCGGCAATAACGTCTTCATGGCATACAAAAAGGTCGGCGATGGTAAGTTTGAACCGCTCGAAAAGCCGAACATTGACCATGGGTCTGGACTCGAGCGAATTGCTGCCGCGCAGCTGAACGACCCGGACGTATTTAAAATTAGCCTGATGTGGCCGATTATTGAAAAACTACAGCTTATTAGCGGCAAAAAGTACGAAAGCCACACTGAAAGCATGCGTGTTATCGCGGACCACCTGCGTGCAGCGACGTTTTTGGCGGTTGATGGCTGTGTGCCGAGCAACAAAGAGCAGGGCTACGTGATGCGTCGTTTGCTTCGCCGTGCCATCCGCTATAGTTTTGACCTCGGCGTCGAACAGAACTTCCTAGAAGAGGTAGTACCAGTGATTGCCGATATGTACGAAGCAGACTTTCCAGAGGTCAAAGAACAGCGCGAACAGGTGATTGCGACACTCGTGAAGGAAGAAAAGGTATTCCGCCAGACGCTTCGAAACGGCATCAAACAACTGCAAAAATACGCTGCAAACGGCCTGACCGGGGCTGAATTGTTTACACTCTACGATACGTTTGGATTCCCTGTAGAGTTGAGTGCTGAAGAAGCGTATAAGCAATCAATTCAACTGTCCGACAATTGGCGCGAAGAGTTTGACGCCAAGATGAAAGAGCAGCGCGAGCGAAGCCAGACAGCCCAAAAAGGGACGTTCAAGGGCGGACTTGAGGGTCATGATGACATCCACTTGAAGTATCATACTGGTACCCACTTACTCTACAAAGCACTGCGCACAGTACTGGGCGACCACGTGATTCAACGTGGCAGCAACATTACGACCGAGCGTTTACGATTTGACTTTAGCCATACCGAAAAGATGACACCCGAGCAAATTGCCCAGGTAGAAACCATTGTGAATGACGCGATTATTGCAGACTATCCAATGGCATGGCAAGAGTACCCAACAGACGAAGCATTTGCTCGGGGTGCGCTGGGTGCCTTTGGCGATAAATACGGCGATACCGTAAAGGTGTATACGGCGGGTAACCCTGAGCAACCATTTAGTATGGAAATCTGCGGTGGTCCCCATGTAGAACACACTGGCCAGCTAGGAGATGGCGGCAAGCGATTTGTTATTACCAAAGAAGAAGCCAGCAGTGCAGGTATTCGCCGAATCAAAGCAGTGTTGCGCTAGGCGGCAAGTTTCTCTTCGAGCAACAGGTTAATCATTCCCTCCAGCTCCGCGGCAACTCTGTCGCTATCGTGGATAGGTTTATCGACTCGCTTGCCAGTTTCGGGGTGATCATACCAGGCGCTTAGGAATACGTCGCCCATTTGGTCCGATGTGGCGCGACAATATACTGCCGTAGCAAGCCCGTCCATCTGATCTGCTACCTTTGTTTGAACGGTGACGGTACGGAATCCATCATGGTCGGTTTCTGTTGCAAGATGGACTTCGGAAAGGGTGCTACATGCTCCTGTCTCGCCATTCACCTGAATATTGCTATACGCATAAATTTTTTCCACCGTAAAATATGGCGCATGAGGCGCTAGGTCTTTTTCAATAATCTGAAATATTGTCTCTAGAGTAACGTCTTCATCTTGGGATGCCTGGCGTATGACAGAGTTATCGATTTGTGATGGCCAGTTGGCATCAAGGCGTCGGGCAAGGCCGGCATTCGTGGCGATGCGGTTGGACGGTGTATGCCAGGCTGCGTCACCAATATCGCGGCGCAGGATGAATGAGTCACGAGTATCTGAACCTTTGGGGGCGATAAAACTAACAATGCCAGACAGATAGCCCTCGTCGACGGTCATAGAAGTTGCGAGGGAGCCGTCGCCAGAACGACCGAACGGAATGCGCTGTGTATCGTGCGTGAAAGAATTGGGTTCAACTTGGTACAAATCGAGTTTATCGATGGCCGTCTGCATAACACCGTTAAGGCGTTCAAATGGAGTATCTTCAATCTTGTCTAAGTCAGATGAATCAGAGTCAGGATTCTTGAATGGATCATGATTATGTGTCATAATCTTATGATTATAGCATAAATTATATAAAATTGCAAGCACTATGCGAGGTGTTAACACAAGCGGCTTTGTTGTATAATACAAATATCTATGGTTTTCAATAAATTCTTGAAGAAGACACATTCGGCAGAGCCTGAATATCTGGTTGGACTTGATATCGGTACTGAATATGTAAAAGCACTTGTGGCGCACGTGAAGGGCGACACAATCGAGATTAAGGGCGTTGGGAGAGCGCACCAGGAACTTGGTGACATGCACCAGGGCGCAATCGCCGACATTGCCGGCGTAGTGCGTAACTGCGAAGCCGCGTTGAGCGAGGCAGAAGAGCAGGCGGGGCTCCAGGCGAAGCGCTGTGTGATTGGTATTGCAGGTGAGCTCGTAAAGGGCGTTACCCACACCATTCGCTACCGACGGCCGCAGCCCGATCGTCCACTCGACGAATCAGAAATGGAATTTATCATCGAAAAAGTGCAGGACAGGGCCGCGACGAAAGCCCAAAAGCAGATTGCGCTTGAAACGGGCAACGAGGACGTTGAAGTAAAGCTAGTGAATAGTGCGCTGGTAAGTATTCATATTGATGGATACAAGATTAATAACCCCATTGGCTTTCAGGGTAAAGACGTGGCCGTACAGATATACACTGCATTTGCCCCTATGGTACACATTGGTGCTTTGGAGCGCGTCGCCGATGAGCTGGCGCTTGAGCTGGTCGCGGTGGCTGCAGAGCCCTTCGCGGTGAGCAGAAGCGTGCTTGGTACAGATACGAATAGTTCACTCACTGCTATCCTTGCGGACGTGGGTGGCGGCACCACAGATATCGCAGTCGTAAATGACGGTGGCGTCGAAGGCACGAAGATGTTTGGGATTGGCGGTCGAAGTTTTACGAACACCATCGCAAGCGAAATGAATATTGGCTACAGCGATGCGGAAAAGCTGAAGGTTAACATTGATAAAGAACAAGTGAAGGAGTCGGTCAAAAAAGACGCGACGAAAGCCATGGAAAAAACGCTTGATGTATGGCTGGCTGGCGTCGAATTGGCGCTTGGTGAATTCGACAGTGTTGATCATTTGCCGCCGCGCATATTGCTGTGTGGTGGTGGTGCCAGTCTAAAGATGCTGGTTCAAGCCCTCGAAAAACGTGAGTGGTACAAAGACCTTCCCTTTACGAAGCGCCCTACCGTAACACATATTCGACCGAGCGATGTGATGGGCATCCATGACGCAACAGGGAAAGCGAGCGACCATACCTACATTACCGCCATGGGACTGCTCAGGGTTGGCTATGATACAATGATAGGAACAAGCGACGGCGATTCCATCAAGGACAAACTTAACCGAATGTTACGAATATAGGGCATGCAAAAAGACGTTATATATATCGATGTCGAAGACGATATTACCGCGATAATCGGTAAGGTTAAGGCTGCTCAGCATAAAATTGTAGCTCTGGTGCCGCCAAAGCGCATCGGTGCTATTCAGAGTGCGGTTAATCTGAAGCTAGTCCACCGTGCAGCGGAAACTGCCGATAAGCGTTTGGTGATTATCAGTAATAACGCCGCTCTGATTGCGCTTGCTGGCTCAGCGGGTATCCCTGTCTCAAAAAACCTTCAGAGCAAGCCAGAGCTGGCCGAAATCCCAGCACTTGAGCTTGATGAAGGAGATGATGTAATCGATGGTGCTGAACTGCCAATTGGTGACCATGTAGCGATGGCTGGTGGGTCCGTAGACGATACGATTGCGCCTGCAGTTGGCGCTGCTGCGGTGTCTGCAACGGGCGGACCCAAGCTTCGGACGACCGCAGGGGCTCGCGGTGTAGCGACGACAACCCTGCGAAGTAAAGTAAAGGTGCCCGATTTTGATGTTTTTCGTAAGCGACTTTTTATCGCGATTGCTGCCGGCGTACTACTAATTGGTGGCTTAGTGTGGGCTCTTGTGTTTGCTCCACAAGCCAGGGTGATTATTACTGCGCGCACGACAGACGCGGCGCTTTCCAGCAAGGTTACGACTGGTGATGCATTGGCGACTGATTTGAAAGCTGGAACCATAAAGTCACTGACTAAAACGGTCAAAAAAGAGGTTTCAGTGCCATTTACCGCTACCGGCAGTAAGGATGTGGGAGAAAAAGCCACCGGTTCAGTACGCTTTTCCAATGACTCATTCGACCCTGTCGTCGTGAGCGGTACGGTGAGTGCGGGCGGATTTAACTTCACACTGACATCACCGGTGACTGTTCCAAAAGGCACATGTAGCCGTCCGAGCAGCTGCTCAGCTGGTACTGCCACAGGCACGATTGTCGCTGTTGAAGGCGGCACAAGGTATAACGGTGTGACGGGTGCGGTGACTGGCG
Source organism: Candidatus Saccharibacteria bacterium UBA6223 (assembly GCA_002421785.1). Taxonomy (GTDB): domain Bacteria; phylum Patescibacteriota; class Saccharimonadia; order Saccharimonadales; family Saccharimonadaceae; genus Saccharimonas. The sequence continues at coordinate 292,470 of DIRZ01000003.1, read as the reverse complement.
TGGGGTCGGATGTATCGGCGTCGCTCGTATCGGCAACGACTGGTGGTACGGACAAAACGGTAGTCGTCGTGACGCAGGCAGATGTTGACAAGGTGTCTGGTGACGTCAGTAAGGCGGGCGTGTCAGAGGCGGCTAAAAAAGAGCTCCTCGCTCAGTTTGGTGCGGGATATATTATTCTTGACGCATCGTTCAAGGCTGATTCTGCGGGCGTGAAGCCTACCCCGGCAGTTGACGCTGAGGCTCCAGATGGCAAGGGCGCGCTCACTGGCAGTGTCACGTATACTCTTGTCGGCTTGCCGAAGTCAGAGGTTGGTAAGTACCTCGATTCTTACTTTGCGCAGCAAATTGACGGCAAAACTGACCAGAAGACCTATTCGAACGGCCTGTCGACCGTTTCGTTCACTAACGTCTCTGCCATAGAAGGTGGCGGTATGGGCGCTAATATTACGACAAATGGTAAAATTGGGCCGAAAATCGACGAAGTTGCGCTGAAAGAGTATACAAAAGGCAAGCGCTATGGTGAAATCCAGTCATACGTGGATGAAATTAACGGCGTCGATAGCGTTGATGTTAAGTTCTCGCCATTTTGGGTGAGTAGCGCGCCGAATGACACCAAGAAGATTACGGTTGAGTTTAAGGTAAATGGCTCATAGTCAGTCACTTATTGCGCTCGACGTTGGCGAAAAGCGCATCGGGGTGGCACGAGCTGATACATCGGTGCGTATTGCTGTTGCGCATAGTACGTTGCTCGTCGATGGTACGGAGTTCCAGCAAATCCAAAAAATCATGGATCAGGAACGTGCCGAAATACTAGTAGTTGGCTATCCACGCAATCAGTCGGGTGAAGCAACGAAACAAACGGCATATGTTGAACACTTTGTTGAGCAGCTTGCTACCCTTGGCATTACTGTTGAATTTCAGGATGAGTCAGTTACGAGCGTCCGAGCAGAAGAGTTGCTAAAAGCGCAGCGGAAACCATATAGCAAGGGCGATATTGATGCTGTGGCGGCAAGCCTGATATTGCAAGATTATTTGGAGCTTCATTATGGACGGGTTTAAACGACGACCGCAACAGGTTCGTCCCACTCTCGAACCACATCGTACATTGCCTCGACCTGTCGGGCTCGATGAAGCACGTATTCCGGCCGTGGCTGCTTCGCACGCCGAAGTGACGAGTCAGCGGTCGCCCGTGGTTCAACCTTCCGCGCCACAAAGTCTGAGCACCGAGGCACTGGCGCCGCCGCGCAAAAAGGGCTCGATGGTGAAGAGGTTTTTGGCTATCGTTGCCGGCGTTATCCTGGCACTGGGTGTAATGGGAGTTCTATGGTATCAGACAAACCTCTCACCGCGAAATGCCAATGACCCAACAGAGTACAAAGTCGTGATTACTTCGGGTGTTTCGGTAGGGTACGTCGCGGAGAGTCTGCAGAACAAGGGAATCATTAAAGATAAGCTGGCCTTTCAAATCTATGCTCAGCTTGCAGGATCGAGCGGGGGATTGAAAGAGGGGACGTGCATCGTTAAGGCCTCGCAATCTGTTGCAGAAATTTTATCCATTTTATCGCAGGGGTGTAATGAGTTTAAGCCAATTACTTTTTACCCTGGTGCTACCATCGAAAAACCACTCTATAAACCAGTTCATGCACAGCTCGACCAGACGATGTATATAAAATATCGTCTTCGCGAAGCTGGGTTTAGCGATGCGCAAATTACGGCAGCACTGAGTAAAACATATGAAGGGCCTTTGTTCGACGCGAAGCCAGCCGGTACGGGTCTCGAAGGATATGTATACGGTGAAACCTACTACGTCGATACCGATGCGACCGCAGAGCAAGTGCTTCAAACGACGTTTGATCAAATGTATAAGGACTTGCAGGCAAATGGTCTGCCGCAGAAATTTGCCGACCAAGGCCTTACTATGTACGAGGCGATTACGTTAGCGTCAATTGTACAAAGAGAACTGAACTGTGAGGGCAAACCCACCGAAGAGCGTACGGAGCGGTGCTACGGGTACCAGCGCACGATTGCGCAAATTTTCCTGAAGCGTTTGAACGAAGGAGGGATGCTGGGATCGGATGTGACGTTCATCTATGCTGCCGACATGCGCGGTGTCGCGCCGACTGTCGATATCGACTCCCTGTATAATACGCGAATTCATACCGGTCTGCCTCCCGGACCCATCGCATCACCTGGGCTATTGGCACTTAAAGCAGTCGGCAATCCGACCGATACAGACTATTACTTTTTTATCGCAGGTGATGACGGTCTGATTTATTTTGCAAAAGACCTCGCAGGGCATGAAGAAAACATTAAAAAACACTGCCAGCAGCTGTGTAACGAGCTGTAGCTACCCCTGTTAAATTATGAAATTACTTACGGTTCCTATTGACTAATTAGGCGCTCGAGTGCTATACTCAAAAAAGCACATTGTCGCCTATATGCCACTATTCATTAGTCGCTATAAGCGGTGGGAAAACAAAACGTACAATTGTGCCTACCTTTAAAAGTCGCACGGACACCGAAATAAGCACGCTTTATAATACAAATTAATAAAACAGGTCGACACGTGTGTCCTTTCACTGAAAAGTGAGTAAGACTGAGTGAGGTAGTGGTACCCCTAGTAATAAGGGTACAGGAGAATGATTATTCGTAATCAACCACTCGCTAGTAGTCAAGCTACTGCGAATACCATCGAATTTCCAGCGAGTGTGTCGGCAAATACTGCCGTCCGCTCAAAGTCATCTAAGAGTTCCATACCTTTCGCTACTGTCGCGTCATATTTTGGCGTATTTTTGCTTGTTGTTTCTATGATTGCAATGGGCTACAATCCACCCGTCAAGGGAGTTGTCGCTAATGTTGGAGGTGTGGTTACAGAGCCAACTACTGCTACCGCGACTCTTGAAGGTGCGTCGGTTGACCAATTGATGGCATCAAGTATTGCCGCAACCATTGCCGAAAGTGCCGACATGCCTATTTCGACAAACATGGCTAACCTTTCACAGTCACTTACGATTGAAAGTACGCTCGCACAGACTGACACCAATGTTATTTCTAAACCGCAAATTGTCCAGCCAACCGCCGATAGCCGTGCTTCACAAGAGTACACTACAGTGGCCGGCGATACCGTTCAGCTCGTCGCCCAAAAGTATGGTGTTTCAGCAACAACGATTAAATGGGCAAACAAACTCACTGTTGACGCGCTTGATCCAGGTAAAGTACTCACAATTCCCCCAGTTGACGGTGTTGTTTATACCGTACGAGCGGGTGACACCATTGACAGTATCGCCAGCAAATACAAAGCTGATCGTGATCGATTGATTGCGTTTAACGACCTTGAGTTAACGGGGAACCCTGCTGCCGGTGCCCAAATTGTTATTCCTGGTGGCGACTTGCCTACGAACGAACAGCCTGGCTATGTCGCTCCAACACGAACAACCACTACTTCGAGCTACTATGGCTCGTTTGCGAGCGGCTCAGTCGGCAACCGATATGCTTGGGGCAACTGTACGTGGTATGTATATGAACGAAGAGCTCAACTCGGTCGTCCTGTCGGAAGTTTCTGGGGAAATGCTGCAACCTGGGCATACGCTGCTTCATCGCAAGGATACCTGGTAGACGGTAATCCCGCACCTGGCTCAATTATGCAAAACGGTGGCGGCTATGGGCACGTCGCAATTGTCGAATCCGTTAATCCTGGTATCTCTATCGTAATCTCAGAAATGAACGGGTATCGATGGGGCGGCGGGTTTAACCGCGTGGCTTCAGGTGAGATCTCTTGGGGCGTCGCGACGAGCGGCATGTACAAGTACATCCACTAGAATATAATTACGTAATTACAATACGCCTCTGTCAAATCAGGGGCGTATTTGTTATAATAACAAGAACAATGTTTGTAGACACAGCAAAAGTATCAGTTCAAGCAGGCAAGGGCGGCGATGGGGCCGTTAGTTTTCGTCATGAAATTTATGTAGATAAAGGCGGTCCCGACGGTGGCGATGGTGGTCGCGGCGGTGATGTGGTGTTCGTGGCAACTGAAAATGTTAATACACTCCTGGATTTTCGCTATAAGCCGGAATTAAAGGCAACTGACGGTGCAGCCGGAAGTAAAAAGCGTATGGCTGGTCGATCTGGTACTGACTTGATTGTCAAAGTTCCGATGGGCACGCTTGTCCGTCGCGATGGTGAAATAATTGCCGACCTCACGCGCAATGGCGAACGGGTGGTTATTGCAAAAGGTGGAGATGGTGGATTTGGGAACGCGCACTTTAAGTCTAGTACCCGCCAGACGCCGCGAATGGCCGAGCTTGGTGAGCCGGGCGATACATTTGAAGCCGAGCTTGAGCTGAAACTGCTTGCCGATGTCGGACTAGTTGGCTTCCCGAACGCAGGTAAATCTACCTTTCTTTCTGTAGTGACAAATGCGCGACCAGAAATCGCTGATTACGCGTTTACGACCCTCACTCCGAACCTAGGGGTGGCAGATATTGATGATGGAAGCATTTTGATTGCGGACATTCCAGGGCTGATCGAAGGCGCAAGCGAGGGCAAGGGGCTCGGCGATGCGTTTTTGCGTCACGTTGAGCGTACCGCGGTATTGTTGCATCTCATTGATATTTACAGTGAAGACGTAGCAACGAGCTACAAAACTATTCGCGAAGAGCTAAAGAAATATAGCCCTGAACTCGCACTTCGCCCAGAAGTTGTCGCACTGACAAAAAGTGAAGGTTTTGATGCAGAAATGATTGCGATGCAGGTTGACGCATTGAAGAAAGCTGTAGGTGACAAGGTTGCTGTGCATGTTATTTCCGCCGCGTCCCACCATGGTCTTACTGATTTACTACGCGAATTACGAGCCGCAGTACAGACGGTGCGCGATGCGGAGCCTGAGCTGGAGGTTGATGATGCGGAGTCCGACGTTATCACCCTTTCGGGCGAACAGCTGTCGGAGCATTGGGAGGTGGAGCGCGACGAGCACGCAAACGTGTATCGAGTGTTCGGCGAGAAGATCGAGAAATTCGCTCGACGCACCAACTATGATCAGTTCGAGAGTGTGAACCGCCTTCGAGATATTATGAAGAGAATGGGAATTAGTCATGAACTTTCTCGTGCAGGTGCAAAGGGTGAAAGTCTTGTGCAAATTGGTGACTCGCAATCGTTCCCTCTCGTTGAGCAGTAGCTGAAGCCGCCAAATCTCGTCGTTACCGTATGATACAATAGGGATACTGACTAGAGGAGGTGATATGGCTGAACGAGTAATTTCAAAAGATCCTATAGGTGTCGAAACGATAACGGGGGCACGTGAAGAGTGGACGCTCGGCGAAGTCCCCGTTGAGCAACAGCGTGCAATTTACGCAGATCCTGACCTGCGAGCGTTGGTTGGACTATTACCGATTGACGGCTCTCGCCCCTCAGAGCGTGACGAAGAGGCGTTTATAGCAGGTCAAGCAATCCTGACCGAGCGGTACGGCCTTACTAGCGAACAGATGTTTGCAGTGCTTAATGAAGCCTTGTTTATCGAAAAGACGCCGCGAGCTGAATAGTGGCGCAAACATTTTTTTTCTACGATCTTGAAACGAGCGGCTTAAGCGCGCGCGATGACCGAGTGATGCAATTTGCGGGGCGGCGTACTGACATGTCGCTTAATCCGATTGGCGAGCCGTACAACCTGTTGGTTGCGTTGAACGATGACACGCTACCGAGTCCTGACGCTCTAATGGTAACCGGAATAACACCGCAAAAAACAGTTGAAGAAGGCTACACTGAAGCACAATTTTGCCGTATCTTGGCTGAAGAAATCTTTACTGAAGACACAATCGCGGTTGGTTTTAATAACATTCGTTTTGACGACGAGTTTGTGCGCCATACCTTATGGCGTAATTTTTACGACCCCTATGAATGGGCATGGCGCGACGGGCGTAGCCGATGGGATATTTTGGACGTTGTCCGCATGACAAGAGCGCTCCGACCCGAAGGGATAAATTGGCCCGTTGACGACAAGGGTATCGCGACGAATCGACTTGAACTACTAACCAAAGAAAATAATATCGCTCATGAATCGGCGCACGATGCACTAAGCGACGTTGACGCGCTCATTGCGGTGACTAAACTAATAAAAACCGCGCAACCGCAACTTTATTCGTATTTGTTGACGTTGCGGGATAAAAAGGCCGTTCAAGCGCTCGTTAATCTTGAGGCGAAGCAGCCTTTTGTTTACACAAGTGGTCGCTATGATGTGGAACATGCAAAGACGACCGTTGCGTTTCCTCTCACTGCTGGCAAAAATAACAATGTCGTCGTCTATGATTTGCGATATGACCCAACCGAATTCGTGGATTTATCCCAAAAAGAGCTTGCGGCAAAACTATATGCGACTTGGGAACAGCGCCAGGAGCCCGGGTTTGTAAAGTTACCAGTAAAAGAGCTTCAGTATAACCGTGCGCCGGCGGTAGCGCCGCTTAGCGTGTTAACCAAAGACGATGGGTGGGAAAAGATTCACCTTTCGCCTGATGTGGTAGAAGCGCATCGGAAAACGTTACTTGCTTATCCGCATTTCGCCGAAAATATTCGAAGTATATTTGAAGCCAAACCTGAATACAAAAAATCCACCGACCCCGAAGCTCAACTGTACGATGGTTTTTTAAATGACAGGGACAAGCTGCGAGTTGAAACGGTGCGAAACGCCGATGAGAAGCAGCTGGCTGATTACCATCCTGAATTTAGCGACAAACGACTCGAGCCCCTTTTGCTCCACTATAAAGCGAGGAATTATCCTCGTACCTTGAATGAAGCTGAGATGCAAGCCTGGGAAGAGTGGCGTTCGAGTCGGCTTCGAAGCCAACTGTCTACGTTCATGCAGTCACTTCAGCGTATTGCAAAAACCGCGAATGATGAACAGCAGTATGTGCTGCAAGAAATGCAGCTATGGGCTGAGTCGATTATGCCAGCTGATGACTAACTATGGCTATAGTTGCGTCGAGCTGGGCGAGACTTGGTGTGGGCTTTTTTGATGGTGTAGCGAACTGCATATGCTTTTTCAACCACATAGGTTATCAGGGTAGTAATCCCAAAGCAGTAGAGGACCATCATGAGCCAGTAGGGTACGGAATACGAAGTACCAGGAACCACTCCAACGAGAAAAAAGCTAAGCAGCAAATTTAATACCTTGCCATTTATGATGGCGATAAGTACTAAGCTGCCGGTGATGCCAATTATTACGCGGTTCTTCATTAGGTGTGCTCCAGGTGACGTAAGTGTTAGCGAATTATATCATGTATATTAAATTTGGTCAACTCTCACAACTCACCGCATGCTGGAGACTGGAAAAAAGCTCTTGATTAGTGTACAATAGTAACCCATGTCGGAAGTGATTAGAGTACAGGGCGCGCGCGAACATAACCTCAAGGATGTCAACGTTGAGATTCCTCGCGACAAGCTCGTTGTTGTGACGGGCCTCAGCGGTAGCGGTAAATCGAGCCTTGTGTTTGATACCATTTATGCCGAAGGTCAACGTCGGTATGTCGAAAGCTTGAGCAGCTATGCTCGCCAGTTCCTGGGGATTATGGATAAGCCAGACGTTGACAGTATTGATGGCCTTAGTCCAGCAATTTCTATTGACCAGAAGTCCACGAGTCGTAACCCACGCAGTACGGTCGCAACTGTAACGGAAATCTATGATTATATGCGACTACTCTACGCGCGCATAGGCGTCCCGCACTGTCCTGTTTGCGGTAAGCCGGTCCATCGCCGAACGGCACAGGCGATTATTGATGAAATTATGAAACTTCCTGAAGGCAGTAAGCTCGTTGTGTTGGCGCCAGTTGTTAATCAGAAAAAGGGAGAGTTTGCGCATATCCCCGAGCAGTATACCCGTACCGGCTTCGCAAGGGCGCGTGTTGACGGTGTTATTTATGCACTCGATGAGTTTCCTGAGCTGCAAAAAACATATAAGCATGATATTGAAATCGTCGTCGACCGTATTGTCATGAAGGCTGATGTTGTTAGCCGCGTCACGCAATCCGTCGAGCAAGCGCTGGATATCGCCAGTGGCGTTGTGCAGCTTCTTGACGCAGATACTGGTGATATTCATACGTTTAGTCAACGGTACGCCTGCGTAGACCACCCGTCAGAGGATATTCCCGAGCTGGAGCCACGACTATTTAGCTTTAATGCCCCTCAAGGTGCATGCCCAGTATGCACCGGGCTTGGTTCTCGTCTCGAAATCGATCCCGACCTAGTGTTTAACCCAAACTTAACCATTGCAGAAGGGGCGATTCGTCCTTACAATCGCGTCAATAGCGATGCTTGGTATATGAAACGGCTGGCTGAAGTCGCCGATGCGCACGGCTTTAGTATCCATGTACCGGTGAAACAGTTGAGCTCGGATGATTTGCAAAAAGTCCTTTATGGCACCGGAAGCCAGAAGTACCGTGTGCGACTAAGCGGCGGCCGTCACTACGACTCAACATACGAGGGAGTAATTCCAAACCTTGAGCGACGCCACAAAGAAACAGACAGCGAATTCATGCGTAAAGATATCGAGCGCTTCATGCGTGAACGGAAATGTACTGCATGTGGCGGGATGAGACTGAAGCCCGTGGTGTTGGCGGTAAAGGTTCACGGGTTTAACATTATGGAAATGTGTAATCTAGGCGTCGATGATGCTATTGATTTGATTGATAATCTCAAGCTGACGCCGGAGGAAGACTTCATCGCGAAGCCAATCAAAAAAGAAGTACGTGCTCGACTTGGGTTTATGAGTAACGTTGGTCTAAGCTACCTAGAACTTTCCCGTGCTGCCAATACATTGAGCGGCGGTGAGGCGCAGCGCATTCGATTAGCGACGCAAATCGGTTCGGGGTTGCAGGGTGTTTTGTATGTTCTTGATGAGCCGAGTATTGGACTCCATCAGCGTGATAACGACCGCTTGATTGGAACGCTCAAGCATCTACGCGACCTCGGCAACTCGGTGCTTGTAGTAGAGCACGACGAAGACACTATTCGCCAGGCTGATTATCTTGTTGACGTTGGGCCGGGCGCAGGTATTCATGGTGGGCATATTGTCGCTCAGGGTACGCCTGACGAAGTTGCGAAGAATCCTGATAGTATTACGGGACGGTATCTTTCGGGTATCGATAACATTCCGGTGCCAAAGAAGCGACGGGCGATTGAAAAAGACCGAAAACTTATTATTCGTGGTGCGCGCGAAAATAATCTGAAAAACATTGATGTTGAATTCCCGTTAGGGATTCTGACGGTAGTGAGTGGTGTGAGTGGGAGCGGCAAGAGCACGCTCGTCAACGACATATTAGCCAAAGAACTATCAGCTCGGCTGCACCGTGCCCAGGCCGTACCGGGTGCACACGAAAACATCGAGGGAATTAATCAGCTCGACAAAGCGATTATCATCGACCAGTCAGCCATTGGCCGAACGCCTCGCAGTAACCCCGCAACCTACACGGGCGTATTTACGCCGATTCGAGAGTTGTTTGCGGGTACGCCTGAAGCTAATATCCGCGGATACAAAGCCGGGCGCTTTAGCTTTAATGTCAAGGGTGGTCGATGTGAAAATTGTCAGGGTGATGGCATGATCAAAATCGAGATGCACTTTTTACCAGATGTTTACGTGACTTGTGATGAGTGCAAGGGCAAGCGTTACAACCGCGAAGCACTCGAGATACGCTACAAAAGTAAAACTATCAGTGATATTTTGGATATGACTGTTGAGCAAGCGTGTGAATTCTTTGAAAATATTCCTGCGATTGCACGAAAACTGGACACTCTTAATGATGTTGGCCTTGGTTATATTACGCTGGGTCAGCCTGCGACCACGTTTAGTGGTGGTGAGGCGCAACGTATCAAGCTCGCAAGTGAACTAAGCCGTCGGAGCACAGGCAAGACATTGTACATTCTTGATGAGCCAACGACCGGACTCCACACCGCTGATGTTAAGAAGTTACTTGAAATTCTGCAAAAACTCGTTGAAGGTGGAAATACCATGATTATCATTGAGCACAACCTCGAGGTGATCAAGTGCGCGGACCACTTGATAGATCTAGGCCCTGAGGGTGGACAAGGTGGCGGACAGATTGTTGCCACTGGAACTCCTGAACAAGTCGCCAAAGTAGAAACAAGCTACACAGGAGCATATCTTAAGGTATTACTCGGGTCCCTATAGCGCGTATTTGATAACAACAAAGCCGAGTACGAGGAGAAGGACGAACGCAATCCCTAGCACGTCAATATATTTTTCAATTTTATCTTTATACCTTCTGCCGAAGTGCTGCATCAGGAACGCCACAAGGAAAAACCTACCACCACGCCCGATGAGTGAACCGAGAAGAAACAAGGGTATGGACATACCGGCTGCGCCGCCAGCAATGGTAAAAATCTTGTAGGGAATAGGGGTGAATCCAGCAACGATGACGGCAAGTGCGCCGTAGTTTGCGAACCATTCGACAGCGGACTTGTAAGCATCTTCATAGCCAACCTGTACGATAATTGGCATGACGGCATTTATCGCTGCTGCGCCAATGATGTAACCGAGCATACCCCCCAAGACCGAGGCGACTGTCGTGATAGTTGCAAAGCGCAGCCATTGCTTAGGGCGAGCTGTGACAATAGCAATGAGTAGCGGGTCGGGTGGAATAGGAAAAAAAGAGCTTTCAGCAAAACTGAGGCCTGCGAGTGCTTTTTCGGCCTGAGGCTTTTCGGCCCAGCCGACAACCCAATAATAAGCTCGCCTCATCCATCTTCTTGGAGCTGCAAGCCATTCGAGCAACAGGAAGTCGGGCTTTGTCTGTTCGAATTCATTAAAGTCTGGTGCGTTTTTGGGTGATTTCATAACTCACTATATTGTAGCATGAGTGGCATTGAACGCGACAAAGTGTTAAGATAGTATTAGTACTAATTGTATATATACCTCCGTAAAGGTATTCTCTAGAGAGGAGAAGAGAGATGGGAGATAAGATTACACTGAGAATTGATGCGCGAGAGGTGCAGGGAAAGAAAGTCGCGTCACTCCGCGCACAGGGCCTAACGCCAGGCGTTGTGTATGGCCAGGGTGTCGATGCAACACCCGTTCAGGCTGATTCAGGCGAAGTGCGCAAGGTTGTTGCCGCTGCAGGCAAGCACACGCCCGTGATGCTGACTGGTGCGAAAAAGCGCATCGCCATGATCAAGGACGTTGACTATGACCCAATACGTCACGGTTATATTCGCCACATCTCATTTCACGCCGTAAAGGCAAACGAGCCAGTAGTTGCCGAGGTGCCGATTCACTTGGTTGGTGAGGGCGAATCAGCTGCTGAAAAAGCCGGGCTGATTGTCTTGCAGGCACTCGATAAAGTACAGGTTAAGGCACTCCCAATGGACTTGCCTGAAGCAATCGAAATCTCGATTGTGGGGCTCACTGAAGTTGGTGACCGCGTAACACTTGCAGATGCTGTGCTTGAAAAGGGTGTCGAATTCGTTGAGCATCATGATGGTCGCAGCGAAGAAGATATAGAAGAGGGCGAAGAACGTCCATCGGTGACAGATCTTGTTGTCGCCAACGTCTATGAGCCGGGAGCGTTGCAGGCGGCTAACGAAGCGGCGGCGGGTGATGCTACGGACGAGAGTGCTGTAGAGGCCGAGAACGGCGCCGAGGAAGCACCAGTTGGCGAAGATACGGAAAAAGCAGAGTAGGTAATAGCTCTTTCATAAAATGGCTCCCTGTCGGGAGCCATTTTTTAGTATTCACTATCGTCGTATGTATAGTCTTGAGCGTGATACGGTATGCCTTGGTCGTGATAGGTCACAAAATCGCGTGCGCTTTCGAATACTTTATCTTGCAAGACGAGCTCCTCCTGTGTCATCCAGTGGTTTTCGCCACCTTCAAACACGGAAAGCATCTCGCCCCTTGCGTCGTTGCAATACATCACGAGGAATAGTTTGTCTTCGAGTAATTTGCCATCAGACTTACGGTAATCTTTTTTATGAAAGATGTGGCTGAACGTAAAGGAGCCGTTAAGGCCCGTTTCTTCCTGGAGCTCCCTTGCTGCTGCTTGCTCAAATGATTCGCCCCAGCGCACTTTGCCCCCGAGGCGTCCGTAGAACCCGTAATAGGGTTGCTTCAGTCGCTTTTGTACGATGAACTCGCGACGATCACCATTTTGTCTTTCGACAATCAATGCCACTGAAACCTTAGGCTGTTTTTCAATTTCGTTTTCATCGGTATCCATACGGTTCGCATATTCTTTGCCGCGTGGTGTCAGTTCGTACCGGTCATCCGTTTTCTTGATCATGTCCGAATCGACTAACTTACGAATATGAAAATTGAAGTGGTCACTTGTAAGGTCGGTTGATTTTTGTAATTCGGCAAAGCCGGCGGTTGGCACAAATAAAAGGTGCCGTAAAATCGCTATTTGTGCGCTGTGAACGTCTGGTTCGTAACTCATAATTCTCCTTGTTGAATGTATTACTCAAACGATATCAGACGCGAACGGTATGTATCTAGTAAAGTCAACTTTAGTTATTCCTCTATGAAGCCGCCGCTTTGTCGCTTCCAGAGTTTGCTGTATACCCCATTCTTCCGCAGTAGCTCATCATGAGAACCATCTTCGATGATTGTTCCGTGATCGATGACAATGATACGATCAAGCTTTGCGATGGTGCTCAGACGGTGAGCGATGACGACGCTCGTGCGGTTTTGCATCAAATCGTCGAGTGCGTCCTGGATAAGTTTCTCGCTCTCGCTATCAAGCGCACTTGTCGCTTCATCAAGTACCAGGATAGGGGAATCTTTCAGTATCGCGCGGGCAATCGCAATGCGCTGCCGTTGGCCACCACTTAGCTTTACGCCGCGCTCACCCACGAGTGTGTCAAGACCATGCGGGAGGTCGCGTATGAAGTCCCAGGCGTTTGCCTTACGGGTTGCTTCAATAATCGCTTCTTCGGTCGCTGATGGATTGCCATAAGCGATGTTTTCGCGCAGAGTGCGATGGAAGAGCGCTGGCTCCTGCGGAACGTAAGCGATGGATGTGTGGAGACTCTTCTGGGTGACCTCTGCAATGCGTTGCCCATCAATCATTATCGAGCCGCTATCAATGTCCATGAACCGGAGAAGCAGATTGACCACGGTCGACTTACCCGCGCCTGACTGACCAACAAGACCAATTTTTTCACCTGGCTTGATGGTAAGCTGGAAATTATTAAATAGCGCTTCGGCGTTGTCGGTGTGAGTAAAAGTAACATTGTCGAACGTGATGCCGCCTGCGGTGACCTGGAGTTTGCTGGCGTTTACCGCGTCACGTATGCGCGTCGGCTCCATAGTGTAGGCAATAAAGAGTGATGCTTCGGTGATAGCCTCTTCAAGGCGACGATACACGCTATTAAACGACCATAAAAACCGTGTCACATTGGCAAAATATGTGAAACCGATAAATAAACTGGCTTTCGTGCTGCTATCGACGCCAAGACTCAGCACGATGATTAGCCCGATGACGTTGGTGGCAACGTAGAGCGGCGAAATAGCCATGTCGATACGGTTGTTTTGGTAGTGCCAGCTCTTTGCGGCATGGGCGATGAAGGTATCGACGTGTTTGCGATTTGTCTTTTCTTCTGCGTCTTCGGCGCCATACGCTTTGACGGCTGCAACGTTGGAGATGACGTCAGAAATGTGCCCAGACATCATGGCGTGCGCAGCTTCGCGGCGTCTAACGAGTTTGATGCGGCGTTTTACTAGCGGAACGATAATCGCGAGCCCCAGGCCAAGGAGTATGAATAGTGTGATTGAGAGCCACGGGCTGATTGACCACAGAATGACGGCGGCAAAGACAGCCGGGATAAGCTGAGACACAACTTCAAAAATAATTGTGTCGAAGAATCCTTCGAAGCGTCGGGCGTAGGCGAGCGTATTCTTTGTGATGGTGCCCGCGAAGCGACTATGGAAGAATAGCAAATCTTTATGAAGTAGGGCAGTGAGCGCATCACGGTAGAGTTTTTGGATGACATTAATCTCGAACCGAATCATCAGGTGCAGGGCGAGGCGCCAGAGCATTTCACCGCCAAACCACGCCACGCCAAACCATGCGACGTATGGCCAGAGGGACGCCATGGGTGTCCCTGCTGGCATTCGGATTAGTTCCGCAATGATAAGCGGTGGAATGTAGAAAACGAGCGTACTACCAAATGCTACGGTAATAACGATTACGAGCGTATAGCGCCAATGTTGTAGCATGAGCGATAAATATACGCGTAGTGTTTGTCTAATTGCTTTAGGGTCGGTATCGCGTTGGTCTGCGGACATGTGTTAATAAAACCTTTCTCTTAGTTGTTTGTATCGCAAGTGGTTAGGCCGTCCCAACATTCACGAGTAGAGGAACTAGCGCAAGTTCATAGTGTTATAAGTATACTAAATACACCAAGATGATGCAACGTGTATGAGCACTTGCGTTTACAACAGGGGTAGTATTGCGGTACAATGGATATATGCAAAAGATTCTTCTGTACTACAAATTTACCCCGATTCCCGACCCGGAGGCGGTAAAGTTGTGGCAAAAATCGTTATGTGAAGGCCTGAACTTGCGAGGTAGGATTCTCGTGAGCCGGCATGGCTTGAATGGTACGGTGGGTGGTGATATAGAAGACCTTAAGGCGTATGTTAAAGCGACCAAGCAGTATGCGGGCTTTCGGGATATCGTGTGGAAATGGAGCGAGGGTAGTCGTGACGACTTCCCACGGCTTAGCGTGCGCGCTCGGCGGGAATTGGTCGGTTTTAAAAATAGCGATGATGAGTTTGAAGTAGATGAAAACGGCGTTGTTGGTGGGGGCACGCATCTTAAACCAGCACAGGTGCATGAGCTTATTGAAAAATATGGCGATGATGTCGTGTTTTTTGATGGAAGAAATGCGCACGAGGCAAAAATTGGTAAGTTTAAAAATGCAGTCGTCCCAAATACCACGACCAGCCGGGATTTTATTGCCGAGCTTGAAAGCGATAAGTATGACGACATTAAAAATAAAAAAGTCATTACGTATTGCACGGGCGGAATCCGCTGCGAAGTAATTAGCAGTATGATGAAGAAGCGTGGCTTCAAAGATATTTATCAAATCGACGGCGGTATTGTGAAGTACGGCGAAGCATACGGAGATGATGGCCTGTGGGAAGGAAGCCTCAGGGTGTTTGACAAGCGTATGACTGTCAATTTTAGCGACCACACCGCGGTTATCGGATCCTGTGTCCACTGTGGCGCAAGTACGAGTAATTTTGAAAACTGCGCCGACCCGAGCTGTAATGAGCTGGTGCTCATATGTGACACATGCAAGAAAACGCCGGCACTGTTATATCACTCACCTGCGTGCCGGCCAAAGTCGACGGTAGTCGCTCAGCAGGGTAAACTGAAGGAATAATCAATGCCGCATATCCACACACTCGATGGCCAACATGACATTACTGTAAGCGCGTACATTGTGCGTATGCAGGATGATGAGCCGCTCGTTCTAGTGCACATGCATCGCAAACTTGGAAAGCTCATGCAGGCTGGAGGTCACATTGAGCTCGCCGAAACACCTTGGGCAGCCTTGGCACATGAGTTGGCAGAGGAAACAGGGTATCAACTGAATGAGTTGAGCGTGCTGCAGCCGACGAAGCAGTTGCCGACTCTTGAGCATGCTGTCATACACCCGGTGCCCCTACTTGTAAATACGCACCGAGTGAATGCTGAGCATTACCATTCAGATTTATGCTATGCATTTATTGCGCGAGCGATTCCAGCCCGGGCTCAGGCAGAGGGCGAGGCGGACGACATTCGTTGGCTGACGCTTCCTGAATTGCAATGTGAAGTTGCGAGCGGCACGGCGCTCGAGGATGTATATGAGATATATACCCACATCGTGACACAATGTCTTGAGCGATACGAATGGGTGTATGCGGATGCCTTCTCGATTGCCGATCCGGTCGACCTCGTTTTTTAGGTAGGGTATAATAAGGTATTATGGCAGTTCACAATACATTTACAACGGCGGAATTTAAATCGAAGGTTCTCGAGAGCAACAAACTTGTGCTGGTTGATTTTTGGGCTGAATGGTGCCCGCCATGTCGAGCGATGGCTCCAATTTTGCATCAGGTTGGTGATGAAATGGATAGCCAGGTGGATATCGTGAAGGTCGACATAGAATCGGGCGTTGACAACGCAAATCTTGCAGGCCAGTATGAAGTGCGCAGCATTCCAAATATGATATTGTTCAAAAATGGTAAACCGGTAGACACCTTAATCGGTGCGATGCCTAAGCTTGCGCTGGAAGATGCTTTGAAAAAGCATCTATAAGTCCTCATATCCTACCGTAGCCTTTAGCGGTATAATAGAATCATGAATCGTGCTTTGGAGGCTAAACTAAAAACGCTGCCGAATTCACCGGGTGTGTATTTTCATAAGGCTCGTGACGGCGAGATTATGTACGTTGGCAAAGCTGCGGTGTTGCGCAATCGCGTGCGCCAATATTTTCAGAGCAAAAAGGATTTTGATGCAAAAACTCTTTCGCTCGTAAACGAAATATACGATACCGACTGGATTCAAACTGAAAGTGAAATCGACGCGTTATTCCTTGAGAGTGAAATGGTTAAGCGGTATATGCCACGTTACAATATTTTGCTCCGCGATGACAAGTCCCAGACTTTTGTAAGGATTGATATGAAAAGCGAGTGGCCGCACGTAAGTTTTACTCGCAATCCTGCAGACGATAAGGCGTTATATATTGGTCCATTTTACAACGGCTACGCGGTCAAAAAGGCCCTTCGGTATTTACGTAAAGTCTTTCCTTACTATACGAAGGCACCAACCGGGGGTCGGCCCGACCTCGATGTGCACTTGGGATTGAGCCCTCGGCCTGACATGACAAGCGCCGAGTATAAAACTTCGCTAAAGAAGCTAATCAAGTATATCGAAGGCGGCAGAGCCACTATCACAAATGAAATCGAGCGAGACATGAAGCGCGCCGCCCGTGAACAAGAGTTTGAAGTAGCGGCAGAGTTACGAAACAAGCTGACAAACCTGCGGGAGCTGCAGCGCCGCATTATGTTTGGTGATAAGGAATTCCTTGATATTAGTAAAGACAAGGCGCTCAGCGACTTAATGGAATTACTGGGTATTACCGTTCCAATCAAACGTATTGAAGGTTATGACATTAGCCATATGAGTGGGACAAATGTTGTAGCGAGCATGGTGGTATTTACGAATGGGGTAAGCGACCGCGGGGAATACCGAAAGTTCAAAACTCACAAAGAGCACAATAATGACTTTTACAATATGCACGAAACGATGACGCGGCGGCTCAGTGACAAAAATATAAAAAGCTGGGGTCTGCCTGAACTATTCTTGATTGATGGCGGCAAAGGTCAGCTGGACGCGGCGACTCGCGCACGCGATGAATGCGGACAGCGAGTTCCGATGATTGGACTCGCCAAGCGTGAAGAGCAGATTGTCATCCATCACACACGATCGCACCTGACCCTCAACAAACAGAAATTATCAGAGCTTCAGGGGCATTATATGACCAGTGATACGTTTACGCTCATAAACCTACCGCATGACACTCATATCATGAAATTATTGCAGCGGATTCGTGATGAGTCTCACCGTTTTGCAGTGAGCTACCACACTGTATTGAAGCGTAACGCCCAGACGAAAAGTCTTCTTGATGATATTCCAGGGGTAGGTCCCGTAACACGCAAAAAGCTACTAAAAGTGTTTGGAAGCGTTCGGGGTATTCGTTCGGCGACGGATGGGGAAATCGCTAAAATAGTCGGTGAAGCGCGTGCCGCGGTCATTCGGAGTCATCTGGGGTAACGAAAGTGCTTGTGGTATAGTAGACGTATGAAATTACGTCGCCTTCGTGGGTTTACTGTCGTCGAGCTTATTGTGGTTGTCGTGATTATTGTTGGGCTTGCTACCATTACCATTTTTGCTATCGGTTCATGGCGAACACGTACGGCAAAGACGGAGGTGACGCATGCATTATCTTCAGCGGCGACGGCCCTAAAAAATCATAAAATATTTAACAACGGCTACCCGACAGGATCACCGCCGACGATGCCATCGAGCTATGATCCGGCGCAAGGTGTAACGATTACGTATGTCTCAGGAACAGCATCGACGTACTGTTTGCGCGGCAACAGTCTTCTGGTTCCATCGGTAGTGCTGTACATGACGCAGGCGATTTCAACACCCACTGCTACCGCCTGTACGTAGTGTATAATCACGGTAGATGATGAAAATGGTTAATGAGCATACTCAGCGATTTATTGACGCGATCGATGGCGGGTTAGCTGTACTAACTGCCTATGATCAGGTACAGCTGTCTGGGGATATGGCGGCACCCTTCTTGCAGGAAGGAAACTTTTGGTGGCTTATGCAGGTTACCCAGCCTGGATGGAAGGTGATTATCGATGGTGCGCGGCGCAATGTGGTGCTTGTTCGACCAGAAATTGATGAGATACATCGGATTTTTGATGGAGAAGCCAGCGACGAACGCTTGCTTGCGCAAAGCGGTGCACACGAAATAATCTTACACAAAGATTTTGAGAAATATTTGGCGAGACTAAGTAACGTACATAGTGTGGTCCGCACGTATGTCGATAAAACTGACTACGGATTTGCACACAACCCTGCGCAGCGGGAACTCTACGCGGTATTGTCGCGGATATTTACTTCAGTTCAGGACTGCGGAGTGCAACTTGCGAGTCTGAGAGCACTTAAAGACGCTAACGAGATTGCCGTGATGAAACAGGCGGCAAAACTGACATGCGCTGCGTTCGCTGACGTACGCGATAGACTATCGCAGTATGCCCACGAGTACGAGATTGAAGCTGATTTTACGCAGTATTTTCGCAGGCATAACGCTACACATGCTTACGAACCCATTGTTGCTTCGGGGGCAAATGCAGTAACACTACATTACATAGAAAATAACGACAGACTATCCAAGAACAAATTGGTCCTTATTGATATCGGTGCACGTGTTAATGGCTACTGTGCGGACATTACGCGCACCTATTGCATTAACCCCACCAAGCGACAGCGGGCAGTCCACGGCGCAGTTGAGGCCGCGCACCATCGAATTATTGAACTGATACAGCCCAATCTCACTGTTGCCGAATACATGCATGCGGTGGATGAGATAATGAAGGACGCATTGTGTGAGCTGGGGTTACTCGAAGCGCGATCAGACGAGACAACGTACCGGCGGTATTTTCCACATTCGGTAAGTCACGGGCTCGGAGTGGACGTACACGATAGCCTGGGCAGACCTCGGTACTTACAGCCCGGTATGGTACTAACTGTTGAGCCGGGAATTTATATTGCTGAAGAGGGAATCGGTGTGCGCATCGAAGATGATATTCTGGTAACCGAAACGGGGCACCTGAACCTGACGGCTGCTTTATCGACAAGCCTTTAGCAATACGCTATACTGAAAGTAATAATGAAACGACAATTTCTCATTTTTACTATCCGATGGATGCTGAATTCATTTGGGCTGTGGATCGCAGTGCGTATATTTGGAACGGGCTATTCCGGCGCCGAAATCGATGCTAATATTTGGGCATTCTTGATGGCAGGCCTGATATTCTCATTAGTAAACGCAATCCTTAAGCCGGCGGTTATTATTTTGGCACTTCCTGCGATTTTGCTTACACTCGGGTTGTTTACGATTATTGTCAATGGGCTAATGGTGTATATATCCTTGAAGCTTGCTCCGGGTGACCTTACGATGACTTTTTGGAATTCCGTACTTACCGGATTGGTGCTCAGTCTGGTAAACTATATAGTAAGTAGTGCGCTCGAACTTGAATATATGCGCGTACGAGAGGAGACCAAGTGAGTATTGATAGCATATTGCAGACTATAACTATCGGATCGGCCGTTTTAATGATTCTGGCGATTCTGCTACAGCAGCGTGGCGCAAGCCTGGGTGCAGGCTTCGGTGGCTCCAGCGAGCTTTACACGACACGTCGTGGACTTGATAAGAATTTGTTTGAAGTCACAATCTTTTTAGCAATTACGTTTGTTCTCTCAATTCTCGTAGGACTTGTCCTCCCAAACCTTAAATAAGGATATCCGTGGAAGAGAAAAAGCCAGGGTGGAATCAATTTAAACGAATCAAGCTTGACCGCAAGCGGCTCGCTCGTCGTATGCAAAAAGCTGAGGGTGCTACCCAGCGACATGCCCATCGGTTTATTGTTCGTCGAATCGATAATATACGCCTTGTTGCCCGCGAGGTGACGACCTGGCTTGTACTTGTGGGGATTATTATTGCTGCGCTTGGTGTTCAACTCTTGGTTAGTAAGCCGCAATTTACGGCTACGGCGCGGGCTGAAGGCGGTACGTTCGTTGAAGGCACTATCGGACAAATCGACACAATGAACCCGCTCTACTTAACGACTCCATCGGAGGCGTCTGTGAGTCGCTTGCTTTTTTCGTCATTGTACAACTATGACGAGACAGGGCATCTGCGTCAGGACATTATAAAAAGTCTGACAGTCGACGCAAGCGGGCGTGTGTATACTGCGACGATTCGGGATGACGTGGCGTGGCATGATAAAACGCCGCTTCTCGCGAGTGATATCGTGTATACCGTCAATCTTATTAAGAACCCTTCGGCTCGCTCTCCGTTGCGCATTAACTGGCTGGACGTAACGGTTGCCGCGGTAAACAACACAACCGTTCAGTTCACTCTGCCTGCAACGTATGCGGCTTTTCCTCATGCACTCACATTTCCAATACTTCCCGAACATATCCTGAAGACTGTAGCTCCAGGTGCAATTCGCGAAAGTGCGTTTAGTCGTTCACCCGTTGGCAGTGGGCCGTTCACTTTTCGTTTGCTTCAGGCAGCCGACAACGTCAGCAGACACAAAGTCGTTCACTTGGCAGCTAACCCTGCGTACTATGCTGGTGCTCCGAAGTTGGACCGTTTTGAAATTCATGCCTACCCGGACGAAGCATCTTTGCTAAAAGCGCTTCGAAGTGGTGAGCTGAGCGGGGCTTCGGGACTTTCGCCTACTGTGGCGCCTAGTATCGATACAGCGCGATATAAATTGACGCCACAGGCGCTCAATAGCGGTGTCTACCTATTATTCAACATGAATAACCCGATACTCAAAGACGTAAAGGTGCGAAAGGCACTGCAAGCTGCCACGGACACTGCCGCCCTCCGTTCTGATATTGGTGGCGGTGTGCTTCCGCTTGATGCGCCTGTTTTACGTAGCCAACTTGAAGGCGCGGATATTCCAAAGGTAGCGCCACCAGATATTGCGCGCGCACAGGCGCTGCTGGATGAAGCCGGGTGGAAATTGTCGGGCAGTGGGCGCGTGCGCGATGGTCAAGCACTTAGCTTCACAATCACAACCACAAAGAATAGCGAAAATGTACGTTCGATTGACAACCTTGTGAAGCAGTGGCAAAAAATTGGCGTTAATATTGAACGGAAGATAGTTGATACAAGCGGCATTGCGTCAACTTTTGTACAAGATACACTTCAGGCGCGAAACTTTGATATGCTTCTGTATGAACTTGCCATCGGAGCAGACCCAGATGTATACGCATATTGGCACTCATCACAAATCGGGCAAACAGGGTACAATTTTACAAGCTATTCTAATAAGGCTGTTGACGCAAGCTTGGCGAGCGCCCGTTCCCGCCTGGAACCTGAACTACGCAATGCGAAGTATAAACAATTCGTGAGGCAGTGGCAGGAGGATGCTCCGGCGTTGGCGCTTTACCAGCCAGTACTGGAGTACGTTTCTAATGAGAATGTTGATGCGGTTCGACCTGGTGCACAGCTGGTTAGTGAAGCGGATCGTTATGCAAATGTGCTTTATTGGACCGTTCATTCAGATACGGTTTACAAAACACCCTAAATTCGCTATAATCCATAGCTGTACTTTCAGAATTGGTTATATGCACTGGTGGCGAAATTGGTAGACGCGTCAGCTTGAGGGGCTGGTGATCATTGCGATCGTGGAAGTTCAAGTCTTCTCCAGTGCACCAAAATATTAACCCGAGCATTTGCTTGGGTTTTTATTTTGGCATAAAACTGCTTGAACCGACACGTGTGGAGGTGAGGAGCGAAAGTCCTCTTCGCTATGTAGCGAACCGCAAGGACGGAGATAGATTTGAAGCTATGCTTCAAGTATGTCGAGTCGGGGTCGCCATAAGGTCACCAAGTCCTCTTCAGTGCACCAAACAAATTTGATGTCCTTTGGACATCCTTTTTGTTGAGCTTGGTTGAGTTCGGGCGCGGTTGACTCCTGCTGGCGAGGGTGTTTAAATGAAGGTAGATGCTTATGCTTAGCACACCAAATCGCACGCCTGGTACCGCCACAGGCTTTACAATCGTTGAGCTTCTTATAGTCATCGTAGTGATTGCGATACTGGCCGCCATCTCCATCGCTTCTTATAATGGCATTCAGCAGCGTGCTAATAATACCGCTACAATCGATGCTGCGAGTAAATCGCTTCGCATGATGCAAGCGTATATAGCGGCAAATGATGCGTATCCATTTGCGACAATTGGAGATGCGTGCATTACGATTGATTCTGGATGTATAGACAGTGCGGGAGTTGTTAAGGATTCTTCAACAACATTTAATACGAATATTGCGACTGTCGGTGTGGTTCCGTTGAGTATTCCGAAAACTGGCTCAGCGAATGGGGCGGGTATGTGGTTCACATATAATACAACCATGACCTACGGCGGTACTACACAGCCGATGCGGCTAACCTATCATCTGCTAGGAACGAACCAAAACTGCGGAGTTGGAAATGTCGTTCAGTATACTTGGCCAAATTTTATTGCTTCGACCACTGGGTATAGTTTGGGGAATATCAGTAGCCTCGGGAAGACACTGTGCTGGGTAACTGTCCCTGGCCCGAGCTCATAAAACAGAATAACCTCCATAGCTCAAATCATTTGCTATAATACTAGAAGTGGCGCGTTGGCGGAGCAGTTACGCAGCGGTCTGCAAAACCGCGTAGACGGGTGCAACTCCCGTACGTGCCTCCACGAATTTATCTGTATCGGTGTATGCGCTGATGAGCGTCTCGGGTGAAGCGCAAGTAATCGTAGTCGCGTATCGCACAGAGTCGCAGCTCTGGTATAGATGATGTTAAATGGTATCCACTATATGCGCGGATGGCGGAATAGGTAGACGCGAGGGACTTAAAATCCCTTGACCAAAAGTCGTGCGGGTTCGATTCCCGCTCTGCGCACCAACAAAATTCCCTTGGCTTGTCCAAGGGTGTTTTGTTGGTGCGGGGGAGTCGAGATGCGGTATACTAAAGTGAGTATGGTGCTGAAAAAAACGAAGAATACTGCGAAGACACGTTCAAAAAAAACGATAACGACAGCGCGCGTGCGAACATCTCCTGGGCGTAGATTCAACAGTTGGCTGGGGCGAACAAACGCACGCCTGACGCGTCGCTACCAGGGCTTCCTTGACCGTCGTCCTCACCGTAGTTTCCAGCTTACAAGACGACGCGATTACGTTCGGTCACTACGGCTTCCCGGATATATTTCGTTTACATTGTTCGTATGGCGGACGCTACAGCGACACCGTCGCACCTTTTTGCTCCTGGTTCTTTTGTACGGATTTGCAATGATGGCACTAGGGGGTATTACAAACCAGCAGGCATATAGCCAAATTAGTGAGCTGCTGCAAGAGGCGGGTCCTGAAGTGTTCACCGGAGGCACAGGTAAACTAGGAGAGGCAGGCCTGTTGTTGCTTTCAACATTTGCATCTGGTCCTGGTGCGTTGACGGTGGAGCAGCAAATATTCCTTGGTCTGGCGTTGTTGCTCGCGTGGCTTACGACGGTCTGGCTGCTGCGTGAGTATCTTTTGGGTCGTCGCCCTCGGCTTCGTGACGGGTTGTATAATTCAGGATCGCCGTTTGTCTCTACGTTTATTGTTGTGTTCGTCCTGATTCTGCAATGCTTGCCAGCGGGTATTGTTGCACTTATATATGCCGCGCTTAGCTCTGTTGGCCTCCTGGAAAATGGGTTTAGCTCCATGCTATTTTGGATTTTTGCAGTGACAGTCGGCGCGCTTGTACTTTACTGGGTAACAAGCACAATAATTGCCCTGGTTGTCGTTACGCTTCCTGGTATGTATCCGCTACGCGCGCTAAAATCATCAGGTGACTTGGTAGTAGGGCGTCGGTTGCGTATCATGTACCGACTACTGTGGGGCATGTTTATGATCGTTGTCGCCTGGGCTGTAGTATTTATTCCACTGCTCATCTTAGATACTGCAGTAAAAGATGCATGGAGTGCCGTGTCTGATGTCCCAACTATGCCTATGGCTGCTGCGGTGATGAGCGCTGCCTCAAGCGTGTGGCTGGCGGCATACGTGTACTTACTTTATAGAAAGGTAGTCGACGATGACGCAAAACCAGCCTAGTGATCGCGTTGCAGAGCTTCGCCAGGTTATCGAGCGCTATAGCTATGAATATCATGTGCTCGACCAGCCGAGTGTCAGCGATGCAGTTTACGACGGACTGTTTGGCGAATTAAAGACCATTGAACGTGAACATCCTGAGCTTGTTACGCCCGATAGCCCCACTCAGCGAGTTGGTAACAAGTTACTGGATGGTTTTGCAAAAGTAAGGCATCGCACGCGAATGATCAGTTTGAATGATGTGTTTGACACGGCAGAGGTCGAGGCATGGGTAAAACGAATTGATAAACAGCTACCCGGTGTAAGGCATGAGTTTTTTGCTGATATCAAGATGGATGGCCTTGCCTGTGCGCTTATCTACGAAGATGGTATTTTGCGGCAGGCGGTTACTCGTGGTGATAGCTATGAGGGCGAAGATGTGACTGCCAATGTCCGTACCATAAAGAACGTACCTCTCCGCCTCAGGCGCGCGGCTGGGTATGAGGGTTTTCTTGAGGGGCGTACGGAAATTCGAGGAGAAGTGGTGATGTTGAAGAAAGATTTTGCTGCGCTGAATGAGCAGCAACGCGCAGCAGGAAAGCCCGAGTTTGCTAACCCGCGTAACCTATCAGCGGGTACGGTACGTCAGCTTGACCCGGCACTGGTGGCGAGCCGACCGCTTCATTTTCGAGGATACGACCTCATTCGTGATCATGCTGACGAGGTGCCAACGAATATGTTCGCCTACGAGGCGCTGACGGCACTTGGCATTACTCGTAATCCGGAGGCAGCGGTATTCACCTCGTTACATGATGTGATGTCTTTTGTGCGTCATTGGGATGATGCCCGACACGAGCTACCTTTTAATACAGATGGACTTGTCGTTAAAGTTAATGACCGCGATCTCTATAATAAACTTGGAATTGTTGGTAAGCAACCCCGTGGTGCGGTTGCTTATAAATATGCCGCCGAGCAGGCGACAACAGTAGTGCGTGATATCGTTATCTCGATTGGCCGCACAGGTGCCGCTACTCCCGTTGCAGTTTTCGATCCTGTACAAGTGGCGGGTACGACCGTTCGGCACGCCAGTCTGCACAACGCCGACGAAATTGCGCGTTTGGACATTCGTCGTGGAGACACGGTTGTTATTTTTAAGGCCGGGGATATTATTCCGCAAGTCGAAGGCGTCATTACAGACCTACGGCAGGTTGATGCGCAACCCATTGACTACAACGCCGAGCTTGCCAGGCAGTACCCGGAGTTGGAGTTTGAGCGCCCAGAGGGCGAGGTGGTGTACCGAGTAAAAGGCCTTACGGGACCATTGATTCTAAAGCGAGCGCTTCAACATTTTGCGAGCAAAGGTGCTCTTGACATTGACACACTCGGCGAGAAAAATGTGGTGGCGCTTGTCGATGCCGGTCTGGTGAAAGATTTGGCTGATATTTACACGCTTTCTGTGGAAGATCTGTTGCAGATTGATCGCTTTGGGGATATTTCGGCACGTAAGCTTATTGATGCGATTGCTGAGAAGAAACAGCCGCCACTTGAACGATTTCTTTTTGGCCTGGGCATCCGCCACGTTGGCGTTCAGACAGCTATTGATTTGGTTGCTCGGTTTAAATCTCTCGATATTTTAGCGCAATCAACCCTTGATCAACTGACTGATGTTGACGGTATCGGTGTCGTTGTTGCGGAAAGTATCGCGGCGTGGTTTGCGGACGATGACAATATGGCATTGCTTGAAAAATTTAACCTGCTTGGCGTTGTGCCTCACTATACACCAAAATCGGGCAAGCTCGTCGGGCAGAGCTTTGTCATTACGGGTAGTCTAGAATCAATGACGCGCGATGAAGCAGCAGAAATGATTCGCGCGCAGGGCGGAGTATTTCAAAGTTCTGTCGCGAAGGATACGACATACCTTGTTGCAGGCGGTAAGGTTGGGGCGAGTAAGCTTGCGAAAGCTAAGCGCTATGGAACGAAAGTTATCTCTGAGGGAGAATTCCAGGAATTTGTTCGACAGTTGTAGGCCTCAGCCGCTACTACTGGTTAAGTAGCTGAAAAGCGGCAACCGCTGAACTGATTTGATGCTCGCGAACGGTTTGATCGTGTGTTGGTGTCGGCCATATGCTGTGGCCTAGCCAGAATCCTATAAGTATCAGTGCGTGTTCGGCATTAAAATCCGGCATATGCTCATCGATAGAATATCCGGCTTTATGTATGTCAATCAGAAAGCTCGTGGTATCTACGCCTTTAGGGGCGGGATCCGCCCAACTCCAATCAACAATGCGTACGCCATGCTCGGGATGCCAGGCGATGTTTGATTGGCGGACGTCATAATGAGCGAAGTGGGTAAGCTCTGGTGACGGGAGATGCTGAGTACGTTCGTATAGCTCATCCAGGCTATCGGCAAGTGCCCGGGCTCCTTCGACTGAGGATCTGTGCAGCTTTTCGATAATGCGTGTGCGGGCTGTAGGGTAGGCGCCCCAACCCTCATCGATAATCGTATGATATGACGGTTTTACGTCAACAAATGGCTCATACCTCGCAGGTTCAATGGTGCGCAGAGCCTCGATTACTTCATGGATATATCGTCTACGCTCAGTAATGTCCAGTGGTGCTTTCCACTGCCATCCATCACGTGGGTCGTATGCTTCGAGCAGCAGAGTACTGTCATTAGTCAATTCAATGTGGTCAGGAGTATGAGGGGATGTGTCTGATAGCTGCTGGTAGACGTGATGCTCCTTGTGTAGATAGCGTTTTGAATGTTGAGCGCGCGTCTCATCGGTGAACTTGTCGGCGTCGTGCCGCTTAATGAATACGCGCCTGCCTGTGGGTAGTGATGCGATGTGCCGAGTGTAGCCCATGTGCCCACCAGTAGGTTGGCTAAACTCAACTTGGTTACTAAAGTATTCGAGTTGCTCATGAAATGTACCGCTGTCTCGAATTGCCATATCAATTAGTGTACCATGTGACCCATAAAGGCCCGGCAGTAGGCGGACGTCTTTTAGGGGCACCCATTGGGCGGTCATGGCATCATCCCCAGCGGCAACGGGCGCGGTAGGGACATGCATCAAGATCGATGTCGTTTCTGGCCATGCGTACATGGTGCTTCGTCTGTCGTGGACTGGCCCTTGATAGCAAACATGTGCCGTCGACTCACCGTCCGTGATCTCCAAACTGGTTTCTTCGCGGAGCTCGCGGCGCGCTGCTTCGAGGGGGTTTTCGCCACTATCGACAAAGCCGCCAGGTAGCGCCCATTGTCCGCAGTCGCCTCGCTGGATAAGCAGTATTACTGGACCGTCGTTGTCCTGGGACAGAACGATGGGGTCTACAGTATAATTTGGTCCCCATTTCCATAAATCGCCTTTGGTGGAGGGCAGGTCGGGGATATCGTAGCGCCATGGGTGCAAAGGGCGTCCATTGTTATCAGTAGTAAGGCCAAGGGCAAGAAAGCCCTCTTGCTCCTCATGAGTTGGTAGTTCGACGTTCGCTGTGTTTGCGCGAAGTTCGGGACACTTCATACAGCCACCAGCTGTTTTTCATGTGCGTTATTCGCGACACTCAACTGGTAGGCTCGAGCGCCCATGGCGACAGCACGTTTGACGCGTTGTCCATAGAGTTCGACATCTTCAGGGCTGCCCATGTGCTTGCCTTCGGCGTCACTCAGCTTGACGGTACCTTGCTCGTACTGCGGCAGGGAGGCTTCTGCAACTGTAGTGGCTTTCATGACGAAGTTGTTCGCTTTAACCCCCAGGTCGTTGGTGAGCGTAGTGCCCCAGCCAAACACGAGATTGACGCGGCCCCTAAAGCGGTCTGCCAGGGCGACAATCATGTCGATGTCGAGGCCGTCACTGTAGACAATGGTGTGGGCGCGTGGATCGATATTGTATTGCTGGTAAAACGTAATAACACGTTCGCCGAATTCAAATGGGTCACCAGAATCGTGTCGTAGGCCGCCCCAAGCTTCGGCTTGTTCTGGGGTGAAGTCGGTGAAGAAGTAGTCAGTTGTCCAGGTATCGGTCAACGCAGTTGCAAGGTCGCCACGGTGGGTCGTTTCCCAGTCGCGGAGCATTTTGTGATGACCGTCGAGCGGGTCGTTGCCATTCATTTGTTCGATGGCGCCGTATACCATGGGCATCTCGTGTGCGTAGGTGCCGATTGGTTTCAGGTTGAGCTCATGCGCCAGGAAAATGTTTGAGGTACCAAGGAATTGGCTAGGTAGCTCCTGGGCGACACGTTCGATAACGTGCTTCTGCCAGTCGTAGCTGAAGCGTCGGCGTGTACCGAAGTCTGAAAATTTAATATCAGGTCGGTCGCGGAGCGTGGCGATCTTGCTATCAAGACGCCGTTCGCCTTCGGCATAAAGTTCATCGAGTGAGCTGCCTTCTGCGGCTAATTTGCCAGCGAAGTAGAGCTCATTAAGCTCGCTCATCACGACTGTTTCCCAAAAGGTCACGAGCGGCCACGCACCAGTCGTTTTGACGGTAAGCTCATGGTGTTCATCATAGCCGACCTGCACGGGGGGAAGTGGATTGTCCGCGAGGAAGTCGAGATACTCTGGGGTGAAGCGAGCACCACCGTCTTGGTTGGTGAGGCCAGCCAGGTAGGCAACTTCTTCTGGGCTCCATCCGTCCTGGAGCTCGGCTAGTCGTGCCGATAACTGCTCAGGAGTCACGTAGGTCGATAGCTTGTTGGCTCCACGATTCTTTAGCTCAAAGGTAACGATTGTGTCGGGGTGTTTATCGAATTCAACCTGCCCCATTGTGGCTTTGTAATAGTCGAGGCCTTGGGAAAGGGAAGGTGTCTCGCGTTTGTTCATAGCGCTCACCTTAGCGCTCCAGCCGTGTATGATCAATAACGATGCCGCCCGCAAGAATTTCTTCAGTTGTCATTGCTAGTGCGCCAGCTTCAAGCATCGCGTTGATTGCATCTTCACCGTCTGTTTCATTGATGTTGACGGCACGAATTGCATCACGGAGCACAATAACATCGGTTGTTTCCCGATTTGTAATGGCGAGTACGTCGAGAACGGTCGCCTTCACACAGTAGTCTGTCGCAAGTCCGCCGATTAACACCGCCAGGCGTCGTTTGTACTGTTCAGTTACTTGCTCAATGCGCTCAATCGCAGCACCTATCGTCCGTTCGCTTGCGGGGAGGTTTGACACGATGGACTCGAGGCGACCGCGCTGGATAACCGCTTCAGCACCAGAGTAGCCGTCGTCAACCAGGCTTGTGCCTTTGTAGGCGACGCTATCATTAGGACGGATAGTCAGGTCTTCGTGAAAAGCTGCACCGGCGCGGTACTCTACGCAGTGGACAGGCCATGGGCCGCCGTTTGTGTCGAAGTGTGCTGTGCGTGGATCGTGGAAGTCGCCTGTATTAAAGACGAAGCCGTCATGCTCGGCGACAAATTCACCGACAGCATTGAGTGGTCCTACGACTTTGTCTCCATCCCTAACGGCGAGTGTGCCGCCAGGGCAGAAGTCGTTCTGCACATCGATGTTGCCTAGCATAACTTCGCCGTATACTTGGGGGGCTTTGAGGGTATTCATAGTGGTCAACTCCTTTATTCTTATTGTTAGTGTGATATATACACTAACTTATAAACTGAGTGTAACGCGTTGTTAGTGTAAAGTCAACACTAACTATGTAAAATAATGATGTAGTTATTGCAACATTATGTAATGACGCGTCTGTCGCGAATCATTGCTTCGGCGGCAGTGCGTGCCGCGGCAAGGCGCTCCTCTGGCGTACCGGTAACTACCAGGTAGGGTATACCGGATTTTTTAATGTGTGCCAGGAACCAACGGTGCATGCGGTGGCGGATGTGTTCGCCGTCGCGGATGCCATCCTGCACGAAGGGTATCTCGTCACCGGTGATGATGTACAGATCGGCTTTGTCGTTTGCAGCAATCTCGCGCATCTCAGACGTCGTTTTGCCCATGTAGCGCCGCTGCCATAGCTCTGTCGCGACGGCATTCGTGTCGCACACGATGACGCCCTTACTCCGCGCGGCAATTTCGTTTTCATAGTGTTGCTGCAATCGCCCGATTCGATAGAAGTCCTCATCACGCCATTCGTAGCCATCTGTCAGAATTGATTCGGTGTAGTACCGACCAACTTCAGGGACCCATGGCACATGGAGCGCGGCGGCGAGGTCACGGGAAAGCGTTGTCGTGCCAGTTGATTCAGCACCCACGATGACAACGCGGAGGGCTAGGCCGGCTTTTGTCTCGTCAGATAGCATATGCCACGAGTTCAGCATATCCTGACGGACAAGGGTGCCCGACACGGGAAAGGTCAGTCGATCCAGGTCGACGAGCACGCTTTTGCAGTTCATGGCATCTGCCCACGGCTTGCCGTAGTCTTCAGAGCTAAACACGGTGTCCGGACGGTACCCGAGGAAGTCGATGGTATGCTTGCCCCATGAGATTGAGTTGGCATCATCATATATGTCAGGGATGATTTTGACATGGGCCGCTGGGTGGCGTGCTCTTAGCCAGGCTGCACGCTTGGCGGCAGGTAGACGATAGGCGGGGTTATCAACGACTAGTACGTCAACTTCGTCGCTGTTGGCTAGCGCTGTATCGATGAGGTAGTTGTGCCCTAGGTGGGGTGGGTAAAATTTGCCAATGACGAGGCCGCGCATAGATTCTCCTTTGTTTGCATAATAGTGAGTGCTTCGGTGACGCGTGCTGACGGGTCGCTGGAGTTCAGCACGACGTACGGTAATTGATATTGTTCACAGACCGCTACCCAGTAGTCATCGGTCCCTTCTCGTGCATCCCCGCCGTAGCGAAGTGGGTCATGTTCGAAGGGGATGTTGCTTGGCGTAATAAGGTAAAGGTCTGACTGAAGGTGCTTGGCGTCACGAATGAGCGCAGCGGGGCAGTCGCCGAGGACCGGGTGCCAGTGCGGGAACTGCCAGTATCCAACTGTTGAGAACAGGTCGGTATCCTGCACGATGACATGGCCTTCGCGCATCGTCTGTAGCACCTGCTGGCCGTGCCAAATTGCCGTCATCGAGCTGGGGGTGATGGGTGCACTCGTCAGCTCAAGGTAGGGGCGGGCGAATTCGTACAGCCACTGGGCACCGAGTACTGTCGCAAGTTCACGGCTGAGTGTCGTTTTGCCAGTCGACTCGGCGCCAAAGATGGTGATAGTAAAGGACTTAGGCTTCGGTGAGGACGGGTTCTTTGAGGGTTGAGGTCTCATGAGCCTGCTCCTTGCTGCGCTTCCAGGTGATATAGCCGTAGACGGTGTTTGCGAGGAAAAAGATGTACTGGAAGGCGACAAGTGGGAGGCCAATTGTCCAGTAGGTGTAGATAGCGAAGACATTTACCATAGCCCACACTGCCCAGTTTTCAAGCTTTTTATTATCGAGCAAGAACTGTGCCAGGATAGTCCCAGCCAATATGATCGAGTCCGTCCAGGCCATCGCCCCGCCAAACGATTTGCTAATCAGGCTGGCGCCTACATACCCAGCGGCTGCCACGATGACGTACACGGGAAGCCACTTCAGCTCGACGTGAGTAACTGGGCGAGCATTGGCATCTTTGCGCCAACGGAGCCAGCCGTAAATGAGCGTTGGTGCCAAGTAGGCGTTCAGAATGGCGCTTGATAGCAACCCGCTCTGCATAAAGAGCACCGCATAGGCGGCCGAGCTGATTGCACCGATGGGGTAGTTGATGCGTCGCTCAACCACACACAGATAGGTACAGGCATATGATGTGAGGACGGCGAATACCTCAAGCCAGTTAAGCCCGGCAGGGGTGAGCCAGCCTGCAAAGATACCGACTGCATAGGAGAGGAATGTCAGTACGACACCAATGATGATGCTTTCTGTGATGTGCCGTGTGAGGCTGGCACCTTTAGGATTAAGTTGTAATTTCATGATGATTCACTTTCTGTACTTATTGTACTTTATACACTTACTAGCTTCATCCTAGCGAATAGTTATTGTAATGTCAACACTATTTATGCGAATTATGTAGTACAATACAGGTAGTACATGCAAAAGGAGATGTAAAAATGGCGATGCCTAACGACTTAATTTTTATCAGACACGGCCAGTCTGAAGCGAACACTGTTCAGAAGAGTGACGACCATGGCCTGGATGACAACACGGTGCAGGCAATTTTTGGCAGGCCAGATTGGCAGCACCGTCTTACGCAGAATGGTGTGGCGCAAGCAGAAACAGCTAAACGATGGCTTGACGAGAATGTCGGGGGCCTGGCGTCGTTTGACGCATTGTATGTTTCGCCATTTTACCGAACCCGTGAAACGGCTGCCTGCCTTGGTGGCCCGGAACTGGGTGGCTGGACGATTGATGACCGGGTTGTTGAACGGAGTTGGGGCGTGTATGGAAAGCGACCGACCGCCGAACAGCGTGCACTTTTCCCTATGACGGCCCAGGAGAAGGCGCAGAATCCATGGTACACGCGCCTTGATGGTGGCGAGAGTATGCCGGATGTATACGCCCGCTTTCGTGATTTTCAGGGAACATTGCACCGTGAGCAGGCCGGCAAGCGTGTCTGCGTGGTGACACATGGCGACTTCATTAATGCGGCACGCTATGGCATTGAGCGAATGACACCCGAAGAGTGGGAGAAGATAGACGCAGACCATACCTACGCACTGCGCAATTGTACGATTCTTCACTATACGAGAGTTAACCCCGATGACCCACATGATGTGCGCGAAAAGTTGCAATGGCGGCGCTATACATATCCGTTTGACCCTGCAAGCTCACCATTCGAGGGTAAATGGGTAGAGCTTTCTGCCCGAAGAAGGTATACTGGCGAAGAACTACTGGCGCAGGCAAGTGCTGCAGAAAGACTCACACAACCATGACGATGAAACGTGTTGGCGAACGGTTATTACCCTCGATTGCGTATGGCGATGCAATGGGGCTCCCCACTGAAACGATGTCAGCATCTGAAATTGCGGGGCGGTATGGCCGGCTTGACCATTTAATTCCACCACTTCACAATCCCTACTACCCGGGTAATTTCCCTGCTGGCACGACGAGCGACGACACGCAGTTGTCAGTTGCGGTGGCCGAAGGCCTGTTGGCAGCAGATGGGTTTGATATCGATGCGCAAGCCGAAGCACATTTGAGCGCATACCATGCGATAACGAAGACCAAAAACTACAAAGGCGAGTGGTCGGTACGCGGCTGGGGAGGGTCGACGACTGCTAGCATGGAGCGTATGGCAGCGGGCATGTCCCCACTTGAATCAGGAGAACCAGAAGGTGCCGGGAACGGTATATTGATGAAGATGGCGCCTCTCGTCTATTGGCAGGTCGCTCGGCAAATTGACGAGCCCACACGCCGGCAGCAGTATGACGAGTTAACCACGATGACGCATGATAGTGAGATTGCTCGCGCGTGTACGCGACTACACGGCGAGGTGACACATTGGCTACTGGAACATCCAGATGCATCGCTAGATGCGTTCCGAACGAAAGCGCTTGATGTCCTGGCGAGTGAACCGAACGCCGATCCAAAGGGTCGAATTGAGCGCGCCATGCGTTTTCCTGTGACGTCGCTGACACAGCTCGTTGGCCGTTACGCCATCGGGCATGCTAATGGACGCTATGGATTTTTTGTACCTAGTACGGTAGCGATGACCTATGATGTGCTGGTGGCTGCCCGAGGTGATTACACGACCGCGGTGAACTACGCGGTTAACCTGGGGGGTGATACCGACAGTATCGCTTCGATTGCTGGCACGATGGCAAATGCGCACGCATCGGGTGAATTCGTGACCCCTACCGGGTTCGAACAGGTGCAAGATTACGAGCGATTGACGCGTCTATCGCACGAATTTGCGCAGAGAGCGTTACAGAATTCGTGAAATACGTGCTGATACCGGGTCGGCACCACCTTGTGACGCGTTTTCAGGCGGCCTACCTGAAGAACCTATTGGCGCAATACCCAGATGCCGAGGTCGTTTGGGCTGTGACGTCGGCAGATCATACTGGTACGCAGCGTAACCCTATTGCAGGCGCGCGACGACTCGGTATGATTGAAGCTGTCGCAGCCGTAGAGCAGTTGCCGAGCCAAGTGTATCTGATTAGCAACGTACGATACCGTTCCAACTTTGCGCATTACCTCATCGAAGAAATTCGCACACAGACGAGTGGTCGCGTGGATATGCGGCCAGACAACACTATCGTTGCATGCTCGACTGATGCGGTCATCGCGCAGTACGAATCCCTTGGCTTTGGTATCGCGACCGTCGAGCAGGAATCTCGGGCCGAGATGCCCTGGGATGTCGTGAGGCGTATTATCGCGCGTGGCCCTGAGTGGAGTGCTGACCCGACAATTACCGAAGCGATGCACCCAGTGTGCAAAACGCTTTACGAGCGATATGCTGTGGCAGAGCTAGTGCAAACAATCTACGCTGATCCCCTTATTGGGTCGGACGACGGTGATATTACGCTTTCCCGTGACTATACATCATACCGTGCGGCATTCGAAGATAATGCGTGGCGCAAAGTGAACGACTTCGCTGACTATGTGCTGCCAGGCAAAATACTTGATGTGGGATGTGCGACTGGGCAGACTATCAAGTTGCTCGGCGAGCGCCCGGAGTTATTCGAATCAGATTTCTATGGGGTCGAAGCAGCACGGCCACTCTACGAGATTTGCCAGCAGCGCAAGACAAACGGAGAATTTGGCGACACGAATGTGTATTTTTACCAACGTAATATTATGCAGAGTGAGTTATTTAAGCCAGCGTCTCTTACGACGGTTATCACGATGGCGTTGACGCATGAAGTGGAGTCATACCTGGGGCACGACGCACTGCATCAGTTTATTGCGCGCGCTCACGATATGCTTGCCCCGGGAGGCGTCTACATTAATTACGATGTGGTCGGGCCAGATGATCGGACAAAGGAAGTATACTTCGCGCCTACAAGTGATGATGGCGAAAATCCTGATGATCTGCAGTGGGAGCTTGAGGGCGATGAACTGGCTGGCTTTTTGGGGACGCTCTCGACTGCTGCGAGGCTTCGTCGGTTTGAGCGTGATTTTCGTCAGGACGAAGGTGATGGTATTGTAGTGCGTCGTGAGTATGTTGATGGCACTGAGTATGCAGTGATGTCGCACGGTGACTTGTGTGAATTTTTGGCCAAAAAAGATTATTTGACGAGCTGGCGGAGTGAGATGCATGAAAAATTCTGCTTTTACTCTCACGAAGAGTGGTGTGAGGTGCTGGAAGCTGCAGGCTTTGTTATGACAGCCGCTTCACGTCGGATCACTAATCCTTGGTTGATTGACAACCGGTTCGTACCGGCAGGTCGTGTGTATGAGCGCGTTGATGGATCGCTAAACGAATTACCGCAGCCCACGACAAATACACTTCTTGTGGCTCAAAAGCGTACACCGTACGACGCGTAGGAGCTTATTCGAAGCTACGAGCGAGCACTTCGAGTG
The DNA here is from genome assembly GCA_002421785.1 of Candidatus Saccharibacteria bacterium UBA6223. Classification (GTDB taxonomy): domain Bacteria; phylum Patescibacteriota; class Saccharimonadia; order Saccharimonadales; family Saccharimonadaceae; genus Saccharimonas. The sequence goes on along the minus strand of DIRZ01000003.1, from coordinate 256,621 downwards.
ATTCGTTGTTGAAGGCGTAGAGCTTAGCGGGGCGGTGAGCGCCTTCGCGCCACATGTCTGGCGTTTCGTGAATGAGCCCAAGGCTCAGGAATTTTTTACGGAAGTTTCGTTTATCGATTTCGCGTCCCATGACGGCTTCGTAGGCGGTCTGTAGCTGGCTAAGAGTAAATTTAGATTCCAGTAGGCCAGAAACGGCATTGGTGTAGGTAAGCTTTGCGCCTAGGCGGTCCCGTGCATATTCGATAATCTTTTCATGGTCGTATGCCAGGCCAGGCAGTCGGTCGACGGGGAAGAATTCTGCATTTTGGCTACCACCACTTAGTTCGATGGCTCGGCCGCAGCCCATGTAGGTCACCGAGACTGCGTGGCCACGGGGGTCACGGGCAACGGTGTCAAAGGTATACAGCTGCTCAATGTAGGGAAGCTGGGCATCGAGGTCAAGGCCGACTTTGCGCCGAACAATTGCCGACAGGGCTTCGAGGGTTGTTTGACCTGATGGGTTGTAGCCGCCGGGTAGCGCCCACTCCCCTTTAAACGGCTCTTCTTGTCGCTGTGTCAGCAGTACTTCGAGTTCGGTGCCGTTCAATTGGAAGATGACGGCGTCAACCGTTAGTGTAGGGGGTACATAAGGTGTACTGTATTTCATACACTAAGTCTACATGAATGGGCGAGTTTTAGCCAGCGTTTACAGGCTAGGCGCAGCCACGGGAAGACTGCGCTTATGGATAGTGGCTGCAAAGCGTTGTTCGATTTGTTCTGCCGCGCGCTCATCGACAGACCGTCCTTCTAGGTAATCGTCGATGGTTTCGTAGCTTAGCGCAAGTTCGGTTTCATCCGGCTGACCAGGACGAGCGTCGAGTAAATCGGCTGTTGGCTGCTTACGAATAAACACTTCGGGCACACCGAGCTGTGCGAGCATTTGTCGGCCTTGCCGCTTCGTAAGACCGGAGAGCGGCAGGACGTCAGCTCCTCCGTCACCAAATTTCGTGAAGAAGCCAGTCACCGCTTCGGCTGCGTGATCGGTGCCGAGCACGAGCAGTTTATGTTGGCCAGCGAGCGCGTACTGAGCAATCATCCGCATGCGTGCTTTTACATTACCTTTGTTGAAATCGGTGAGCGGACGGTCGCCTAAGCTGTTGAATGACTCCACGAATGCATCGGTCGCAGGTTTGATGTTGATGTCGTGGGTAACGTCTGGCTGGATGGTCTCGAGGGCGAGGAGCGCATCGGCACGGTCTGCCTGTTCGCCATAGGGCAGGAGCACGGCATGGAATGTTGCGTCATCGCCAAGTTCGCGCCGTTGCTCCACTGCACGCTTTGCGAGGATGCCGGCCAGTAACGAGTCTTGCCCGCCTGATATGCCCAGTATGTAGCCTTTTAAGCCAGTGTTCGCCAAGTAGCTTGCGAGAAACTCAGTTCTGCGCGCTATTTCATAGGCGGGGTCGATTGTTGGCTGGCTGCCGAGTTCTGTAATGATGTCGTGCTGTTGTTTGCGCATATATCCTCCTTGGTTAATGGCAAAGGGCTGAGCCTTTTCACTTGCGAGTATGAACCATAGAATAGAAAGTGTCAATACTACACTAACAAAATATCTCCGAACGGTACCGAAGTGCGTATAATCAAGGGTATGAGATATATGAAGGTGAATCGTCTGAGCTGTTTTTCTCCACCGGTGATGATAGCAACGTTCGGTGTCGAAATTGCGCTGGCATTTATTGTGCCGACTACTGCCGTAAACCTGATTAATCCGGCGACGCTCGCTGGTATCCCGTCAATAATGTGCGGGTTTGCGGTTTTATTAGCTATTATTCTAGCTGGCGAGGTGCTGCCCAGCTACTACAGCCAACCAGCCCTAAGCTCATTGCAGCAGAAGATTGCGGGGATATATGGCAAGATTAGCGGGTAAAACACGTAAAGCGCTTGTCGCATTTGTCGGCTGGTCAGTATTACTCCTTGGCGCGGTCATGATACCATATCCTGGACCTGGTTGGGTGGTGGTGTTTATCGGGTTGTCGATATTAGCCCGTGAGTTTCAGTGGGCGAGTGATGTCCATGACTATACACATAGTCGTTACCATGCGTGGCAAAAATGGCTTCGTGCCCAGCCTATGTACATCAAGGCGATTTTTTGGCTCCTCACGGCAATGACGGTCGTCGTAACCGTGTGGTTAGTCAACGGCTATGGCATTATGAGCGCATGGTTCAACCTAGGCTGGGATTGGCTCAATTCGCCGTTTGTAAAATGATAGAATAATATATATGCCACGACGACGTCGTTCGAATAACGATAAAGCTAAGCTGACGACGCGTCAGTACTTATCCGCGCTACTCCGTGTGGGCGCCACGACATATCGTGCCGCGCCATTGGCGGTGATCGTGCAAGTATTTGGTTCGCTCGTGAGCGCAATCTTGCCACTCGTCACAACCTATTTCGCCGCCGCAACAACTACGTCGCTGGCAGACGCCTACGCGGGCCAGCCCGACGCTGGGCGTCAGGCCATTACCTATGTAGTTATTACGGCGGTGTTGGGTGTTGCTATGACAGCATGGCGAAGCCTGGAAAATTATTTATCGCAGGCCATGCGCTACAGGATTGAAGCTGCGATGACCGATCGAATGTATGAGCATTTTTTGCGTCTCGACTTTTGGCGGTATGACGACAAGACAACGGTTGATTTGTACGATAAAGCGCGTAAATTTGGTCAGTTCTTTCCCTATATATTCGAGCGACTTAGTAGTCTTGTCACCGCTGTTATATCTATGTTTGCGGGAATCGTTGCGCTCGCGCTTGTAAGCGGTTGGCTTTCGCTGATTGCACTCGTTGCGATTATTCCTGGACTTGCCATTCAGTTGAAGCTCAGCCGTCTACAAACCAAACACTGGAATAATAACATCGAGGCGCGCCGTGTGGTGAACTGGATTGAATGGGGGATTATGCAGCCTGACAAGATTGCAGAGCTGCGACTATACGGGCTCGTGCGACATCTGCTCGATTTGCGCCTGGTGATGCGTGACAAAGACGAAAAAGCTCGTATCGAGTTTGAGCGAAGCTATATTTGGAAGCGACTGGGGACTGACGTGCTTGAAGCGGGTGCAGAAGTAGTAGCGTTGCTGTGGGTAACGCTGCAGATTATTGCGCGCCAGCAGCCTATCGGCCAGTTCATTTACGTTCAGCAGGTGGTGAGTCGAGCGTTAGGGGGTGCTTCAAGTCTAGTCGGAGCAATCAGCTCGCTCGACGAAGACATAGCGAACTTATTTGACTATCAAGTGTTCATGGAATTGCCTGAGGCAGAATCAAGTGGTGGCGAGATTGCATCGGTGCCCCAGGTAGTGCGAGTTGACGATGTTTCCTTCCGCTATCCCCAGCAGGAGCAGCGGGTGTTGCGTAATATTTCCCTCTCAATCGAGCGTGGGCAACATATTGCGATCGTTGGTGAAAACGGCGCGGGCAAATCTACACTCGTTAAAATCATTACGGGGCTATACCAGCCGACGACGGGGTCTATTATGTTGGACGATCAACCCCTGCGTGCGTTCGATATTGCTTCGTGGCATCGCCTGCTGGGCGTGTTGGGCCAAGAATTCGTGCGTTATGACTTTGCTGACGCGCGACACAATATTACTTATGGCGACACCTCTCAGCCTGAAGATGAGGCCAGGTTAGCGCGCGCTATTACGACTGCGGAAGCCGGGTTTTTGCACAAATTGCCGCGCGGGCTCGCAAATTATGTTGATCAGTGGATGGAAGATGATAAGGGAAACAAGGGCCAAGATTTGTCTGGCGGGCAATGGCAACGAGTGGCTTTGGCGCGAAATTTCTACAGGGATGCACCGATTATCATTCTTGATGAACCGACAAGTGCAATTGACGCGCTGGCAGAAAGCCGAATTTTTAAGCATTTATTTGCGATGCAGGACAAAACAATTATTACGATTAGTCACCGATTAACAACTGTAGAAAAAGCCGATGTCGTCTACATGCTGCAGGATGGGGAGCTGATTGAACAGGGGACTGCACAGGAGCTTATTGCCAGGCGCGGCGCGTTTTACCGCATGTTTGAAAGCCAAATTAAATAACCTCGGGAGTGCCGAGGTTATTTAATGCGAAGGTAGTAAGACTACCAGCTACGCTGACGGAAAGAACCGCCGCCGTTGCCGCCACGGTCGTTGCCGCCACGGTAACCGCCGCCGTTGCCGCCCTGTGGGCGATCTTCTTTTGGACGTGCAATGCTAACAGCGATTGCGCGACCGTCAAGGTCTTTGCCGTTTAGCTGGTCAACAGCTTTTTGGTTGTCGTCTTCGTTTTCGAATTCAACAAAGCCGAAGCCCTTGCTGCGGCCGCTTTCGCGGTCAGTGATAACGCGTGCGCTAGAAACAGGTCCAACGGTTTCGAAAAATGCTTTGAGTGAGTCGTCGGTTGTTGCATATGCAAGACTACCGATAAATAGGTTTTGTTTAGCCATAATTGTAATTCTCTTTTCTTATACTAAAATTCTTCTTTTACTTTGTCAGATCGACCATTTCGGCGAATTTTGTGTAAGAAAGAGTTTTCACTTGAGTGAGAACTACTCGCTTTTCTCGCTTGTACTTCTGAACATCTTTAGTTAAACACAATTAAAGCAGAAAAGATAGTGCAATATTATGCAAGGGAGAGCATGATGGCGAAAGCGGCAAAAACAGTGAAGCATGCGTTGACGACAAAGGGCTGCCATACTTTGCGTCGGTAGGATATTGCTGCGACTGCAGCCGAGCCCAAAAGGTTCATTACATGGTAGGGCAGCGCGCTTGGCAACAAGCCAAGGCTAAAGAGTCCATAGCCGATGATAATCAGAGCGGTACCCGCCCAAGCGGCGGCTTCAACTGGTTGGATATTTTTTTGTTTTTTGTTCATAGCTACGACGTAGTATAACATGCTTGTGTTTTAATGATTTTTACGGCATACTAGTCGTATGCTGGTACGCAAACGGGGTAGCCCGATGCGTTTGACAACATAAACATGAAAAACAAAATCCGTGCCCCGGGTGGGCGCGTAGCAGCACAAATACACTTCCCAGCCAGGAAGTGTATTTGATATACTTGCATAGACGCGGGGCACTAGCTCATTTGGTAGAGCGCTTCCATGGCATGGAAGAGGTGAGGAGTTCGAATCTCCTGTGCTCCACCATTTTTCAATGTATTGGATGCAAATGCTCGTGCTATGATATTAGTATGAGCGGAATACCACGTGCAATCGGACGCGGCTTTACGATTGTCGAGCTTCTCATCGTTATTGTTGTGATTGGAATCCTGGTTACTCTCTCGGTCACAACGGCAAGTGGCATCCAAAAGCGTAGTAGAACCGCAGCCATTTATGCGAATGCAAAGCAGTTGGCTACGGCTGTAGTCATGTACGGACAGAGCGCCGGCTCATTTCCGAACTTTTCCATGTCGTGCTTTGGTGACGCAGCGCTTTTTCCAGCCACTGCCACGAATAATGCTACGCGTTGTTGGAATATACGGCAGGGCGCCACTGTATGGGACCAGGCCAGTGTTCAAAGCCCGACGAGCATGAGCTCACTACTGTCGACGACAATCAGCAGTGGCGCAATGTCATATCCGGTAATCCAGCTAAGCGATACAGACGGGTATCAGCATGCGGTGCGAGGGTACTGGTATACACGCCTTGGCTCTGCCCTCTATAGGGCTGCATCGGTGTCATTTGCGGTGCCCGCTGACGACTGTCCTGGCAGCTCGGTAGAATGGGTGACCGGGTATTACGTTAATGGGAATATTTGTTCAATTGAATTAAGTATGTAATAGCTCAGCCTATAGTCAGCTACTAGTTAAACCTACCTGTTTGTGGTATAATGGTTTACAAGAGGAAGGTCTGTCGAAATGCACAGGCCACTATTTTATGAAAGACCCTAAATTTATTCGCAACGTNNCGTTGACCACGGCAAGACGACGCTACTCGACGGCTTGCTTAAACAAAGCAAAACGTTCCGTGATAACCAGGCTGAAATGAGCCAGCAGCTCATCATGGATAGTGGCGATCAGGAGCATGAGCGCGGTATTACGATCACTGCCAAGCAAACCAGTATTTATTACGGTGATTATAAAATTAATGTTATTGACACACCTGGCCACGCTGACTTTAGCGGCGAAGTTGAGCGAACGCTCAACATGGCCGACGGAGTACTGCTGATTGTCGACGCCCAGGAGGGCCCGATGCCACAGACAAAGTTCGTACTAACAAAGGCGCTTGAACTTGGTCTTCGCCCTGTCGTTGTGATTAACAAGATTGATAAGCCAGCTCGGCGCATTGCTGAAGTTGAAGACGAGCTTGCTGATTTGTTCCTTGAACTTGCGACCGATGATTCACAGCTTCACTACCCGACATACTTCGCAATTGCCCGTGAAGGTAAAGCGTGGAATGAAATGCCAGAAAACCCTGAAGCGGATGCCGACTTGAATCCTATTTTTGAAGCAATCATCAACGACATTCCTGTGCCACAGGCAGATCCATCTGGCGCTTTCCAGATACTCGTCACGTCACTTCATTACGATTCATTTTTGGGTAAATACGCAATTGGCCGAATTGCTCGTGGCGTTGCACAGCGCGGGCAGCAAGTGGCGCTCATTAAGCGCGATGGCTCGGTTGTCACAAGCAAGATAGATAAGATCTTTGGCTACCGCGGGCTTGCGCGTGAAGAAGTTGACCAGGCTGGAGCAGGTGATATCGTTGCGATGACCGGCGTGTTGGCCGCGGAAATTGGAGATACCATAGCAGATAAGGATACTCCCGAGGCACTGCCAACGATTGATATCGAAGCCCCTACCCTTAGTATGTATTTGGGGCCAAATACGAGTCCGATGAAGGGTCGCGAGGGTGAGTTCACGACGAGTCGTCAGATTGGTGACCGCTTGAAGCGCGAGCTTGAGACAAATGTTAGCCTGCGCGTTGAAGAAAACGGTATTGGATTTACTGTTAGTGGTCGCGGGGAACTTCACCTTAGTGTCCTTATTGAGACAATGCGTCGTGAAGGATTCGAATTTGAAGTCGGTCGCCCGCAGGTGGTGACTATCACGGAAGACGGCGTCGTAAAAGAGCCTGTCGAAGAGCTGATTATTGAAGTTGGGCAAGATTTCGTAGGAGTCGTGAGCCAAGAACTCGGTGCGCGTCGTGCTGCACTAACTCACCAGGAGCAGACGAGTAATGGTGATGCGCGTATGACATATATATTGCCAACTCGCGCATTGATTGGTCTGCGCAACTTACTGCTTACTAACACCCGCGGCACGATTATCATGAATACGCTGCCTCATGGCTACGAGCCAATGGGACAGAAACTTCAAACCACCCGTAACGGCGTATTGATCGCCTTCGAAGCTGGTACAACAACGCCGTATGCACTCGAAATGGCTGAAGCCCGCGGTGAGCTATTCGTGGGCTCTGGAGTAGAAGTGTATGGCGGTATGATTGTTGGCCAATATAATCGCCAGGACGACATAGAGCTAAACGTATGCAAGGCGAAACACTTGACCAATATGCGTAGTAAATCGAGCGATGGCACGGTCCAGTTGACGCCGCATACGCAACTGAGCCTTGAGCAGAGTATTGACTTCATTGAGGACGACGAGTTGCTTGAAGTCACACCCAAGAGTCTCCGACTTCGCAAACGTTACCTTGATCCAAACGAACGCAAGCGACACGCGAAACAGTAAATTGCGAAAATCTTCACAGATTGTCGTGCTGCTTCCGCTCACACTAGGGCTATGGCCCGAAAATCTACGAATACAGTAAAAAGCCCCTACGAGTGGCAGTTATTTCTACACCCTGGATACGTGTTCCACCGGAAGGCTATGGTGGCATTGAAGCGGTGGTCGATGGGCTCGTCAGGGGACTTGTCGATAATGGTGTTGAAGTTGAAATGTTTGGCGTGGCTCAGAGGAGCTTGCACGGTGTAAAGGTGTACTCGCTCTACAAAACCGAGCAGTATCCTCACATCTACCGCCCACTCTTTGAATCTATGCCCATACTCCTCGCTCATATCGAAAACGCGCTGCGATTGATACGCGAAGATGGCGGGTTTGATGTGATTCATGACCATAACGGACAGCTTGGCCCCATGTACTGTAAATGGGCAACGCAGGTTGAGGGAACGCCACCTGTCGTTCATACGCTTCATGGGCTACAATTCTCGCCTACAATGAAGGACGAAGATGAGTGGCCGAGCAATCGCCCGATGTGGAAACAGCTCGGGTCACCTAAGAAGCTTTCACTAGTGGATATTTCCGACTCAATGGTGTCGAATGTACCGACTGAAATTCGGGAGTCACTCTTGCCAACGGTATATAATGCCGTTGATGTTCGTGATTTTCCGTTTGTCGAAAAGAAGAAGAATTATTTTATGACGCTCGGACGTTTCACGCAGGCAAAGGGCCAGCATATTGCGGTGAAATATGCGGTGAAACAGCGGTTTCGTCTACGCATGGCAGGGAGCGTCGTGGACATTAGTACGCCAGCACGCTTAATGTTGGAACTCGCTAACCCGCTCAGTAAGTACCGAAAGGATCCAGACTTTCGGTATTACAGTGACAAGATTTTACCATTTACTATAGCCAACCCGCGGATTACATTTCTGGGCAATGTGGCGGGGAAGCGGAAGATGAAGCTGCTCTCTGAAGCCAAAGCGTTGCTATTTCCTATCGATTGGGAAGAGCCATTTGGTATGGTGATGATTGAGGCGTTGGCTTGCGGCACGCCCGTGGTCGCCATGAATAGGGGTGCTGTTCCCGAAATTATTGAACATGGAGTGAATGGGTTTATCGCAGATACGGAAGCTGAGTTTGCGCAGTACATCAAACGAGTCGGCGAAATTGATCCCGAAGTCTGCCGAAAGAGCGTCGAAGACAAGTTTTCGGTTGATACGATGGCTAAGGCCTATATTGAGCGGTATGAGCAAGCTATAAAACGAGCAAGCAAATAAAATCGCGCCAAGTCGACGAGGGCGCGATTTATGAAGTGTATTATCGAAGTGCAATAACTGCAGTGTTATCGACGAATACAATAGGTATGCGTTTTGTTTTCATGTGACTTCCCCTTTGTTTTGATTTTTACACCTTTATGTCATTACTCTAGCATGAGCGTTATGCATTGTAAAGGTGATTTTTGGTAATTGTGCAGCCCTTGTGACTGGGGTACATAAGCATTATAATGACAACATATGTTGCGCCGACTGTTTGTAAAAAAACCGAAGCTTGAGAAAGTCAAATCAACAGTTGTCGCGACAGCTGGGGTTGTGATGCCGACAGGCAAAAGCCCGGACGAGTCCTACTCGGAACTATTTCATGACGTGCAGGTATCAAACGTCTATTCTGACGGCAAGACGTTTATCGATATGGTGCCGCGTAAAAAATCTCGTAGCATACAGCAGCAATATCGCGTAGCCAGGCAGCAGCCTGATTTTAACTTGAATACGTTTGTGGATGAGCATTTCTACCAATACCACCCCCATGCGCATAAACCGTACGAGCCTGGTCCGGAGACGTCGGCGCGTGAACACGTAACGAGGTTGTGGCCCGAGCTGACCCGGCGCAACCGGCGTCTACGGGGAACGTTGTTGCCGCTACCGTACCCCTATGTCGTACCGGGAGGGCGGTTTAGCGAGCAGTTCTACTGGGATAGCTATTTTATTATGCTCGGACTTGCCGCTGATAATGAATGGTCGATGATGCACGGCATGATGAAAAACTATGCGTATATGCTCCGTAAGTTTGGGTTTATTCCCACGGCTAATCGCAATTACTTTCTGAGCAGATCGCAGCCACCATTTTTTAGTCGAATGGTAAAATTACTCGCTAAGCACCGAGGGCGAACCAGGACGTATGCCGAGTTTCTGCCTGCATTGCTTACAGAATACCGTTTTTGGATGAAAGGGCGAAAAGCTGTCATGGAGCACGCCGACAAACCTGCATATGCGCGGGTTGTTCGTATGCCGAATGGCATCGTATTAAATCGCTATTTCGATAACAAAACGACACCTCGGCCCGAATCACGCCGGGAAGACCTAGAAACGGCGACGCACGCTCAAGATACAAACAAGGACAAGATATTCCTCGACCTTCGTGCTGGCGCTGAGAGCGGCTGGGACTTTAGTTCCCGTTGGTTCCGCAAGGCATCTGATATTCAAAGCATCCACACAACCGATATGGTTCCCGTAGACTTAAATTCGCTTCTCTACCTGCACGAACTTACGATCGCCGAAGCCTATACGCTCATCAAGCAACCACTACTTGCCAAGCGGTTTTTGCGTGCCGCCGAAAAACGAGCAGAGGCGATTCGTCAGTACTGCTGGGACGCTGAGCGCGAATTTTATTGTGACTATGATTTCCGTGAAGGTAAGAGTGCTGGCAGGCTTACGCTAGCAGGGGTGTACCCACTCTACGCGAAGATTGCTACGAGCGAGCAAGCAGCGGCGGTTGCTCGTCAACTCGAGCAGAAGTTTCTGTGCGATGGCGGGCTTGTTACAACACTCACGAGCAACTTGCAACAGTGGGATTCGCCAAACGGGTGGGCGCCGCTCCAGTGGATTGCCATACAAGGGCTTCGTGAATACGGGTACCATCATTTGGCGGATGAGATACGTAGGCGCTGGCTAGACAACTGCGATAAAGTGTTTGAAGAAAAACGCAAAATGATTGAAAAGTACAACGTTATCCAGCCTGGCGATTTAGCTGGTGGCGGGGAGTATCCGCTGCAAGATGGATTTGGATGGACAAACGGCGTGTATGCCGCACTGTATGACGAAAAGGAGACTGCATAGTGACGAGTAAACCATGGCGAGACGTAAACGCAATTTACCAAATTTATCCGCGAAGTTTCATGGACAGTAATGGTGATGGCATCGGTGATTTGCGCGGGATTATTGACCGTCTCGATTATATTCATGGCCAGAAAGATTCACTCGGCATAGACGCAATATGGTTTTCGCCAATTTTTCCGTCACCAATGCTCGATATGGGATATGACGTAAGTGACTACTGTGGCATTGATCCACTCTTTGGAACGCTTGACGATTTCAAGGAGCTTATCGATAAAGCACACCAGCGTGAGATAAATGTGATGGTCGATTTTGTACCGAACCACTCATCCGATCAACACCCATGGTTCCAAGCGTCTCGGCAGTCGAAGGACAATCCGCATAGTGATTACTACGTGTGGCGCGACGCCAAGCCAGATGGTTCGCTGCCTAATAACTGGCTGAGTATTTTCGGTGGGCCAGCGTGGGAATATGACGAAGTTCGCGGCCAATATTACTTGCATACGTTCCTAAAGGAGCAGCCTGATTTAAATTGGGACAATCCGATGGTACGTGATGAAATGAAACGCGTGATTCGCTTTTGGATGGATCTTGGCGTCGATGGCATTCGTGCCGATGCGGTGCGATGGCTCAGTAAGGACTCGCAGTTTCGTAATGACCCTAAATCGAAGCATCACGCGCATGCAGCCGATGGTGCATCAATTGAGTACGATGGATTAATGCATAAGTATAGCCGCTTTGGCAAGAACCTCTTCCCTTATTTGCGTGAGTTAACAGATGTTATAGCGGAATACGACAATCGTATTATGATATTCGAGGACTATCCTGACGCCAACTATAGTACCAAGGAGCAATACCTAGGGTTCTACGGCATTAATCCAAAAGTGAGTATGCCGTTTAACTTTGAAGGTGTTTGGACTGAGTTTTCGGCTGATGCTTTCCGTACGTTCATCACTGAGTTTCAGGGGATGCTGAATCCAGATGAGCACACGCCTGTCTATTGTTTTAGCAATCATGATCAGTCGCGCATCGTAACGCGTATGGGTGGTGATGAGCAGGCCCGGCTTGTGGCGCTAATGCAGATGTCGCTTCCCGGCCTGCCGACGGTCTATTATGGTGATGAGCTAGGCATGCCCGATACGCCAGTTGAAGTAGAACAAATTAGGGATTTGCGCGCCTTTACTTCGGGCGATATAGCTACGACGCGCGACCCGTGCAGGACACCGATGCAGTGGCAGCGTGGTCAGTACGCTGGGTTTAGTGATACTGTTCCGTGGCTCCCCGTTGGACATTCGGTGAGTAAACATAACGTTCAGTCGCAGCTAAGCGAGCCGGACTCATTCTTATCGCTTTATCGCCGACTTCTTCGTATGCGTAGCCGGTATAACATCATAAGCAACGGAACGTATGAGGCGATGGGTGAGCTGAAGTCGGATATATTTATGTTTGCTCGTTGGCTTGGTGATCAGCATATTTTTGTCGTACTTAACTTTGGAAGTAAAAATAATTCTGTAAAGCTGCCTCACAAAGGTCGCATTCTTTGCTGCACCCACCCCGTGGATTATCCCGAAGTCGCGGAAGATGGCACGATGGTGCTACGTCCGTACGAAGGTGCTATCGTGGAATGCGCTGAACACCCGATTGTACTAGACAGCTAACGAAGTTCGTCGGGCAAAAATCCGTTCGGGTGTTTATAGTCAGCTTGCCATTTGTAGCCCTGGCTATACCCCAAGTCCTTCATGAGTTTGGTGGGAGCGTTGCGTATGTGGAGTGGCACTGGCGCGTCGGGGTATTGTTTGGCTAATTCTTTGGCAGCGTACATATGCTCGGTTATCTCGCGTGATTTTTGTGAGCGAGCAAGTGCGATCGCACAATGGTATAGGTTGTAGCTTGCTTCGGGCATACCGATGCGTTCGACGGCCTGGAAGGTCGCAACGGCAAGCGCGAGGGCGCCATTGCCGGCAAGCCCGATGTCTTCGCTTGCGAAAATTACCATGCGACGTGCTATAAACTTCGGGTCTTCACCTGCATCGATCATGCGCGAAAGGTAGTAAGTTGCAGCGCGTTCGTCGCTACCCCGCATGCTTTTTATAAAGGCGCTAATGACGTCATAGTGCATGTCGCCCTTTTTGTCATAACCAGGTATTCTTTTTTGGGCAGCGACTTTAACGATTTCGGGGGTAACTTTTTTGTTGTCGATACTAAGAGCAAGCTCCAAGTTGCCCAGTGCGACACGGGCATCGCCACCGCTAAGCTCTGCTAAGTAGTCAAGGGCGGCAGGCGTAACGTGCTTCGTCTTTTTTAGGTGTTTTAGAGCACGCTTGAGTACGGCTATGGTTTCTTGTTTGCTGAGCGGTTGCAGCACTAGAACACGACTACGACTGAGGAGGGGGGTAATGATCTCAAAGCTCGGATTTTCTGTGGTTGCGCCAATCAGAGTGATGAGTCCACTTTCAACATGAGGCAAAAAAGCATCTTGCTGTGCCTTATTGAAGCGGTGTATCTCGTCAACAAACAAAACGGTGCGTAGGTTTAAGTTCCAATTTTGCTTGGCGTGTTCCACTACCTGCATGACGTCTTTTTTACCGGCTGTTACCGCTGAGAGCTCAATAAACTCCGCGTTTACTTCGTGTGCGATGATGCGCGCTAGCGTTGTTTTTCCTGTGCCCGGAGGTCCCCACAAGATAAGGCTTACAGGCTCTTGTTTGCGTACAATTTGGCGTAGTATCTCGCCATCAGCCAGTAGCTGCGATTGTCCTATCACTTCGTCGAGGTTCTTAGGCCTCATTTCCTCCGCCAACGGTATACGCGCCATAACTGTAGTATACTAGAGCTACTATGACACGACAAACCGTACTACTACTATTCGGGGGTGAGTCGTCAGAGCACGATGTATCAATTAGCTCTGCTCGAAACGTCTATGCAGCAATGGACGGCGACAAATATAATGTATTAATCTGCTATATCGATCGGCATGGGAAGTGGTGGCTTCTTCCAAGGTGGACTGATGAACTTTCCGAACATGGCGGGAGCCAGCTGCTGGCGGCTCCAGGCACGAAGAGCTTCATGACTATTCCTGGGAACAACATTATTCATCCCGACGTTATCCTGCCGATTCTTCATGGTAAGAATGGTGAGGACGGGACCGTCCAAGGCCTTGCGAGCCTGCTCCACATTCCTATCGTTGGGTGTGATACGACGGCGAGCGCAGTGTGCATGGACAAGATACTTACCAAGCAGATACTGGAGGCAAATGGCATTAAGACAGCAGCCTACGTTGTGCATCGTCGAGGCTCGGTATTGCCAAAGTACGACGAAGTCGTGGAGCAACTGGGTGATATGCTTTTTGTGAAACCGTCGCGCTCAGGAAGCTCTGTCGGCGTTACGAAAGTGCATAATAAGTCGGAGTTTATGCCTGCAATCCACAAAGCCTTGGAGCATGACGACAGAGTACTGATTGAACGAGCCGTGAGTGGTCGTGAACTCGAGACTGCCGTAATGGGCAACCCGCCACGCCATACCGTGAGCGGGATTGGCGAAATCGTTGTCGGCGCGGAGTTTTATGATTACGACGATAAATACTCCGCACACAGCACGTCGCAGGTTTTGACGAATGTCGACCTTGATCCGGCAGTAGCGGAAGCCATTCGTGGAATTTCTGCAAAGGCATACGAAGTGCTTGGCTGTAAAGGACTTGCCCGCGTGGATTATTTGCTTGAAGGTAAGGTTCCGTATCTGCTGGAGGTGAATACACTCCCTGGTTTTACGAACATCAGTATGTATCCAAAACTTTGGCGCGCTGCTGGTATGCATTATCCAGAGCTCATAGAAGCACTGATTGATAGCGCAGCAAAGTAGTCGCAGTGCTATACTGAACATATAATAGATAAGGAGAAAAAATGGAAATTATCGTAGCGCTAGCAACACTTATTTTCCCTGGGTTTATATTTGTGGCTATCTTTTTGCTCGGTGGAATTAAGGTAATTAACCAGTACGAACGAGGCGTGGTGCTTACCCTTGGTAAATTTAGCGGCATTCGCGAACCGGGTCTGCGCTACGTGTTTCCTGTCATTCAGAAGTTGAGTCGCGTTGATGTTCGCAGCACTCCTATTGACGTACCAAAACAGGAAGTCATTACAAAAGATAATGTTACGGTGGGTGTTGATGCGGTCGTTTACTTCCGTGTTATCGACGCGCAAAAGGCAATACTCGAAACCACTAATTATATTTATGCAACAAGTCAGTTTGCACAGGCTGCACTACGTGATGTTACGGGAAACGTCGATCTGGATGATTTGCTTGCAAAACGCGAAGAGATTTCGCAGCAAATTAAAACAATCGTTGACGCCGAGACTGACAAGTGGGGTATTGACGTTGAAAACGTAAAGGTCCAGAACATCGAGCTTCCGCAAGACATGAAGCGTGCAATGGCCAAGCAGGCAGAAGCAGAGCGTGAGCGACGCGCTGTCGTGATTAATGCCGAGGGAGAGAAGCAAGCAGCCCAGGCTGTTTCGGAAGCGGCTAAGTTGCTTTCGCAAACTCCCGGGGGTATCAATATCCGTACGCTGCAAACCCTCGAAAAAATATCTGTCGAGCCGAGCCAGAAGACGCTGGTTGTTCTACCGAGCGAACTTACGAATCTTAAAGATATTTTTAGCAAATAAGGAATCATAATGACTGAACAAAAGAATACTGAAGAATTTGTGGTTGACGGCGAACGGCTCCTGAAAAAAGTCAAAGAACTAATCGCGGAAGGGAATGTTCGACGCATTGTCATCAAAAGCAAGGATGACGAGACGATTGTTGAGTTGCCTTTGACTGTCGGGGTTGTTGGGGCTGTGCTGGTGCCTGCGCTTGCAGGTATTGGGGCAATTGCTGCACTTGTGACTGAATGTAAAATCATTGTCGAGCGCAAATAACCTAACTATTGGCTGTATAATATAAAGCCCTCACGTCGGTGGGGGTTTTATATTGGTGGCTCTGTATTCCAAAGCTCGAACCCATTTTAACACAAAAACTAATCTCTGAGCCGCGCCGTCTGTCCAGCAAAGCTGGACGCGCCCCACCAGCCGCCCCCTTTGCCTTTTTCTGAGATTTCCCCCGCCGAATTTATTTTTTAGCTGAAAAGGGATTGGCGGGTGGTTCGCTTGCCATAAATGGCAGAGGCAGCGCGGCTCTAGTCGGCGTAGCCGACGCGCTACGCCTCCTTATCATGTAGATTATGTGATTAACTACAGTTGTATAATATGGAATATAGAAACGTATAATCCGAAAAAGAGTATTCTACATGTCTAGTAAAATAACAATTGACAAGTCAACAGCTTATATTAATCTGAGCCGTTATCTGCCTGCTTTTGTGGGTACATGCCTCGGCGCAGCCTACTTTGTAGGCAAGCAGTCAAACCAAACAGTAAAATAAACTGACAATTCAGTAGATGAGAAGAATCTAAGTAAATACGAAAACTCCGATCTTGAGAACAAGGACACGCTTTCAAATATCATTAGTGCTTTACAAGGAGGCAAGAATATTGACAATATTGACAATATCGAGCATCATACTGAGAAGACGCCGTTCGGCGTCAGGCCGTATAGTACTGATAAGCTTACCAGCAAGGAACTAGAGCAACTCTCAGAACAACTGCTTGGTCTCGTAAAAGAATGTTAGTGGGTGGAAGTCAACACAAATTAATTCCACTCAAAAATGACAAGAGACGGACTGCAAGAGTTTAGTGTCTTTAATTAGAGGCTAAGGCTACTAAATAGAAATGAGCGGCTAGTGCCGCTCATTTCTATTTGTATTTTTATCTACTACGCTACTCTTAGATAGATAGGAAGCAGTTAGTCTTGTTTTATGACACTATCTAGTTTATCCCACTGCTTAGTGCTATTATTGAGGACTGTAGCATCGGCACCCGATCCCTTAACTTCTCTAAGGCCGAGCTGGTATCCGCCAATGATATATTCTGTAACTTTTCCGTCCTTAGAAGATTGCGGCGAAATAAAAGCGACATAGTCCTTGCCCGACTCTATATCAATGTCATCGGAGATTGTGGCCTTAACATATTTTTTGTGGGCAGGTTGCTTACCATTATTCAAGTGAAGAATCTTATCTTGCTGCTGTTTATTCAGACTCTTCCAGTAGTCTTCATACGTCACTGTTCCACCAAGACGCGCGTAGTTCAATTCTTGTCCGAGCTTTACATCGCCACGGTATGCTTCTTTAACAGTCATCTTGCCATAGGTATGCGGAGCGACATATTGCTCATAAACCGGACTGTACGTTCGCCCACCATCAATCGAATCAATATGAACTAGTGCCACAATGGGATATAGCTCAGGCTTCCACATAAAGTCAACATCACTTCCTGTGCGTTGAATGTCACTGTCAGAAATGCTTGCATATGCGTTATACTCTCTATCTCCTTGCTGCGCCACCACAACTTGCCCCCTCTTATTCGTCTGGTCATTTGCGGTATGAGATGAGATTAACACGTATGACGCGACTCCACCCACTGCCAGCACAACTGCAATTGCGAGCGTGTATATCTTTGGCTTACTCATTTTTTGGTTAGTATTTTTTACCATGTCCATGACTTCCTTCCTTTTATTAATACAGGCTATTTATCGCGTCATTATCAACTTTTTGAACGGTCTGTACGGCTCTGCCCGGAACACCCGGGCCAGGGTACGTCTGGCACATTATGCTATAGGGATTAGTATTGTAGTGAGCGAGGCCGAGAGCATGACCAACTTCGTGAGTTGTAGTGCCTTGTGCTTGGCTATTAGAAAAGCCAGGATCCCTATAGGCATCATTATTAATATGGACTTCTGCGTAATACCAGTTTGCGTTCCATGGGTAGATTTCAATTCCACTGCCATTGAAGAACCTAGTCCATGCGAGAGTAACTGTACCAGGAGGGGACATGAAATAAGCATTATTATTCTGGTGAAAATCCAAATTGGAGCCATAATTACTGCTCACATAATTAATATAGACTGGGTTCGCCCAGCCTGTGTACATCCAATTATTTGTTGCTCCGTTGATATAAGTTTGCCAGTATCCAACACCCGATCCGTAATTGATCCAGGCGTTTATGCTTCCTACGCCATTTTGATATTTGTATCCGAAAAGCGGTGTCGCTGCAAACGCACTACTCGTCGGGAATAAACACAGTGCAGCTATCGCTACGACTGCGCCAATGAGTTTATTTTTTAATATTTTCATACGCCCTCCCTTTAATTATTGCTATTTGCAAGGTACAAGATACCATCTACCTCATATTCATAATATCATATCCGTCAAGAACATCGAAAATACGCACTATATCTAGTAAATATAGCGACCTGCCAATGTCGCTAAAGCGACACCGCACCCACCCGCCAATCCCTTTTCAGCTAAAAAATAAATTCGGCGGGGGAAATCTCAGAAAAAGGCAAAGGGGACGGCTGGTGGGATGTGTCCTCATGCGGCGGACAGGCGGCGCGGCTAAAGAAAAAGCGGCACATTCGCGCCACAATTTCCGTTCTAGTTCCGATTTGGTGCGGGTAGAGAGAGTCGAACTCTCGTTTCTACCTTGGGAAGGTAGCATAATAGCCGTTATACGATACCCGCGCTAGAGACTATTATACCAAAGAATGGAGGGCTTATGAGCAATACTCCTGGGTGCGAATCGTGCTAAGTCGTTGGCCTTGCGATACTAAGCACACGACGGCTAAGTTACTTATAGCAAAAATCCCACCGAACGGTGAGATGTTTACTTGGTGGCTCCTCCCAGACTTGAACTGGGGACACGCGGCTCTTCAGGCCGCTGCTCTACCAACTGAGCTAAAGAGCCAGAACGGTATTTGTATTTTACTAGAGTTAGGGCAAAGTATCAAGGGCGAGGGTTTGTTGGGCCAAGATGTTCAACGCACACACAGAGTGTAGTTCGATGATAGTTCAGCCGATCGACGCAGGTTATTTATGCGGACTTAGCTCGTACGCTGATACCAGTGGGTTGGGCTTGCTTCGGGTCGCTGCGATTGATATGATAATGATAATGCAGCGAGGGGGACAAATGACCGGGCAATACCGGGTAAATCGTCGACGTATTGGCAAAAAAGCCATGGCGCTTTCGCGCACCTCTTTACTACTCGAACGTAAAATGAATGCCGCACCGAAGCAACGCCGAAAGGTTGCGTTTATTTGGCGGCCGACGCGTGTTCACTATGCGCTGTTTGCCGGGCTTGTGGTCTTTTTTATGATAGGAACGGCCGGGTATGCGTATTATCAGCAACAGCAAGCTAAAGAGCGCCAGGCGGCCGCTAAAGTAAAGGAAGAGCGTGCTCGAGTTGCGAGTCAAAAGTCAGACGAGTGTCGTCAGCAGAAAGTCGCAGCAAAAGCCGACTTAATCGGTAAAGTTACGTACGACGAATTGTACGATTATTCTGTATGTGACTTCTCGGAAGAATAATGGAATTAAGCGATCAGCAATTCGATGAACTCATTACGGCAGCGATGAACGAGCTGCCGCAGCAGTACATACGCAATCTTAATAACGTTGCCGTTGTAATGGCAGATGAACCAAGCGCCGAGCAACTCACTCGCCAGGGTGTGCGTCACGGGCATTTGTTGCTCGGGTTGTATGAGGGCGTGCCGCTAACGCAGCGAGGGGCAGGCTATCAATTCGTGTTGCCTGACAAAATTACGCTTTTCAAGCATCCGCTTGTATCGATATCGGGGAGTGACGATGCATTACGTGCAAGTATCAAGCGGACACTCTGGCACGAAATCGCCCATCATTATGGTATGAATCATGCAGACATAGACCGTGTTGAGAAGCGTCCGTAGGGCGATAGGGCAACGTGTATATGCTATACAACAAGCCGTAACCATGCTATAGTATAAGTAATTATTATGAATACAAAATTAACGTAAACCGCTTCGTATGACTGAATTGTGGTTTTTGTTGTTGTCGATAATCCTTGTTCTGGTGTGCGGCGCATTTGTTGCTGTTGAATTTGCGTTGCTTGCAGTCAATCGCTCGACAGTAGAGAAGCTTGCGGAGTCTGGGGACGGTAGTGCGGTGGGTATTTTGCACGCGTTGCGCTCGCTGTCGACGCAGCTGTCGAGTGTCCAGATTGGAATTACCGTGACGAACCTTGGTATTGGTTATTTAGCCGAACCGTCAATCGCGCGATTAATTACTCCTTTCTTTGAGTGGACAGCGATTAGCCAAGCGGCTATTCACGGTATTGCAACGGTACTGGCAATCACTTTAGCGACAGCGATAACCATGGTATTCGGTGAACTTGTCCCGAAAAATATAGCCATTATTAGCCCACTTGCAACGCTCCGCGCGTTGCAACTACCACTACGCGCATTTACTGCTGTCGCCATGCCACTCATTAAAGTACTCAACGGTAGCGCAAATGCGTTTCTCCATTGGCGCGGCGTATCTCCTCAGGAAGAGCTGTCGAGTGCGCGGTCTGCAGACGAGCTTCTCTCGCTCGTGCGTCGCTCTGCTGAAAAGGGGACCCTTACCAAAAAGACTGCGCTCATGCTTGAACGCTCCCTGAATTTCCGTGAGTTGACAGCCCTCGACATCATGACGCCACGCGTGCAGGTAAAGGCGGTAAAAGACACGGAAACTGCCGAGTACGTTAGTAAGCTAACGAAGCGAACAGGTTTTTCGCGTTTTCCTGTGTATCGGGGCACTGTCGACAATATTGTCGGCGTGGTGCGGATAAAGCACGCAATGGAAGTCGCACGCGACCAGCGTGCGCACGTTCAGGTAAAAGACCTTATGATTGAACCGCAATTCGTGCCCTCTACCATTGAACTCGGCCCATTGTTAAATATTCTGAAAAAAGGCAAGCCGCATCTTGCGGTTGTGGTTGATGAGTTTGGCGGATTTGACGGCGTGGTGACAATCGAAGACCTACTTGAGGAGCTGGTGGGTGATATGTATGATGAGCATGATACGGATGATGACACTGTAATACGAAAGATTGCGACGCGTACATGGAACGTTTCGGGGCTGTTGCGACCCGATGAAATTGCCCAGAGCTTGGGGTACGCACTTCCGGAAGAAGACGACGTAGAAACAATCGGTGGTCTGTGTATGCATGAACTTGAGCGGGTGCCGAAAAAAGGCGATGCGGTTACAATTGCGGCTATTGATCGCTCTGGTAATACCGTCGAAGTGCGCCTAAAGGTAGAAAAAATGGAAGGTCGACGAGTTGATGAACTGATTATGAGCGTATCGCGACCAGTTCGGAGGAATGGAGCATAGTATGAGTATCGAATATTCGCTTATTATCGCCGTATTGTCACTCGTTGGAAATGCTTTTTTTGTCGGCGCTGAGTTTGCGCTCCTGTCGGCACGTAGGACGCAAATTGAACTACTGGCGCTCAAGGGGAGTGCAGCTGCGCGGATTTCGTTGAAGGCGATGGATGACGTATCACTGGCGCTTGCTGGGGGGCAGCTGGGGGTAACGCTATGTAGCCTGATTTTTGGTGCGATTAGCGAACCGCTGGTTGCTCATGCGCTCGAACCTATACTTGAAGCAACGGGGATGCCGGAATACTTGTTGCACCCGATTGCACTGTCGATTGCACTGGTGTTGATGGTTTCGATTCACGTGGTAATTGGTGAAATGATACCAAAGAATCTTTCACTGGCCGACCCGACAAAGGCCGCGTTACGTTTGGTACCGCCGCTCTTCCGCTTTGTGCGCATTATGAAACCGGTTATCGGGATGCTTAATGGTATTTCGAATGGGGTGGTTCGAATGCTTGGCCTTAAGCCGCGCCGCGAAGTACGCTCAAGCTTTTCCCGTGATGAGGTTGCGGGGTTCGTGAAGGAATCACAGCGAGAAGGCTTAATCACAAAAGATGAAGAGTATCGACTGAGCGGAAGTTTGGATTTCGAATACCGCACGATTGAAAGTATTATTTTGCCGACTAAAGATGTGATTGTGGCACCTGCGGCCGCGACGGCATACGACATTGAACAGCTAAGTGTGCAAACGGGTTTTTCGCGTTTTCCGATTAGTAACGGCAAGGGCGGGTTTAAGGGCTATGTACACCTCAAAGATATCTTGGGTGTTACGTCGCGCGCCTATACAGCCAAGCTTTCTGCCAGCCGCGTACGCGCGCTTGGGGTGGTAACTCCCGCATCTACGCTCATGAGCGCGCTAGGCCTTATGAAAACGCTCGAATCACATATTTTACAGGTACAAACGAGTGATGGCGTGACAGTCGGCGTTATTATGCTCGAAGATGTATTGGAAGAGCTAGTTGGGCCAATCAGTCAGGTTCGGTAGCGCCCCTGCGGCCTGATACTGTCAACCCACAAAGTACGGAATACACTAGGACACTCACTAAAATTTCAGCAACTAAAATAGGTACATGCAGGCTAAGAAATACATTGGTTTGAGCGACGCGGAGCGGAGCGAAATAGAGATCTTAAAGGTAGAGGATACAGCATACGTAAGATAGCGGAGGTGCTCGGGCGAAGCCCGAGTACCATTAGCCGAGAGATCAAGTTTAGTAGTGTGGCTGGTGAATATATCGCTAAGAAAGCTAAGGCGAAGAGCCGAGTATCCAGACGCAGTCGACGGTGCCAGTGGCAAAAGATTGAGAAGTATCCAGCGCTCTGATTGTTTGTAGCTGAGCGCTTAGCTCCTCCATACGACTGAAGCCCGCGAGCAATCTCAGGCTATTTAAGAGCTCAGCAGACTACACTGCCATATGTCAGCACTACGCAGATTTACGCTTGGCTATATAGCTCCAGATGGCAGCTGCGCTCGCAGTGCTCCAAGAAAGGACAACGCGGTCAGTAAGAGCAAGACTCGCTCTAACCCTTAGGCCCGATCCGTATGCTCAAGCAATAGTTAGACTAGCCAGAGATCTACGCATACGAACCATGACAACCGACAACGGCATCGAGAACAAACAGCACGAGCTCATTACTAAGAAGACGGGTGCGCCCGACTTCTTTACAGGCCCATACTCCAGTTGGCAGAAGGGTGGCGTAGAGAATGCTGACAAAATGCTCCGACATTACTTCCCTAAGGGCAGTGGCTTTAGCACAGTGAGCCAAGCGGAGATAGACGAAGTTGTTACTCGCATAAACAACAAGCCGAGGCAGTGCCTCGGCTTTAAAAGTGCGTTACAATGTGCAGTAGAGAAAGGTTTATTGCTGGACGTAGCGTCCTAGTAATGACCGTACTTAAGGCAACCGTTAGTTTTACATACTATATCACTTAACCGCATTAATGTCTATAGTTTTATATTAATCTACCGGAGTGTAGGCATAATTTGGTATACTAGTCAAAATAGGAGAAAGCATGGCAACACTACCCGTATTTATCACTGGCAATAAAGACAAAGCAGACTACTTGTCTCGACAACTTGGAATAGCCCTCGAGCATCAGAAAGTGGAGCTGGACGAAATCCAGGAAACTGACCCAGAGCGGCTGCTTGAGCATAAACTTCAGCAGGCGTATGCCGTTGTCGGTGCCCCCGTACTGGTAGAGGACGTCAGCCTAAGCTTTGATGCGCTGAACGGACTTCCTGGTCCGTATATTAAATGGTTTATCGATCAGGCTGGCGCTGAAGCATGTTGCCGCATGCTCGACGGCTTTACTAGCCGCAAGGCTGAAGCAATATGTACCTTTGGGTATTACGACGGAGAGTCGTTCCGCTATTTCCAATCTCGTGCCAAAGGTACAATTGCCGAGCACCCACGTGGCGAGAATGGATTCGGATGGGACAAGATATTTGTCAACGACGGATACGAAATAACTCGCGCCGAAATGGACCAGGCGACAAATGAATTGACATATGCTGAAGTCATGAAGCCGTTCCGCGAAGTTCGTGACTACCTTAATTCGCTCGCGTAGTGGGGGCGAGTGGTCTCCAGGGACTGGTTATTTGTAAAGCAAAACACACCCACCTGGGTGTGTTTTAAAATAAAGACGTTGGTGCGGGTAACGAGACTCTAACTCGTGGCCTCATCCTTGGCAAGGATGCGCTCTAACAACTGAGCTATACCCGCATATGTAAAATGAATTTACTTCACGATTATACCGCACTTGTTAGAAGCATCCTTGGCCTGGCAAGTTTGGTCACGTTCCGCGACCCCGCAAGTCAGGCAAATGAACGAGTTCATTTGTGACGTTGCCTTGCGAACCTTCGCTGAAGGTTCTCACTCTAACAACTGAGCTATACCCGCGTCAATGAGAAAGTATACGGGATTTGGTGCTGAATTTCAAGTGTTAGCGTGGATTATCGTACTGCGTAGTGACGGCCAAGCAAGGAGCCAATAATCCCCACGACGATACCAATGACGATCAGCGCGACGAGGGCGGTCCAATCGAACACGCTTGTCGTCACGGCACCTACGCCACTAACAATAGTGGCGTCTTGGCCGAAAATACCCGAAAATGGCGCAACGAACGGTGTGCTCCATGCATAAATCCAGCTGACAAGCGCATTGTCAGGGTTTGCCCCTACGAGCCGTAGTACGAACCGTAAACCAACAAGTGCTTCTATAAAACCACCAATTGCATAAATAATACTTGCTATCATATAACTCCTTTTGTCCTCATCATAACCGCATATGAGCCGTTTGACTATGAAAATGTTTACAGTCGCCCGGTACTTCGTGCAAAAGTGCACTTGCATTGCAGACATCGCAGGCGCATACTGAGTATGTAGGACAGCGGCTTTACAATAAGCGACCATTGCGGCTACGAATTATCTATTAATTCGCTGGCCGTTTTTTATAACTCAGCGGTAAAAGAAAGGAAAAGCACATGCCCAAGCATGACCACCTCCACACACTACCAATTATTGAGCGCTACGAGGAGCCCCTGTGGGTGGCGATGAACTTCGCCGCCAAAGCACATGAGAATCAACTACGAAAAGCAGAGCTGCAGCCGTACATTGTGCATCCGTTCGACGTGATGGAACGTGTACGTGCCGTTACTGACGACCCGGACACGCAAATTGCAGCAGTTTTACACGATACCGTTGAGGATACTCCGGTGACGTTCGAGGAGCTCGAAGCTGAGTTCGGATCAAACGTTGCTTTTTTGGTCTGGGGAGTTTCAAAAAACGATGACATTGAGAACTGGCACGATCGAAACACCGCTTACCTAACCCGTCTGGAATTTGAAGCCGGTGACGGTTCGGTGATAATCGCGCTGGCCGATAAAGTTAGCAACCTGACAGATATGATCCGGAACCATCAAAGATACGGAAGCGAATTCTGGCAACATTTTAACTTGCAGCCGCTTGAGCAGCTATGGTGGTATACGTCAGTATTGCAGGTGGCAAAAAAACGCGTGCCGGATTGCCCTCTTAACGCTGAACTCGAAGCGCTTATCGAAGCGTTTTGCATAGAAGTGGTGAGTGATATCGCGCAGAAGCGTGCCGCGGCTTCCGAGTTGTGAGCATATGCGGTATGATGGGACTATGTTCAAATTGTTCATACAAAAAAAGCTTGAACGCTATGTTCGGAAATACTTTGCGAAACACCCAGAAGTAAAGTTGGTTGCAGTAGTAGGAAGCGTCGGCAAAACGAGCACTAAGCGGGCTGTTGCTGATTTGCTGTCACGCCGTTACCGGATTCGCATGCACGACGGCAACCACAACTCGGATATTTCAGCGCCACTGGCTATTTTGGGCATCGACTTTCCAGATAATATTCGTAATCCATTCATATGGCTGACTGTTTTCCGCGCAGCACGGCTCCGTATCAAGCAGCCGACTGATGTCGATGTGATTGTGCAGGAACTTGGTACGGATAAGCCGGGCGAGATAGCAGCTTTTGGCAAATACCTTGTGCCAGATATCGCGCTTGTGACGGCGATTACTCCTGAACACATGGAGTTTTTTGGAACCATCGAAGCCGTTGCGAAGGAGGAGATGGCAGTGAGCGCTTACGCGAAGTATGTGCTGATTAATCGCGATGACGTAGAGGGCCGGTTCGCTGATTATGAAACGAACCCTAATTTCAGCACCTATGGCACCACGGGAGCCGCTGAATATCGGTTCGAGCAGCAAGACTTTACTGTGGACGAAGGATATAGAGGTTCGATTATTGCGGTGAACCATGAGCCCTTCGATGCCACGATTAAGGTGGTAGGCGAGCATAGCTTGCGGCCAGTGATGGGCGCCGTGGCTGTGGGTATGCTCCTTGGCCTAACAGATCAAGACATCGTGTCAGGGCTTAGCCTGATACGCCCGGTACCGGGGCGGATGAATGTACTGCGCGGTATTCAGGGCACGACTATCATTGATGATACGTATAATTCCAGTCCCGCCGCTGCAGCCGCTGCACTCCAAACACTCTATAGTTTTACAGAAGCGCCCCAGCGTATTGCCGTGCTCGGTGACATGCGAGAGCTTGGGGCAAGTAGCCAGGTGGAGCACGAAAAGCTAGGAGCGCTTTGTGATCCGAGCCTACTAAGCTGGGTGGTACTGGTGGGGCCGGATTGCGAAAAGTTCCTCGCGCCAGTCGCAAGGAGTCGCGGCTGCCAAGTGCATATCGCGTCGAACGCAATAACCGCAGGCGAGTTTGTCCGCTCTATTACCCAAGATGGTGCAGTGATTTTGGCTAAAGGTTCACAAAACACGATATTCCTAGAAGAAACAGTCAAGATATTATGTGATATGAGCGAAGATGTGCAACTGGTCCGGCAATCACCGAGCTGGCAGAAGCAAAAAGACGCATACTTTGAACGCTACAGCTAATGCCGCACTGATGCAGTAGGCACCCTTAACGATAGGGGTAGAGTTTGCTATACTAGTAGCTAATGAAGCGCTATAATCCAACTGAAATTGAGCCAAAGTGGCAGCAAGCCTGGGATGAACAACAGGTTTACCGTGCGGACCTATCGTCCGATAAGCAAAAATACATCGCCATGAGCATGTTTAACTACCCTAGTGGGGCTGGTATCCACATTGGGCATGCGATGAACTATACCATTAGTGACGTGATGGCACGATTTAAGCGACAGCAAGGATACGAGAGTTATCACCCTGTAGGCTGGGATGCATTTGGACTACCGGCCGAAAACTTTGCCATTAAAAGCGGTATTTCGCCCCAGGAAAGTATGGCAAAGATTATTCCTAGCTATCATACGCAGTACAAAGCGATGGGCTGGAGTAACGACTGGAGCAAGGAAATCAGTACGCATTTGCCCGTCTATTACAAATGGACGCAGTGGATATTTAGTGAAATGTATCGGGCGGGCCTGGCATACCAGGATTCACGTATGCAGTGGTGGTGTACAAAGTGCCAAACCGTGCTTGCTAATGAGCAAGTGATTGATGGAAAATGCTGGCGGCATGATAGCGTTGATGACCCTGAAGTCGCCAAAAAAGAAGTGAAGCAGTGGTTCTTTAAGGTTACTGAGTATGCCGATGAAATGCTCGAGGCGACAGATGCGCTTGACTGGAGTGAAGTAGTAAAGGCCGCACAGAAGAACTGGATTGGTAAAAGCGTTGGCGCAGAGGTGGAATTCGCTCTCGATGGTCGCGATGACGCTGTTACGGTGTTTACGACTCGCCCCGACACGTTGTTTGGTGCGACGTTCCTTGTAATTGCCCCAGAGCACGAACTGGTGGAGCAATTGGTGAATGACGGCACCCGCGACGCAGTGATGGCGTATGTGAAAGATAGCTTGAAGAAGAGTGAGCTAGAACGCCAGGAAACGAAAGAAAAGACGGGTATTGCAACTGGTTCGTATGCGATTAATCCTGCGACCGGTGCGAAGGTACCTATATGGGTGGCCGACTATGTGCTGAGCGGTTACGGCACGGGTGCAATTATGGCAGTGCCGGCGCACGACGAGCGTGACTTTGAATTTGCCGAGAAGTTCAACCTACCGATTATCGAAGTAGTGACTAAGCCGCATGATGTAGCCGAGCAGTGTTATCACGGCGAGGGACCACTAATGAATAGTGGCCACTATGACGGCATGGCGAGCAGCGATGCCCGCGAAGAGATTGTGGCATGGCTCGAGCAAGAACAGCGGGGCGCAGCCAAAACGACCTATAAAGTCCGCGACTGGAGCGTGAGTCGTCAGCGATACTGGGGTGCGCCAATTCCGATTATTCACTGCGAAAAAGACGGCACCGTGCTTGTTCCTGACGAGCAACTACCTGTTGAGCTGCCTTTGCTTGACGATTTTGCGCCGAGTGGCGACGGGCGAAGTGCGCTCGCACGAGCGACAGAGTGGATGAATACGACATGTCCGACCTGTGGCGGCCCTGCAACGCGCGAAACTGATACGCTCGACACGTACATCTGCAGTAGCTGGTACTTCCTGCGCTACCTGGACGGCGCCAATGAATCTCGCATCTTTGATAGTGCGATTGCAAACAAGTGGATGCCGATTGATTTCTATAACGGTGGTGATCACGCCACTGCGCACATGATGTATGCGCGCTTTATGACCAGGTTCTTCTGGCACCAGGGTCTCGTAGAAAACCCGGAGCCGTTCAAGAAGTTCCTGTTTAACGGTAAAGTGACTGCGAGTGATGGAACGATGTTTAGTAAGAGCAAGGGTAATGGTGTTGATCCGCTCGAAATCATCAACAGCGGCTATGGCGCCGATTCGCTTCGTACCTACCTGATGTTCGCTGCACCGCTCGACGTCTGGGCTCGTTGGGACCCACAGGGAGTGCCCGGAACCTATCGTTTCCTCAATCGCATATGGAACTTGGTACAGGAATTTCTAGAGGCTGGGCACGATGACGAACAGAACGTTGAGGTGCTGCGAACGATCCACCCGGCTATTCGTAAAGTAACTGCCGACCTAGAAGACCAAAAGTATAATACGGCAATCGCCGCCATGATGGAATGCACCAACGGCTTGTATGCTCTCAAGGCAAAGGGGTTTGCTGGCGGCAATAGCTGGCAGTTTGCGCTGGACAGTTTGGTCGCGCTTGTGGCGCCGTTTGCCCCACATATGGCCGATGAGCTGTGGCATGACCTTGGCCACGAAACCAGCGCCCAAAAGGACAGCTGGCCACAATGGGATAAGCAGTATCTAACCGGTGATACGATGACAATCATCGTGCAAGTTAATGGTAAGTTGCGCGCGAAACTGGACGTGGCAAAAGATACGGCCGAAGATGAAATTAAAAAGCTCGCCCTTGCGGACGAAAATGTAAAGAAATTTGTTGTTAGCGAACCGAAGAAAGTCATCTACATTACCGGCAAACTCGTCAGCATTGTTGCCTAACCTGGCCTCAAAAAGGGGAAACCCCCGCCTACAATGAGGCGGGGGTGAGCCCGTACTTCTTGATGCCCCGGATGACCAGGGCGATCATGTAGAGGGCCAGGAGGATCATGTTGATCCATCCGAGCCACAGGTTGGGCATCAGCACATCACCTACGAAGTCGGCGCCACGGATGGGCGACAACCAGTAGCTGCCGAGGCTGAGGAGCGCCATTGCTCCGAAGACGGCGACCGAGTACTGTCGCCGCGCGAGAGGGGTGTTGTACCTGTAGCACAGGTGCAGTACGCCGAACTCGAGGGCGAGGAAGGCCAGGGTGATGACGATGTTCGTGAACATGTTTTCCTTCGGATTGGGGAAGTACGAGGGTTAGACGAAGTGCCTAACAATAACATTATAGCATAAGTATTACTATAAGTCAATATACATAAGCGCTATAACTAATATTTGTCAATGTATTGAGTTGCCAGTCAAACTGAGGTATAATAACACTAAGTTTTATTAGAATCCGAAAAAGGAGAACATTTCATGGCACAGCCAAAGAAGCAGTCGAGCCCGCGCAAAACCGGTCTACGCCGCAGCCACCTTGTACTTGAGCTCGCACGTCGTGTGAACGCAAAATCACCTGTCAAGGTTAAGACAACCAAGAACGAAACTGGCAAAAAGCTTAAAGCAGTCAAAAAAGAAACCGTTACCAAGAAGTAGCACGTCTACCTCTGTTAGGGTGGATATTAACAAAGAAAGAACCAAGAGACAATGGCAAGTAACCGTCACTTAGGACGCATCGTCGCACTTCAAACTCTGTATGAGTATGAGTTCCGCTTGCAGGCAGGCGATACTTCTGTGGACGCCGACGAAGTACTGACTCGTAACCTAGAGCGATACGAAACGGCGATTGATGACACTGATTTCGTGAAAGATTTAGTGACTGGCGTTGTGCAAGAGCAGCCGGGTCTCGATGCAAAGATTCAACCAATTGCGCCAGAATGGCCGATTGAGCAGATTTCTCGTATTGATCGTACTGTATTGCGGCTGGGCTTGTATGAACTACTCTTCCGTGGTGATAAAGTACCGCCGAAGGTCGCTATCAACGAAGCTGTTGAACTCGCCAAAGCATTTGGTTCTGATAACTCAAGCAAGTTTATAAATGGAGTGCTCGGCACTGCATTTAGGACGCTTGTGGAGGAGAAACCAGACAATGCCAGCGCCGAAGCTTGATAAATTCAAGAAATATTTTAAACCAAAGGCTTCAATTCAGGAAATCGTCCGCGAACCCACGAGTGGTGGCATCGTATTTCGCCACGGGAAAGATGGCATCGAGATCCTGTTGATTCAGGACGCTAAGGACCGTTGGACGATTCCTAAAGGGCACATTGAAGACGGCGAGAAGGCTGTCGACACTGCCCGCCGTGAAATTGGCGAAGAAACCGGCTTGCACCAGCTTGATATGTTGGGATGGTTGGGCAAGATCCACTTTCGATACCGCCGTATCGACCGGCTCGTGCTCATGACGACCCAGATTTATTTGGTACGAGTCCGTTCTGATGGTAACGAAATCCAAAAAGAAGAATGGATGAACGGAATCAGGTGGTTTCCGTTTAGTGAGGCGCTCGACCTGATTGAATATGAAGACATTGGTAAATTAATGCTGCTCGCTATGAAGCGGATTCGGCAGGAGAAACTATAAATGACAGGGATGCCCATCGGCCCTTACCAAGATTTTGCGCGCGAAAAGCTCGGGTTTGAATTTAAGGATATTCAGCTACTTATTACGGCATTGACGCACCGTAGCTATGTGAATGAGCACAAAAAAAGCGTGACCGACCACAATGAACGACTGGAATTCCTAGGTGACGCTGTGCTCGAGCTGGTTGTAACTGACTATTTGTTCAGGACCTTTACCGAGCCAGAAGGTATATTGACCAGTTGGCGTGCTGCTTTGGTGCGCACGGAAAGTATCGGTGCAGCAGGTGACAAACTAGGGTACGAGTCACTTGTCCGTATGAGTAGGGGTGAAAAGAACGGCACTCCACGTGCTCGACTACAGATACTGGCAAACGCGTTCGAGGCTACCATCGGATCAATCTATCTCGACCAAGGCTACGATGCCGCCAGTGTGTTCATTCACACGCACATCATCAGTAAGCTTGAGGTTATTCTGAACGAAGGCACGTGGCGCGACCCGAAGAGCCACCTACAGGAAGTCAGCCAGCGAGTTGATGGTGCGACACCACTATATAAAGTTATCGAAGAGGTTGGCCCGGATCACGACAAAGTGTTTACACTGGGAGCATATGTCAATGGACAGCTTATGGGCAAAGGTGTTGGGCCTAGTAAGCAGAATGCGCAGCAAGAAGCCGCCCGTGCCGCCCTGCAGACGTATGAAAAGCGTCAAAGCAAATAACAGATTGACACTACTGTAAAAAAAGTGTAAAATGGTACAGAAGTAAAAAACAACCTATAAGTGAAGTAATAAAGAAGGAAAATTAGATTTTATGCTCGCAATTCGTTTGCAACGCCTTGGCCGCAAGGGATATCCAGTTTATCGCCTCGCCGTGCAAGAGTCACAGCGCCATCCTAGCAGTGGACGTGTTGTTGCCTATGTTGGTAGCTACAACCCACACACAAAAGAAGCAAATGTTCAGGTTGAGGAAGCGCAGAAGTTCCTTGACAACGGCGCACAGCCAACTCCACGTGTCGTTAAGCTCCTTAAGACAGCAGGCGTGAAGCTTCCAAAATGGGTCAAACAAGCATCTGAGGACAAACAGAAGCCTATTCGCAATGCTGAAAAGCTACGCAAAAACCAGCCGAAAGAAGAAGTTGTTGAAGCACCTGCAGCCGAAGCGCTAGCAGAAGTCGCGGCTGAATAATCAATTCGCTGTATATTTTTAACCCCTGGCGATGCCGGGGGTTTTAGCTATATAACGCGCAATTCTGAGAAATGTAAAACCGTGATACAATAAAGGCGTACGATACTAACAGAGAGACAGAAAAGGAGACCAGTGGGCATGTCAACTATTGACCAGCAATTCGTAGAATATATCGTAAAATCACTTGTCGGCAACCCGGACGACGTTATCGTTGACCGCATTGTTGACGAAAAAGGTGTGCTACTCACACTGACCGTAAACCCAGAAGATCTTGGCCGAGTGATTGGCCGGCGTGGCGTTACGGCGCAAAGCTTGCGCACGTTGCTTCGTGCGCTTGGGACAAAAAACGCTGCGAGGTACAACTTAAAGATCGTCAATAACGACAATCCTGACGAATCAACTGTTATTTCAAGCGATGACGCGGCGACCGAAGATGGCGAAATAGTAGACGTTGTGGATAATTCAACCGCTGTAAGTGTGGATAACGACGAACCTGAAGAATCGGACTTCGCAAAAAAGTCTCGCAAAGAGCTTGCGGAACTAGACGACCTCGATATATAATCATAAACAGTTCAATGCGAGAACACTGAACCAGCTCATGCGAGCAAACCACAAGGTTTGAGAGCCTTATATGTCTAAGAAACCCACTCCAAAATTAGAGTGGGTTTTTTGGTGGCTGCAAATTGATGGGTTAACTAAGGTGCGCGACAGTCAGGTAGGCGACGAGCGATACGCCACTGACGATAGCTACCGTGACTAAGCTAACAGTCAGGGCAAAACGGTGATTTTTTTGGTCGATGTGTTGCTGTGCGGATGATGAAGTGGTTAATTCGGAGTCGGTAGGAATATTGCCGATTGGTGGCTGTACGAGGTGGCGGGTGACGATAACCTCATCGGGCAAATCATCTGCGACCACGTCATCATGTACGGGCGCAATGAAAACTTGTCGCGTGCTAGCTTCAAGCCGTTCCGCATCCGTAACCCCACTTACGTTGGTAGTTGTTGATTGAAAATCCTCACCCATGTGCTTATATAATACCATATTTCGGGCACGAAAATAGCCCACCGATTGGCTCGTCTGAATTGGGTTTGTGGCGACCCGAGAGAAACGAGGTCTCTCAATCAGATCGAGCCAATTCGGCAAAGCAGTTTTTGGTGGGCTTAGGGCTTAGGCCCGCGGCACAAGGCGTATGCCTGTTGCGAGGGGCTCGCCAGGCATGATCAGTCGGTCGAAGTGTACCTCGACCTTCTTCTTCGTCTTGACGAGGAAGTTCCTCTTGATCTGGAGCCTGAGCAGGGGCCGCTTCCACGTCGGGATGTAGTTGAAGATGAGTGCGATCACCCCGTTCTCGTCGGGCTCCTTGCTCAGGAGTGCGAGTGTGGTCATCGTTGGTGAGCAGTACTCCAGGACTGCATTGAGCATCTTTTCTCCTTGTTCGTAGGGACGCAGTCGACTGGAATGTGTCGAAAGCTAACGACATATTAGCATATATAGACAAAAAAGTCAATACATGCGATACTATAACAGATGAGAAAATTTCAAGTAGTCACCTTATTTCCCGACATGTTTAAGGGTGTATTTGGCAATTCTATGATGTGGAAGGCCCAAAAAGACGGTATTGTGGAGCTGTCGACGGTTGATTTACGCGAATACGGCCTGGGCCCGCGCCGACAAGTTGACGATACGCCCTATGGTGGCGGTGACGGCATGTTGCTGATGGTGGAGCCACTATGGAACGCAATCACAGCGGCAAAGCAGAATGATCCCCAAGCGAAGGTATTGCTAATGACTCCACGGGGGCAGCGCTGGAAGCAGTCAATGGCACAGGAGTACAGCGAGGCAGAGCAGGGCTATATATTTGTGTGCGGGCGTTACGAGGGCTATGACGAGCGTATACTGGAGCTGATCGATGCCGAGCTAAGCGTCGGTGATTACGTGCTGACGGGCGGCGAATTGCCCGCGATGACAATTATTGATAGTATCGTACGTCTAATCCCCGGTGTACTGGGTGGGGCGGAAAGCGCCAGCATTGAGAGCTTCAGTGATGGAGAGACGCTTGAATTCCCACAATATACACGTCCAGAGGACTGGAATGGCCGTAAGGTGCCATCCGTACTACTCAGCGGTCATCACGCTGATATCGCCGCCTGGCGGGCACAAAACAGTAAACGCGCAGAATAACTCCTGACATCAGCGAAATACCCCACGAGATGTGGGGTATTTCAAAGATATGTTGTGGTGGATATATCGTAGAGCGAGATGCTACAAGTTTTTTTGGTGTGTTTGTTTTTGTAACTTCGCTATCAGTACAATACACCTTATGTTTCTTTAACGCAAGCGTTTCTGTAAAAAATGTAAAAAAATCTTTAGAAGCCTTATACTAGGGGTATGAAGCAGCAAATCATTGATATATTTCCAGCGGAATTTTACAAAAACGCCGCGTATTGGCGAGGGTTTACGCTTGCTTGTGTGTACCTTGTGATGGCTGTCGCGCAGCTATTCTCGTATGAGGATTTTGGGGATGTCGTTGCGGGGTATGGATTTGCGGGCGGTGAGGCGACTGTCGTTATAATAGCTGCTTTGTTGCCACTCCTCGAGGTGCTTGCGTTGCCGTATTTGCTGAGCATGAAATTCAGTGCGGCGCCCCGTCAAATTAGCAGACTCGCTGTATTTGCTGTGCCTATCCTATGGCTACTTGTGGCGATTGTATCAAATATTGTCGCGAGTGATGGCATAAATTCTGGGCTGCTTGGAGCAACAATCCCGACCATGAACGGTTGGTGGCTGGTGGCTTTCGCCAGTTTATTGCTTTGGAGCGCGGTGTTGGTGGTGCGCGAACTGCCAAAACGGAAATAATATGAAACGACTTGCTGAATATTCACAGTATTTTTTACGAAACCCTGGTTTCGTGGCGCAGCTTGTGCGCAAGACCTCGATAACCCGCGATGATATCGTGTACGATATTGGTGCGGGTAGCGGTGTGATTGCGAGTGCACTAGCGGCGCGCGCAGGGAAAGTGATTGCGGTGGAATATGAACCAGGCGCAGCTGCGAAACTACGCGATAATATGACTCGTTTAGACAATGTAGTGGTAGTCGTCGGCGACTTTCTGACCATGGAGCTACCAACGAGCAAGTATAAGGTATTCTCTAACATTCCGTTTCATCTGAGCTCACAGATTGTACGCCGACTGACAGAAGCAGATAATCCGCCAGATGCGATATATTTAATAGTTCAAAAGCAGTTCGCAAAAAAACTGGTACAAAGTGATAGTCACTTTACTGGTGCACTTGGCATGATTGTTGGGCCTTTGTACGACGTGAAGATATTGAGGGAATTGCGTCGGACCGACTACTGGCCACATCCAAATGTTGACACAGTACTGCTCGCAATGACTCGTCGTGCAGGGCAGCTGCTGCCCCAGAAAGATATGCCGTTGTATAGAACCCTCATTGAGCAGAGCTTCCATGATCCTAAGGTGTTCGCTAAGCTGCCACGTGCGAGCGTGGGGGTATCGCCAGAGCGAAAACCCTCTGAGCTTACTCTGGCGCAGTGGGTGACGCTTCACCGACTAGTTCTTGACAGCGGTGGACTTATAGAGCTTCAGCGCGATCAGGTACGCACCAAAAAGTAGGCTGAGTACGCCGACAACTATTCCGACAGCTTGTACGCTGCCTCCGATTGTGGTGTCGGCGTTAAGCCAGCCGAGTTGCGAGAATACATAGTGCCAGTCATGCTGAACAGTTTCTCCGGGCCCTATGAGGGGCAGGATTTGGGTGCGAGCATCCGCCATATATCGGCCGGCACTCATCAGGCCCAGCATGACCCATAGGCCAGCAAAGACTGCTGCAAAATACGACTTTGTTTTGAGTGTGGCGGCTAGTACGAGTACAGTAAAGCCCACCTCGCCGACCGAGCCTGCGGCGGCTACGTAGATGGCTGGCAGGAAGAATAATATAATGTGTGAGACTTCGTGGACGCCAAAATTGACGAGGTACATGCCGGATAGTATGAGGTTGCTCGAATTCTCTGCTGAAAAGCCCCAGATGGCTACAAATAGATAGATGAAGAATATCAACCCGACGAGGTAGAGCCAAAGTGGTAAGGGCATCAACTTTGATGATGAATTATTCATACGCATAGTATAGCAGGGCGTTGTGGGCCATTGCTGCACTGCGTGAATAGCTAGATAGATGTTATGTCCAAATTAAACGTCGGTGCAGCCGCACCGACGTTTAATTTGGCTGGGGTGGAGGGATTCGAACCCCCGAATGCTGGAACCAGAACCCAGTGCCTTACCACTTGGCGACACCCCAAGACGTTCTTGATTATACCACCGAAGCTACAGAATCTCAACGACCCCATGAGAATATGGCCGTGATCGAGGCGGAAGATGTAGGATATATGTGAAGGTGCACTGTATACTAGTAGCAGTTTGACGAAAGGAACAGTATGAGACAACTACAAATCGGCGTAATGGGGTCAGCGGCCGACTTAGGCTATGGTGATAGTGTTGAGAAGCTGGCAGAAGAGATTGGTGTATTGATTGCAAAGAATGGAGCAACACTCGTATTTGGAGCCGAGAAAGATAGTGACTCGCTTTCAACGGCAGCCTGTCGGGGGGCAAAATCGGCAGGAGGCTTAACGGTTGGCATTACGTACGGAAAGGGTAAAAGGGTATGGGAGCGGAACGAAGCGGATTTTATCGTTGCGTCAGGGCTAGAGCGCGGTGGAGGGCGCGAGACGGTGCTCGTCCTGTCATGCGATGCGGTCATCGCAGTTAGTGGCGGGTCAGGTACGCTGACCGAGATGGCGATCGCCTATCAAGCGGACATCCCGATGATTGCCATGAAGAATGTAGGCGGCTGGAGTGAGAAGTTAGCTGATAACTATCTTGACGAGCGCAAGCGTAGGTATGCATTTGGGGCGTCCACGCCGCAGGAAGCTGTTGAGATTGCACTCCGCGAAGCCGCGGCATATCGTAAAGCCGAAGAAGATCAGGGCTAGTGTCATCAGCCCGGCTCGAGTCGCAATGGGTGCACGGCGGCGAGCATAGGCCTAGGCAACAGGGGCCGACTAGTGTTTAATGAGAGTAATAGTAGCGCGCAAGATAGGAGCAATAAGTGGCAAAGGTTACACCACGCACACCAAGCGGATTCGGAGAGTATCTTCCTGGTGATCAAATTGAGTTTAATCGACTAATGGATATTATCCGCAGCACGTACGAAAAGTACGGTTATTCACCGATTGACACACCAGATATTGAACTATCCGAGGTCCTCCTTGCAAAAGGTGGCGGCGAAACCGAGCAGCAAATCTATCGGTTCACTCGCGGTCGCAATGATCTTAGCTTGCGTTTTGACTTGACCGTGCCACTGGCTCGCTACGCCGCAGAGCACGAAAACGACTTGGTGTTTCCATTCCGTCGCTATCATATCGGCAAAGTTCATCGCGCTGAGCGTGCTCAGGCGGGACGTTTCCGAGAGTTTTATCAGTGCGACATTGATGTGATTGGCTCCGATAGCTCCATTATAGATGCGGAATTTCCTGCCGTTATTAATGAAATTTTTGATAAATTTGGTTTTGGTGAGTTCACGATTCGAATTAATAACCGACTGGTACTGAATGGGTTCTTCGAGGGCATCGGCCTGAGGGAGGTTTCTGCGGAGGTTCTGCGCATTATTGATAAAATGGAGAAGATATCGCGGGACGAGCTAGTTGCAGAATTGAAGATCCTTGGTCTTTCTGCTGTGCAAGTAGACCACGTGCTAGAATTCACGGAAATTAGCGGCACAAATGACGAGGTATTACAAAAACTTGAAGACCTTAAGGTTACTTCAGAGCAATTCCAGAGTGGCGTAGTGAAGTTGCGTGAGCTCGTTGAGGCGCTTCGTACCATGAAGGTGCCGGAGAAACGATTTAAAGTCGATTTGCGTATTGCGCGTGGTTTGGACTATTATACTGGGACCGTTTACGAAACGACACTGAACGATCTGCCAGGCGTTGGTAGTGTGTGCTCGGGTGGCCGTTACGATGACCTAGCGAGCCACTATACAAATACCAAACTAACTGGTGTTGGGATATCGATTGGGCTGTCGCGTCTGTTCTACAAGCTGCGTGAGGCAGGAGTAATTAAGGCTACAAAGCAAAGCCTGGCAGATGTTGTGCTCATGCCGTTCGGCGATGAGCAGATGCCGCGTGCGCTTAAGGTTGCTTCTCTGCTACGATCGGCGGGAATACCAGCTATTCTATACACAGAGCCTGTATCAATGAAGAAGAAGATGAAGTATGCGGATCGGATGGGCTGCAAGTATGTCGTCGTGATCGGTGACGATGAGACGAAAAACAATACGCTTGCCGTAAAGAATATGCACAATAGTGAGTCAAAGAGCATGACGTCAAGCCAACTTATCGAGGTAATGCAACGGGAGGTGTCAGAATGAGCGGCGATGTGTTAAGTGAAGTAGGCGAGCTTGCAAAGAGGCTGGTTGAGATACCTAGCTATGTGAGCGACGGTCATGATGAACAGCAGGTGATCGACTTTCTTGAAGCCTACGTAAAGGAAAAATTGCCTACGTATGAGTGTAAAAGGAGCGTACTCGAGGGCGAGTCGCGCAGCAACTTATATCTGACAGGGAAGAAGCCGACGAGACTTCTATTTGTAGGACATGTCGACACTGTCATGCCAAGTGATGGCTGGGATACAAGTCCACTTGACCCGGTTGTCAAAAGCGGCGCTATGTATGGCCTGGGTATCGCGGATATGAAGGGCTCTATCGCATCATTACTTATTGCGTTACAGCAGGTAGATACATCGTTACTCGATGAGACCGCCGTACTTCTGTATTTAGATGAGGAGTACAGTTTTGCGGGAATGTATCAACTACTGCGCGATAAGCTCTATACGAAGGCCAACCAACCTGAGCTCATCATCTCACTAGACGGCGGCCTAAGCGTACTGAGTGGCTGTCGCGGGCTTTTGAAAATAGACATGGAAGTAATCGGAAAGAGTGGTCACGCGAGCAATCCGGCGAACGGTATCAATGTGATTACTCATTTAACCGACGCACTACGTGAAGTAGAGAGCCTGCTTCCCGAATATGGCAGCGATTCGCTTGGAAAAACAACGATGAACGTTGCCTATATGCGTGCCGGTGCAGTTGAAGATGTCGATAACCCCGAGCAAATGCAAAAAGCCGGGAACGTTATTCCTAACTATGCTGACTGTATTGTGGAGTTCCGCCCCGCAACGCCGCGATTTAATGGTGAAGAAGCCACAAGAATAATTCAAGAAAGACTCCTCGCACGTGGGCTTGAAGTAAAGAAGCTAGCTGTGAAGCATGATCTAGGTGCGTGGCTCGGCTCTTTCGATTCGTCGTGGACGTCGTTTATAGAAAAGGGGTATAGCCAGGCTGGCATAGCGTGGGAACCTGCCGACCCACAGTACATCGGGTTTATCGACGTGCAAATGCTATGTGAAGTAGTCGATACTCCAACATACGTGATTGGCGCGGGTGGTGTAAACAGGCATGGCGCGAATGAGTATACTCCACTTGAAGACCTTGACAAGGCGATGGAGTTATATAAAATACTGATTAATAACTTTTTTGCGGAGAAATAGAGAATGTCAAAATTAGAAGTACCTGCTACTATACGACGAATTGAAGGTGAACCACCACGCTTTGTAGGAGATGAACTTTCAAGGCTGGCGGTTACGTATGCTGATGTGTTTGCGGGTGAACCATGGAAAGAGGTTTCTCGCTGCCAGCATGAAGACGGGTTTTCAGATCAACCGGTTGGGTCACTGTGCGATATTCACGCGACAGTGCGTACTCCAGCATATCCGTTAGATGAAACAGTTGAGCATATCAAGACAGAGTCGGAAAAACCTGACGCAGCATTTTATTTGCTAGAAGGTGATGAGGGAATTGCTGGTTTTAGCTGGGGCTACTCATACGCTTCGATTGACGAATTCTTGGCGGCCAAATACGCAGGCGAGTCGGCGGAAATGATTTCAACTCGCGCGAAGGTGACGCAAGCACTAGCATCTGTAGGGCTCCATGGGCCATTCTACTATCTTTCGGAGACTGGTATTTTGCCCCAGTATCGTGGGCGCCACTACAGTGATCAATTTATTCAGAGACGCCTTAACTTTGCGCATGATCGAGGGCTGGACGTTCTCCAGAGGACTAGTCGCAGGAGTGCAATGTATAACACCGCAATGACCGCAGGTTTTACGCAGATAATGGGCAAAAGATCTGTACGAAATGCTACGCGCGGACTTCCTAATACGCTTAGCGATGAGTTCGTACACGCAGTCGATGACATTAATGAAGATCGTGTCCTCTTCGTAAAACACGCATAGCAAAGATTGTTCGCTTTGCTTGTTGCAAAAACTACTTTATTTTCACGTCTTTTCACGCGATATAGTATGAGCATGAGCGGAAACAGGTGCTCATGCAACATAAATGAGAGGAGATAAATATGAAGCTATCGACAAAGACGGTAGCGAGCCTGCTGGTCGTAACAGCAGTAGCCGCTGCAGTACCTGGCCTTAGCCAAATCAGCATCCCCAAAAAACGTCGCGAATCACAGTTCGATAAACTGCTAGCAACCCACGATCGAAAAGGGGAGCTAAGGTCAGAGATTCTCGGCCTCACACCACACGAATTCAAACAATTAACAAAGAAGATGACGTTCGAGGAGGTAATTCAGCATTGTGGCCTGCTCAGTAAGCGGGATTTTCGCATTGCCTTACTTGGTTATTTGCGTAGCGAGTTACTTGCACGCGGATGGAGCCGCACGCGGATCGATTCATATGTCATGATGAGAGCAACGCGGTTTGCGTAAGCA
Organism: Candidatus Saccharibacteria bacterium UBA6223; assembly: GCA_002421785.1. Classification (GTDB taxonomy): domain Bacteria; phylum Patescibacteriota; class Saccharimonadia; order Saccharimonadales; family Saccharimonadaceae; genus Saccharimonas. The sequence goes on along the minus strand of DIRZ01000003.1, from coordinate 215,857 downwards.
GTCTTAGTGTAAAAACCGCCTCGTTATGGGGCGGTTTTTACTGTGACACGCTATGACTAGTGTATTACGATATAAATGTGCCGCTAGTGCTAGTGTCACAATACTAAAAATGTGAAATTTCAAGTGTTGACGCACTAGCGGTACAGGATTATATTGAGGGTAAGCACTATATGTAGTGTCACAGTCGCCGGCTGGGAGGTCATGCGGCATCATCAACACCAACAATATCAATCATTATTCGCGCGCCCAGAACGACACGCCTGTGTCTTTTTTGATGCTCCGCGGAACTTGTAATCGTAGGAGGGTATATGTATACAAAGATTAAGAAACGAGACGGAAGAATCGTTAAGTTTACCGAGCAAAAGATTATGAGCGCTATTGAGCGTGCTGGCTTAGACTCGGGTGAACTAGCGGAAACCGAGGCAGGCAAATTGGCCGGTCAGGTAGTCGCTCGTGCAGAAAAAGAGATTGCCGCTAAAGTGCCTACGGTTGAACAAATTCAGGATATCGTCGAAGAAGTGTTGCTTGATAGCCGCTATAAGGCGACGGCAAAAGCATATATTATTTATCGTGATCAGCACAAGAAGATTCGTGAAATCTCTGATGCAACACATGTAGATCTTATTGACCAGTACTTGTCGCGCCTCGATTGGCGCGTTAACGAAAATAGCAATATGGACTATAGCCTGCAAGGTCTGAATAACTATGTGAGCAGCGAGGTAAGCAAGACCTACTGGCTTAATAAAATCTACACCCCCGAAATTGGTCGCCTGCACAAGCAGGGTGACATGCACATTCATGACCTGAATCTTGTTAGTGTCTACTGTGTCGGATGGGACCTAACAGACGTCCTGCGCGAAGGCTTTACTGGTGTGCCTAATAAAGTGGCAAGCCGGCCTGCCAAGCACTTCCGCACAGCACTCGGGCAAGTGGTTAACTTCTTTTATACCCTACAAGGAGAGGCGGCTGGTGCACAGGCGTTTAGTAACTTCGATACACTGCTCGCGCCATTTATTTCTTACGATAAGCTTACCTACAAAGAAGTAAAGCAAGCGCTACAAGAGTTCGTGTTTAATGTTAACGTTCCAACGCGAGTTGGTTTCCAGACGCCGTTCACAAACATCACTCTCGACCTCGAGTGTCCAAAGCACATGGCGGGAACACCGGTTATCATCGGTGGCAACATTGCTGACACGAACTACGATGACCACCAGAAGCAAATGGATATATTTAACAAAGCGCTACTTGAAGTGCTCTGTGAGGGCGATGCGAATGGGCGAGTCTTTACGTTCCCTATTCCAACCTATAACATTACCCCTGACTTCAACTGGGATAATCCAGTGATTGAAAATCTATGGGAAGCAAGTGCCAAGTATGGCATTCCGTACTTTAGTAATTTTGTGAACAGCGACATGAGCCCCGAAGATGCGCGAAGTATGTGTTGTCGGTTGCGTATCGATAATCGTCAGCTCGAGTATCGTGGTGGTGGGTTGTTCGGAAGTAACCCGATGACCGGAAGCGTGGGCGTCGTAACGATTAACCTGCCTAGGCTTGCACTTAAAAGCAAGGATGAGGCAGAGTTTCGCGCTGGCCTCGCGTACCTGATGGAAAAAGCAAAGGATTCGCTTGAGGTGAAGCGAAAGACGCTAGAGCGACTCACAGATGCGAATCTTTACCCTTACACAAAATTTTACCTGCGTGATATTAAGAAGCGCTTCAATCAGTACTGGAAGAACCACTTTAGTACCATTGGGCTAATCGGCATGAATGAAGCCGCTCTTAACCTAATTGGCGCCGACATAGGAAGCCCCGAGGGTAGGGAGTTTGCTGAGCGAACGCTTGATTATATGCGCGACACACTGCTGGAATTCCAAAAAGAGACAGGAAACAATTATAACCTCGAAGCAACTCCGGCTGAAGGGACTACCTACCGCTTGGCGCAAATCGACAAAAAGGATTATCCGAAAACTGCGCATTTTGCGAATGGTTTGGGCGCTCAGGTTGACCATCCATTTTACACCAACAGCACACACCTCCCGGTAAATTACACCGATGATTTGTTTGAGCTGCTCGACCTGCAGGACGAGTTGCAAACAAAGTATACGGGTGGAACGGTCATTCACTTCTTCCTAGGCGAGCGTATGGCGGACGCCAAGGCACTCAAGGGACTTGTAAAGACGATTTGTAAAAACTACAAGTTGCCATACTTTACTTTTAGCCCGAGCTTTAGTGTGTGTAAGAATCATGGCTACATGGCTGGCGAAAATGCAACATGTGCAACATGTGGCGAACCATGTGAGGTGTATTCGCGTGTGGTCGGGTTCTTGCGGCCAGTACAGCAGTGGAACAAGGGCAAGCAAGCAGAATTTGCTATGCGTGAAACCTACGACAAAGTTGCAGGATAGTATGGTAGCGATAGGCGGCATTGTAAAGTTTAGTACGGTCGATTATCCCGGCTATGTGGTTGCTAGTATCTTTACGATTGGCTGCAATATGCGCTGCGGCTACTGCCACAACCCAGAGCTTGTGCTGCCGGAGCAGCTTGCTGATACGATTCCTGAACATGAGATACTGGAGTTTTTGGCAACGCGTGTAGGCAAGCTCGACGGGGTGGCGATCAGTGGCGGAGAACCAACAATGCAGGCGGATCTGCCGCAATTTATCGCGAAGATTAAAGCTATGGGGCTCCGGGTCAAGTTAGATACAAATGGCACAAATCCGGGTATGGTGCAGAAGCTGATTACCGAACAATTGGTAGACTTCATTGCGATGGACATTAAGGGGCCCCTCGAAAAGTATCAACAAATCGCAGCTCGTCCCATCGACACAGATGCGATACAGGAGAGCATTCGGATTATCAAATCGGTTCCCCATGAATTCAGAACGACCATTGTTGCGGGGCAGCTTGAGGTGAGCGATTTTACAGGTATCGGTAAATTGGTTAAGGGCGCCCAGCGTTATGCATTACAAAAATTTGTAGCCGGACGAACTGTTAGTACGCAGTTTGCGGGTGCGTCAAGCTTCACGACGGATGAGATGGATGCCGCCAGGCGTATCATGCAACGATATGTTGCGGAATGCGTGGTGCACTAATATGCGTCGACACCAGGCTCGCATCGTAAGAGTACAGCGTCAATCACATGACGTGGTGACGCTGTACTTTTGCCTACAAGACGGTTCAGTCTTGCCCTATGCTGCAGGCCAATACATCACTGTGTATTTTGATGCAACGTCAACGCCAGAGGGGAAGGCGTATAGCCTAAGTAGCGCCCCCTCAGAACCCCTGATGAGCATAACGGTAAAAAAAATTGGTGAGTATAGTGGGCGTTTGCACGGTCTTGCCGCGGGAAACACATTCACGATTTCGGACGCATACGGGCACTTTAACCCTATGACAACGAAGCCATTGGTATGCATCGGTGCGGGTGTCGGAATCGCTCCGCTATGGAGCGTTATTAAGCATGAGTATCAGCATGACGCCCAGCGCGTCGCTCAGCTCTTTTATAGCAATAAAACGGTTGATGACGTTGCATTCCTCGATGAACTTGCCGAGGCGTCAGACGCAACGAGCCTACGGGTGCGTCATCACATTACTCGGCAGCAAGAGGTGCCAGCTCTAATGTCGCGCGGTAGAATTGATATCGAGAAATGTTTGCAGGCAGCAGAAGAAGAGGCGATATATTTGGTCTGTGGGTCGGTGAGTTTCGTCCGTGACATCTGGAAGGAGTTGATGACGCATGGTATCGCCGCTGAACGTATTAGCACGGAGACGTTTTTTGAATGAGTGAACGAGTAATGGCGCACGAGATGGGCGTTCCCGCGGCGAAGGCGCTTCCTTCAATGGCAGCACGAGCGGTAGCGCTCTGTGAGGGGTGCCCGATGGCAAAATTTTGCACCACAAAACAACCCGGCAGTTGCCCCCCGGAAATTCAGCAGCATGACGGCATACTTGAGCAAGTTGCGGATGTGCCCGAAAGACCAAGGTCGTATCTGAAAGAGTTGCTCGATGACAACAAGCCGGTGGTGATGGCGACGCCAAAGCGTGTAACCCAGGCCTCGAAGCCGCAACCGGCTATCAGCAGGCCACCTGAGCAGGCGAAGAACCAACAGTTAGTTCGAAGAAAGCTCGTTGCAGCACGGCGAGCAGAAGTTGACGAGTCTATGCCCGAAAAGGTTGCTGATGTCATTATGGATATGTTTGGAGTAAATTCAATAAAAAAAGCTCGTGCAAAAAAGTAGTATACTAATGCTATGGAAACCCTTATACGATTAATTGCGGATGGAATGATGCTTCCCATTGTACTGTTGGCGGCATACGCGTTACTAATGAGAGTACCGGGCGCGCATCGCTACGATATTTACACGCGTGTGCTAATGGCAGGGATCACTTCATATATGCTCGCTAAGTTTGTGTCGGCGGTTTGGCAGCCGCAAGAATTGCGCCCTTTTGAGCAACTGGGTGTGCAAGCTGGCGCGGCGTACCTCGATAACCCTGGCTTTCCCTCTGACCATACGTTGTTTGCGGGCTTTTTAACGCTCGCGGTGTGGTTTGCAACTCGCAATTCAAAGTACGCTGTCATTCTTGCCGTAATGACGGTTCTTGTCGCGATTGGACGTGTCCTCGCGCAGGTGCACACGCCACTCGATGTTATGGCAGGTCTCGGTTTTGCCGTGCTCGGAGCTGCTTGGTACTTGCCCTATGCAAAAACTAAGCTTGCGCCGAGACTAGCTAAAAAAGCAAAAAAATAGTACAATACATACAATTAGTTTGCAGGGAGTTGTAATGAATAGAGAAGTAGTTGGTGATGAATCAGGGTCTGTTGCGCGTGTATCGCCGATTGTATCTATGCCGGGGCGAGAGCTTATGGCAACGATTGCTGTAGGCGTAGGAGTGGGTTTGCTTGTTGCGCTGGTATCATACCTTATGAATACGTTTGTGTTTGGTGTTGTCCTGTGTCGCCCGCAATCTAGCGCCGAGTGCGGCCAAGCGCCTCATTATGCCGCGATTGTCGCAATGATTGTCGGCGCGATAGCGGGGGTTGTTGCGCTTGCTCGACTACGCGTGTATCGTCCGCTTCTGATTGTCATTGCAGCAACGATTGCGTTATGGGGTGTGAGCGCTATGCTTAGTGGCCTTGCGTGGTACTGGTTCGTCGCAATCTTGGCAGTAATTTTCGGACTGGCTTACGGGTTGTTTTCATGGGCTAGCCGGCTACGCTCCTTCATCCTGGCGATTGTCGTTGTTATCGTGCTTATTGTTGCGATCCGTTATGTGCTTGTTGCCTAGCGTGTAGGCCCTTCTGGTTACAATGCTACAATAAGCATATGGAACAAACATTGCTTATTATCGTACTCTTACTGCTCGTTTTTGGTCTGGGAGCTATCATGTATATTCTCACTCAGAAACTCAACGAGCTCAAACAGCATAGCTCGGTGGACATGATGAAGAGCGACGTGACTGAGCTTTCTCGGACTATTGCCATGTTACAGCAGTCTATGGGCGATAAACTGGAACGAAGTAGCTTGAGCGTACAGACTTCGGTTCAAAAACAATTGAGCGAAAGCGCTAAGCTTGTTGCGGATGTGACTCAGCGTCTTGCGAAGCTTGATGAAACAAACCGAAGAGTAGTTGATGTCGCCGATGAGCTGAAAACACTGCAGAACGTGCTGAGCAACCCGAAACAGCGTGGCGTGTTTGGCGAATACTACTTGCAGAGTGTGCTCGAGAATGTGTTATCTACGACGCAGTTTCAAATGCAGTACAAGTTTTCAAATGGCGACATAGCCGATGCGGTGATATTTCTTGATAAGGGCCAGATTCTTCCGGTTGACAGCAAATTCAGTCTGGAAAACTATAATCGCATGATTAATGCGAGTGGCAAGGAGCGTGATGAATTGCTGCAAAAGGTTAAAGTTGACTTGAAGGGCAGGATAGATGAGACGAGTAAGTATATTCGCCCAAGCGAAAAGACGATGGACTTTGCGTTTATGTTCATTCCGAGCGAGTCACTTTACTATGATTTGCTTATCAACAACGTAGGGACGGGCGGAAGTTCGCGTGACCTCATCGAATACGCATTCCGTGATAAGCATGTTATCATTACAAGCCCGACGAGTTTTATGGCGTACCTACAGACGGTACTACAAGGCTTGAGGAGTCTGCAGATCGAGGAACAGGCAAAAGATATCCAGGTGCGTGTCGGTAAGCTGGGCCAGCACATTAGTAAGTTTGATGAGTACATGAATAGGTTGGGAGGTGCGCTCGGCACCACAGTAAACCATTACAATGCGGCTCACAAAGAGCTGGGGAAAGTCGATAAAGACGTTGTGAAGATAGCTGGTACAGCCCCCAGTGTTGAACCACTGTTAATCGATAAGCCTCGAAACGACAATTAAATAAATACCCCGCAGTGAATGCGGGGTATTTATAATGTACGGATGTACTAGTCGTTGCGACGAGCGCCAGCGACCAAGAGGTAAAGGTTGCCACCGAGTGCGGCACCAATGAGCGAACCGAGGACAACTTCAGTTGTGAATCGGCTGTATTGCTTCTCGGTCTCTTCAGCGCGTTGGCCGGTAAGGCTAGCGTCTGTTGCTTCGGTTGATGCAAGAGCGACGGCTGGGTTAACGGTTGCGGCTTTGACGCGATATCCATGCTGAACGTCGTTGACACTGGCCCATTTACTCGTGTCGTATGAACCCTGGATTGTTGCAAGGAGGCTTCCACCAACGAGCAAACCAACAAGTAGAGATAGACCGACGCCGAGTGCGCGGGAGCCAACGCTTAGTTCACGTCGGCTGGTTGCAGCAGCAAGACCAAACATGAAGACGGCGGTTGCGATAAGCTCAACGCCGAGGATAGGCCAATCGAGTGACCAAATGTGATCAAAGTTGAGGTTGTATGAACCACCGCTGGTAAGTCCACCAGTGAGAAGGTTCATAACGATGACCGCAAGCATTGCACCGAGGAACTGAGCACCCCAATAGAATGGAAGCAAGATTGATTTGAGGCGACGCATTGCCCATAAACCAAAGGTAACGGCAGGGTTAATATGAGCGCCTGAAATGGCACCGATAGCCATGACGAGAACTGTTGCGGTTAGGCCGACGTACAGCGCGCTTGTTTCTTTAAACGCAAGCAACGCAACAAGTGTCAGTACGAAAGTGCCGATAAGTTCAGCAAAAACGATATTAACAATGTTGCCTGGCAATACGGATGCACTGCGTGTGCGAACAGTAGAAGCTGCAACCGGTTTTGCATCAGCACGTAGTGTGCGGACAGTTGTTTTGGCTTTGGCTGCGGCCGGCTTTTTGACGGTCGCTTTCTTGGTAGAAGCGGCTTTTGTAGTAGCCATTGTATATTCCCTCCTTTAATTTGAAATATGAAATCATTATAGCACATACCGTTCATGGCAAGTTCTGATGTATACTAGCTTCTATATGGGACGATATTTAGAACAAACCGAAGCGCGAAGTGAGTTGCAGCAACGAATTGCTGCAGATTTGCGCGCCAAGGCTGCGGCGAAAGCAAAGCAAGAAGGAGCGAATGGCGCGGGCTACTATGATGCGCCCGATGGTGTCGACGATTCCCAGTATATAAAGGGCACAAAAGCGACGACGACGCTCGCACCGGTTTGGCTTTTGCTGTTTCTGATTGCGCTGGCAATATTTATCTTCTTCGTTATTATCGCGAATCAGTAAACATCTGCTAAAAATGGTACAATAACAGTAATGATAGATGTTGAATCACTGAAAGAGAAACTAATCGCGCGCGTCCATGCTTCAGAGGCGCCTGCAGAAGTGGCGAAAGCACCGGAGTTTCGTGAGCTTTACGCGCAGATTCCTTCGCTGCCCCCTGAAGACCGTGGCGATTTTGGGAAGCGTGTTAATGAATTGAAAAAAGCTGTAGACGACGCAATCGGTCAGCGCAAAGCTGAGCTTGCCACGGTTGCACTGCCTACTATTGATGTTACGGCACCGTTCGACGTGAATAGCAGTGAACCACTGTTGTTGCCCGCGAGCCAAGGCACCTTACACCCGCTGACGCAGGAAATCGAGCGCGTGTCGGCTATATTTAATCGCATGGGGTTTGTGACAGAACAGTCACGAGAAATTGATGACCAATTTCATATGTTTGAAACACTTAATTTTCCTAAAGGCCATCCGGCAAGGGATGATTACGATACATTCATGACAGTCGAAACCGACCAAGACGGCGATCCGCTTATCGCGCCAGCACATACCAGTACGATGCAGAACCGCGTGCTGAAAAAATATCAAGGTAATTTGGCACAAGGTGAGGCGATTGCCGTCGTTGTTCCTGATCGAACATTCCGCAACGAAGACCTTGACGCTCGTCACGAGCACACGTTTTATCAGGTTGAGGGAGTGTATGTTGCAAAAGGCGTTCATGCGGGCATGTTGGTAGCAACGTTGCAGAAGTTTCTGGAAGAATACTATGGACGTTCGCTTAACGTTCGTGTTAATCCATTTTATTTTCCATTTACCGAACCAAGCTTCGAGTTCGCACTTGAATGTCCTTTCTGCGAAGATGGATGTAGTGTCTGTAGTCACAGCAAATGGATTGAGCTACTTGGGTGCGGTATGATTCATCCGAACGTTCTCGCTGCTGCTGGTATCGATAGTGATGAATTTACCGGTTTTGCGTTCGGTTGCGGTATCGACAGGCTTGTGATGATGAAACACAATATCGAAGACATTCGCCACCTAGAAAGTGCTAAACTTAATTTCTTGAGGCAGTTTTAGCTATGAAGGTTAGTCTGAATATCATTAAGCAATATGTCGATGTGAACATGAGCGTTGATGAGCTCGTCGCTAAGATTAATGAGCAACTTGGTGGGGTTGAAGAAGTTGTTGATTTGGGTGAAAAATATAATGATGCCGTTATCGTGCGCGTTGTCAGCGCAGAAACGCACCCAAATGCCGACAAACTGAGCGTGTGTATGATTGATGATGCGGGTGTTGTGGATGACGTCGAGCGAGATGATAGTGGGTATGTGCGGGTAGTGTGTGGGGCGCCAAACGTGCACGCTGATATGCTGGCGGTATGGCTGCCGCCACGTAGTACGGTGCCCGCCACTTATGGAACGAATGAACCATTTGTACTCGATGCTCGTGAACTGCGTGGTGTTAAAAGTAATGGTATGCTTGCTGCTGCAGACGAGCTTGCAATCGGCTCGGATCATAATGGTATTGTTGAGATCCGTTCTGATGAATGGACGCCATATGATGTAAAACCGGCTGCCGGCGCGAGTTTTGCTGCTGCATATGGCTTGGATGATATTGTGATTGATATCGAAAATAAAATGTTTACCCATCGCCCTGATTGCTTTGGCCAGCTTGGTGTCGCGCGTGAAATTGCCGGGATTACCGCGCAGCAGTTCACTAGCCCTGATTGGTATAAAAATCTGCCCGAGTTTGTATCTGCTGGTGGTTTAGAACTAACAGTTGAAAATGAGTCTCCAGACCTCGTTCGGCGTTTTATGGCCGTTGCTATTAAGGATGTGGTTGTCGAACCAAGTCCTCTTTGGATGCAATGCGAACTTGTTCGCCTAGGCAGTAAGTCGATTAATAATATCGTTGACCTGACGAATTACATCATGCTTTTGACAGGTCAGCCGGTGCACGCTTATGACTATGACAAGTTGCGTGGACATAAATTAGCGGCACGCAGGGCGCATGAGGGCGAAACACTTTTGTTGCTGAATGGTAAGACGTATGCACTGACCTCTGAAGACCTCGTGATTATTGATGGCAAGGGCCCTGTGGGGCTAGCCGGTATCATGGGCGGAGCAAATAGCGAAGTGTCTGCCGTGACTCAACGTATCGTCCTCGAAGTAGCTAACTTCGACATGTACACTGTTCGTAAAACAAGTATGCGGCATGGGGTATTTACCGATGCGCTTACTCGTTTTAATAAGGGTCAGTCATCGCTTCAGCAGCCGTTCGTTATGGACCGCTTGTTGCAGTCGGTCCTTAATGTGACTAATGGCGCGCAAGCGAGCGAGGTTAATGATGTATCGGGTGAACTTGCAATGCCAGCTCCTGTTGTAGTATCTGTCGATTTTATAAATACTCGACTGGGGCTTGGCCTGGACGCGCAGCAGATCTCGTCGATTCTTGGAAATGTCGAATTTGTGGTGGCTATTGAAGCACACGAACTTGTTGTTACGGTGCCGTATTGGCGTACGGACATTCAGCTGCCCGAAGATGTTGTCGAGGAAGTTGGGCGGCTCTATGGGTTCGACAAATTGCCGCGCGAGCTACCGCAACGCAGTATATCGCCTGCGCCACACAATCCTGCTCGCGTTGCTAAGCAGCGAGTCCGCCAGAGTCTGGGGCGGTCAGGTTCGAGCGAGGTACTGACCTACAGTTTCGTTCACGAAAACATCATGAAGCGTGCCGAGCAAAAACCGGAAGAGGCCTTTAAACTAGGTAACGCGTTGAGCCCTGACCTGCAGTATTACCGGTTGAGTGTATTGCCTAGTTTACTTGATAAGGTACATGCAAATATTAAAGCTGGGTTTGACGAGTTTACACTATTTGAAATCGGCAAGGGCCACAACAAGAAACTTCATCTAGCGGATGACGACGGTCTGCCAAAAGAGATCGAGTATGCTGATGCGGTATACACGAGCCGACAAGGAAAAGAAGGCGCCGCGTACTACTATATGCGTCGTCTTGTAGCCCAACTTGCGAAAGATCTTGGATTTACACTTAGGTTTTCGCCTGCGACACACTCTGAATATAGCGCCACAACGGCACCGTTTGACCTTTCGAGGAGCGCTATTGTTTCTACACGGCAGGGAGATGAGATTGGAATCATTGGCGAGCTGAAGCAAACGGTTCTGGGAGCGTTTAAATTACCAGCTTATACCGCCGCGATGAGCCTGGATATGGCGGCACTTCAGGCGGCGAGTGAAATACGGCGTGTCAACTATGCGCCACTATCGCGCTACCCAATGACTAGTCAAGATATATCATTGAAGGTCCCCGTCGAGGTAACATACGAGCAAATCTTTCATACAGTTTGGGCCGCTGTCGCTGAAAACGCAGCCGGTATGGATGTTCGGATAACTCCCGTAAGCATATACCGTGCCGAAGAAATTGCGTCGACAAAGACGGTAACGTTGCATATTGAATTCACAAGTTATCACGAGACCTTGAAAGATGATACAATAAAACCCGTTATGGATTATGCAGCAAATGCTGCAAAGAATGAGCTTGGCGCTGAACGCATCTAGCGGCGGTAGCTACGCGAAAGTGTGTAAACAATAACGAAGGTGTAAATAAGTATGAATCGAAGCAGGCCTTATGTTGGTATAAGTGGTTTGGTTGAGTGTAAACAGCAGTTTGCGTATGAAGATGTGCGCCGGTCTCATGAAGTGTTGCGCCGCCGTGGGCTACTGATGGGAGTAAAGGCAGTGCATAATACGCAGTGGCTCGACCGACCTAATAAATATGGCCGCAATTGGTACCCCGTTGGGCACGATGAATTTCGCAATGCCCTTATGGACAGTGATGTATTTTATGAGGGCGAAATGGGTGTGGCCCAAATGTATTTAGATCCGGAGTCTATACAACGAAAGCCAGACTATCCCGAACAATTTGTAGACAGGGTTATGGCTCGGGGTGAAAGATGGCTGACGCATGTGCAGTTTGATATGTTACCGTTTCACGACCCGGCGTCACGCGAGTGGGGGAGTGTTATTTCACGAATACGTAGGCGTGGCTACGGCGTTATTATGCAGTGTCATGGGCCAGCCATGGCGCAGGGTGCGGAAGTCGTGCTTGACCAGCTTCGTCGATTGCCAAGCCTTGATTACGTGCTGTTTGATGCTTCTCACGGCACTGGTAAGCGACTTGACGCCCAGGCGCTGTTACCGTTTTTGGACGCAGCGTATAACGACACCGAGCTGGAGGCTCGTGGGACTAACTTTGGTCTTGCGGGCGGTTTGAGTGCGATGGTCGTCGATGAGGAATTGCCGCCGATTGTTCAAGAGTTTCCAGATATCAGCTGGGACGCGGAAGGCCGGCTTCATGTTCCCCTCGATGCGCAAGAACACGCCGGAAGGCTGGATAGTGACGCGGTGAGGGCTTACATGGATGCAAGCGCCCGGGTGCTTAATGGCGCAGTGAGTCAGTAGTGGTTATCAGTGAGCTCTCTATTCCGGACCCTCGCTTCGTCGCGCAGTTTGACGACATTCCGCCGGATACATTGCACGCGCTACGCATAATCGAACCTGCCATATATGGTGGACCACTTAAAACTGTTGGACGGGCCGCGCACTTGCTTCAGAGCATGGATGAAGCAAGATTTAATCTAAGCGCCAAGCCTGCGGTTGGCGCAATGCCGAGTGGGGTTGCTGTTGTGCATGAAGGCGTGCAAGATTTTTGGGTGCAGAGTATTGCTGTCGACCCACGTTACCGTGGCTCTGGCGTCGGATCTGCCCTCATGCAGACTATTGAAAGAATCGGTAAAATTCAAAATATGCGCTCAATTCGACTGCGTGTTATTGGTGAGTCGGCACTCGAATTTTATGAACGACTTGGGTACTATCCTGACCGTAGTGGGAGCGAGAACTCAGTAGTGATTGACCTTCACAAACCATTAGTTCCTTGAACCAAGAATAATTCGGCAGACACTGCCATAGGTGGCCGGCCAGGCTACGCGCGCGTTTGCGGCTTAGGGGCCAAATGGGCTATACTAAGTGATAATAATAAAAATGAGGGGAGGTGATTATTTCATTAGACACCATAAAAAGAATTGTGTTGGTACTTATGGGGGCCATTATTACTGCAGCCGGTCTGCAGTTTTTCTTGCTTCCAAACCATTTATTGGACGGGGGCGTAACGGGAGTTTCAATTCTCGCGGCACACGTATCGGGCTGGCCGCTTGGCATATTTTTATTGCTATTTAATATACCGTTCGTTTTTTTGGGTTATAAAAAATTCGGTAAAGAGTTCACTATGTACTCAGTCATGGGAATCACTACGCTTGCGCTTTTGACATTCGTGCATATCCCACGAGGTTTCGTGGAGGTTCCGATTTTGGCTGCTGTTTTTGGAGGCATGATTGTGGGAGTCGGCGTGGGAATTGTCGTCCGCTATGGCGGGATTATTGACGGTGCCGACACGGTTGCCGTGCTGGTCGACCGAGTGACTGTGTTCTCCGTTGGCGAAGCGATTATGTCGATTAACGCAGTTATCATTACGCTGGCGGGTTTCGTGTTTGGATGGGAACAGGCGCTCTATTCACTCATCGCGTACTTTGTTGCGCATAAAGCTATCGATGTTACTGTTGAGGGGCTTGATGAGTCGCGTAGTATGTGGATCGTTAGTCTTGATGTGCGCAAGCTCGGTGGACTTATAAATGAGCTGATTGAAGAGCCTGTGACATATGTCAAAGAGAGTAACCCGAAGGACCGAGAGCCGCATGGGGTCATGCTGGCGGTGATTACTCGGTTTGAAGAGCAGAAAGTCATCAATGCAGTGCGTAAGGTGGATCCGCGGGCCTTCATTGTCACGACAACAGCTCATGAGGCAATGGGCAAGATGACCGAGAATTCGCTATATCGAGAAACGAGTTCGCCACTTCGCAAAAAAATACCCTCTCGCCCTTAGTGCTCAATTTGTATTGAGCACCACAATACGCATGATTGGATATAATGTGTAAGTAAGACACTAACCAAGGAGGTGTATGAGTGAACAGTTAGCCAACAGGTTACGGGAAGCGATTGTCGATGTCCCTGATTTTCCTAAGCCGGGGATTATATTTAAAGACATCACCCCCGTTTTAGAAGATCCGGAACTTTTTGCTGATACAATCGGTGCACTTCATGATCGATATGTCGATCAGGGTATTACCGCTGTTGCGGCGCCGGAATCAAGGGGGTTTATTATCGGTGCGCCCCTTGCGATTAGCCTGGGCGTGCCGCTTGTTCTGGTTCGAAAACCTGGTAAGCTTCCCAGGGCTACGATAAGTCAGACCTATGAGCTTGAATATGGAGTGGACGAAGTGCACATTCATGTCGATGCCGTGGGCTACGGGGATAACGTCGTCATCGTTGACGATTTACTTGCGACGGGCGGGACGGCCAAGGCGGCACTCGAACTCATTGAACGTACTGGCGCAAAGGTAGCAGAATCGGCATTTATGATTGAGCTCGCTGGACTCGAGGGCCGGAAGAAGCTGGGGCGTCAGGCATTTTCGCTCGTTCGCTATACATAAACAATATATTGGACTTCCGCTGTAAGTGGTGTATGCTATAACTATATAACCACTAACACAAAGGAAGATAAGGTATATGAAAAGTAAAATTCTGGTTGCCGCGCTAGCTGTGGTGGTGCTTGCTTCTGTCGCGTATGCAGCCTTCTCGCAATCACTACAGATCAACGGTACAGGTACCGCAACTGGTGATTGGAGCGTCGAAATAACAGGCATAACAAATACCTCGTCGACCGGTACAACCGAAGCAGTCGTACCGTCATTCACTGCGACAACTGCATCGTTCAGCACGAACCTGCAGTATCCTGGCGCAACAGCAACCTATAACGTTGTTATCGAGAATACAGGAACAATTCCTGCAAAGCTCTCGACACTCACAGACCTAACAACGCTTAACGCATCAGCACCTGCGTACATTACGTATTCGGTAAGTGGTGTTGCGGTGAACGATACTTTGGCGGCGGGCGGTACGGCGACTGCAGTCGTGACTGTTACCTGGGACGCGGCCGCAACTGGTACAAGCGGTGCTACCAAGAACGCAACGATTGACTTCAACTACGTCCAGAACACATAATGACCACGAGCGGTGGAAAGTAGGAATCACCCGTGTTTCGCAGCCGCAGACATAAAGTCGTAATTCGCGATATAGTGATGATACTCGCAATACCCCTTGCTCTTATGAGCACGGGGTATGCTCTTTTTACGCAAAAATTAACGGTGACTGCGAGCACGAGCGGCGTTACCTATACAAGCTCCCAGAACTTATCGGTACGGTATAGCAAGACGGTTACCCAGTCTGGCGGGAGTTGGAATTATTCGTTGCTATTTACGGTAACAAACGGTGGAACAAGTAGCATTGGCAGTTGGCAGGTGGGTTACGATTTACCAACCGGCACGACCAGTCATGTTTGCACAAATGTCACCTGCGCTCAGGCGGGGATGGTTGTGACGGCAAACAGCACCGTGGGCAACGGCACATTGGCACCTGGGGGCCAGACGACGTTTACGGTGACGTTTACCGCTCCACTACAAAGGTCGGTTTTGCAGAACCTGAAGATTTCTGGTTTGTATGCATCGACCTATCAAGCGATTCCAGGCCTCACGATGACGGCGACGCGTGGTGCAAGAACAAAAGTGGCGCGTAACTACTATTGGCCCTACACAATCGTCGTCACAAATAACTCTGCATTTAATGTGGGTAGCTGGCGCATCACCGCTAACTGGGGCTCTGCCAACTCTGTACGAACCATGCCGACCACTGTGAACTATACGACCACGGCTTCTCAAATCATCATTACAAGCAAGACGAGTGTCGCGAAGAGTGGCACCTTTCAGTTTGTGCCATCGCTGGGGTCCACCAGTACCAGCTGGGTCCTGACCAACTATGTGATAGAGGGAATGCCATAGTGTGGTATAGGAGATTACTGAGCGTTAAGCCCGCGGTATGGGCGCTAGTTGGCCTTGTCGTGCTTGTTGCGATAATGGTCATGGCTCTCAAGTGGATGAAACCGATCGATGTATCCTTGACGATGTACGCTGTTGAGCCGTTGCTGGCTATAGGGACTGCATTGGTTGCACGCTCCATGACTTCCGGACTAAAGGATCGGTCGCGTCATCGTGGCGATAAGGTTATCGTGATTGGGAGTGTGATTGCAATTTGGTTCGTATTGTATTTTTTGACAGGTGTCTTCTTGACATTCACTCACAATTCACTCGTTGCGGGGGCGAAGGGGGTTGTACTCAACATTTTTGCTTACGGAAGCGTAGCGGTGGCAATGGAATATACGCGGCATCAATTACTGCTCCTTGTGGGGCGTCGTAACGCGGTGTGGTTTGGCGTGGTTGTCTCTATCGTTTTCGCGCTACCGTTGATGAACCTTGCGCAGCTTGGCGATATTACCACTGCGGAGCGGGCTATTAAGATGGTGTTTGTCGACGTGTTGCCGTCACTTGTGGCAAGCTTCCTTTTGACATATCTTGCTATTGCCGGGGGTTTACCGTCGCAGCTTATGTACCGATTGGGCGTCGTTGCGGTGACGATTCTTCCGCCAATTATTCCCAAACAAGATTGGTATTTGATTGGCGCTTCGATGATGTTGCTTGCTGTTGCTGTATATTTGGCGATTGATAGAATGACACAGCATGCACCGACGGCGCACGCACGACGCCATATGCATCCACGCCGGGCTTTTGATGTCATGATGTATTCCGTTATTGTCGCGTTAGTGTTGTTTATGACAGGTTTGTTTGCGTACCGGCCGATGGCAGTAATGTCGAATAGCATGCAACCAGTGTATAGCCGTGGGTCGATGGTGGTCGTCCAGAAAGTCGCGCCGATGGACATAAGCGTAGGCGATATTGTACAATACGAAGCACCAGATAAGATGATGACGCACCGCGTGATTGCTATCGACAGGGATGTTTCCGGTAACGGCGAACGGGTATTTGTGACTAAGGGAGATAATAGCCCCACCGAAGACCCTATCGTACATTCTCGGCAAATAATTGGCGTGGTGCGAGGGTATATCCCATTTGTCGGGTATCCAACAGTGTGGTTACGGGAAATAACAAAGTAGGGTGAGGAAGTGACGACAACATACGAAAAAGAACGATATGAGCGACGGTCGCGGACAGTAACGACTGTTGGTGTTTTGTGTATGCTCGTTGCCGCGGGCTTCGCTATTTGGCTGATACCTCAACGCTATAAAGCAACCGCTGACAGTGCTGACTCTAACTACCGAATCGAGCAGACTCTAAAGGGCGCGGTTGGGTATCGAGACAATAGCTTTTATGATAATGGGCCCGCACAAACCGATACGGCGTATCTTGCTAGCCTTACTGACTCCATCGCCGGGACGTTTCGATACACATTCCAGAGCGCGAATGCGACGAATGTTAGCTACACCTACGACGTGAAAAGCACCGTTCGAGGTACGTATACATTGACAGGAAAAGAAGATGAAGCTGCGAATGTATGGTTGAAGCAAATTCAGCTTGTGAGCCCCAAGGCTAAAACAGCAGGCGCGGGTAATATTCTGATTTCTGATTCGGTAACAATTCCGTTTGAAGAGTACAAAAAAATGATAGACGATTACCGCTCGACACTTCAAGTGCCGGTTAATGGAGAAGCTATTGTGACGTTCACGGTTCGCGCCCGGGGTGAAATCGATGGAGTTGCCTTTAATGACGTGCGTACCTCGACCATTACTATTCCGTTAACACAGCAGATATATCAGCTGGCAATCAAGTACGACAAAGATGACGTAAAGCAGGTACTTTCAACGACTGTGGTTTCGCAACACGCAACAATGGTTCAGTATGGACTTATTGCTACAGGAGTGCTGGCGGCCGTAGGACTATGCTTGGTGATAGTAGGCCAGCGCCGTCGAATATTCAAAACACCCTACCGCGCTGAGCTTGACCGTATATATCGCTATCATGACGGGATTATCATTCGAGCCAAGGAACTTCCAGACCTCAGCGGCAAGCGGCTTGTGCCCGTGAAGAGCTTCGATGACATGTTGAACCTCGAAGAAGAACTAAAGGTGCCGATTGTTTCATGCGAAGTAAATGAAGAAGCGACACGGTTTATGATTATACGGGATGACGTCGTGTACCAATATCTACTGGGTAAGCTGACGGCAAGCGATAGCGTCGTGTTGCGCGAGATTCAAGAGGCATTCTCGAGTAGTGCGCATGCTCGCTCGGGTGCAGGGCCGCAACCGGTAAAAAAGCCTGCTTCACACCGCAAGATTCAGTAGATACGTTAATCGGCAATAACTGTGATCTATATCACATCGAAATTGCTGAGGATTGATATACTATTAGTAATGATAAAGAATACACTGAAGACAACGTTATTGCTTGGTTTGATGACGGGGCTGTTTATGACCGCTGGCTATTTGCTTGGGGGGCAAAACGGTATGCTAATGGCACTTGGTTTTGCGGCGATGAGCAACTTTGCTATGTACTGGTGGAGTGGCAGCTTAGTGCTCAAAATGCAGCACGCTGAACCGCTTGATCAGGGCGAACACGGTAATGTGGTGCGTATGGTGCAGGATTTGGCTATGAAGGATGGGCTACCTATGCCCAAACTGTATTTTGTCGATACGCCGATTCCAAATGCTTTTGCAACAGGCCGGAATAAAGATAACGCCGTTGTTGCTGTTACGCGCGGAATTACAGAGCTGCTTAATGATAACGAGCTAAAGGCAGTGCTGGCCCACGAACTAGGACATGTTAAGAACAACGACATGCTTGTGAGTGCAATTGCTGCGACGTTGGGCGGCGCGATTAGCGCTATTGCACAAATGGCGATGTTTTTTGGTGGTGGTGATGAAGAAAACCGAAATCCTATTGCATCCATCGCAATGATGCTCTTAGCACCGCTTGCCGCCATGATGATTCAAATGGCCGTCAGTCGTTCGCGTGAGTTTGGGGCGGACGATTACGGTGCGAAACTCGTGGGTAGCGGTAAAGACCTTGCAAGTGCTTTGCGAAAACTCGACGAGCTACGCCCAGCGCTTCAAACGGTACAGCCGAGCCCCGCCCAGGAATCCACAAATCATCTGATGTTTATGAATATGTTTAATCTTCAGGGCATGAATGCTCTGTTTAGTACGCACCCATCTACTGAGGCTCGCGTATCTCGCCTACTCCAGGGCGATACGCATGGGCGCCGATAGACACTCCGGATGATCGGATTTGTATTGCCATAAACAGTATCGTACAATGGGTTTAGGTAAAAATTCATTATGCATGTAACAATTATTGGCGGTGGGTTTGGTGGCGTTAAAGCGGCACTCGAGCTTGCAAAGAACACCAAAAACCGTATAACGCTTATTACAGATAAACCGGATTTTCAGTATTACCCTACGTTATATAGTAGCGCTACGGGGCACAGTCACGCCGAAAGTTGGGTTCCACTGGGTGAGATCTTTGCCGATCATGTGAACGTGCATGTGTACGTCGATGAAGTAACGGGCTTAAACGCGACGACAAAAACCATCCATGCTGCATCTGGCACAACCTATAAGTATGATGTACTCGTGATGGCGCTCGGTGTCGTGACGACATATTTCGGCATTCCTGGGCTAGAAACCTATGCCTATGGCATAAAAAACGTCGAAGAAATCCAACGACTCAAGCAGCGGTTATTTATTGATATTGCCGAAAAGGGGCGGCTTGATAAGAATTACGTGATAATCGGTGCGGGGCCTACGGGTATTGAATTGTCGGCGGCAATCGGCACATACATTAAGCGCTTATGTCGGCACTATGGCGTGAACAGACACCGCATTCGTGTCCGCTTGGTGGAGGCGGCTCCCCGCGTACTACCACGCTCTCATCCCCACACAAGCCGTCATGTCACTCGTCGACTAAAAAAGTTGGGTGTTTCCGTAGAAGTTGGAAAGCGCGTCGAAAAAGAGAACGCGCATCAGCTGATTGTGAGTGGCAATCCAATCGAAAGCCACACTGTCATTTGGACCTCTGGTGTCGCGAACCATCCCTTGTATGCAGCGCACCCGCATATCTTTACGCTCGCAAAGAATGGTCGCGTTGTGGTAGATGAGCACCTCCAGGCAACAAAGGACGTGTATGTTATTGGCGATAACGCCGCCACGCCGTTCACGGGGCTTGCGCAAACGGCAATTCACGACGCCTTGACGGTTGCTGCTAATTTTGAACGAATGAAAAAGGGCAAGAAGCCTCGCAAGTACCGAGCAGTCCTGCCAGTCCAGGCGATACCTGTTGGTTCGCGGTGGGCGGTAGTTGAATGGCGATGGATTCGTATATATGGTCTAGCTGGTGCTTTGCTGCGCCGCGCTGCCGATTTTGTGGGGTATTCCGAGGTCCTGCCGTTTGGCACCGCCATCGGTGCGTGGAAAGCAGCGACAGTTTATGAGAATGATTATTTTACGCCCACGTTGCGACGCATACGTAAGCGTAAGTAGTGCCGTTTAGGCTGAATTATGCTAAAATAAGCACTAGATACATACAATAAATGAGAGGGACATATGGCGACATCTAAGGCCCAACGCTGGGGTATTCTGGTTATTTTGATAGTGACGGTCGTGGGAACGCTCGGCTCGTTTGCGGTAATGGGACTTTCAACGGAGAATGACGCGGCCGATGCCGCTAAACAACAGAAGATTGTTCAAGATTATCAAGCGGCGTATGCTGAATATCAAACGAAAGTCGACGCGCAGACCAAAGAGCTTTCCGACAAATACTATGCGACTTTCAGTCCATATGCATCGCGAGTTAACACGTTTGATAGAGATAGTGTGAAGACTATTGCCACCGAAGACTTGGTGGTTGGCGAAGGTGCGGAAATAACAGGCACCACAGAATTTGCAGCCTATTACATCGGATGGAACCCAAAGGGTAAGGTGTTTGATCAGTCGATTGATGGCGATAGCCTGAAGGAGCCGATTTATCATTCAAAGCCAGAACAAGGATTTGTTGGACTCGATGAGGGAATCGACAAGGCGAGTTTAATCGAAGGCTGGAAAGAGGGAATGAAGGGCATGCGAATTGGCGGTATCCGCATGATTACGATTCCATCAGACAAGGCCTATGGAGAACAAGGCTCTGGTGATGACATTCCACCGAACACGCCGATTGCTTTTATTGTCATGGCCATTGAACCGCCATCAGCGATTGCGACGCCTGAAATCCCCGTCGAATTACTGCAAGGATTTGGGGGCTAGTCATGAACGAGCAGGAAGCCGTACACCAAGTTGTCATGGTGGGTGCTGGCCCGAGCGCGCTTGCAGCAGCTATCTATACCACACGTGAAGACATAGAGACGGTGCTGTATGAAAAAGGTGCCGTTGGTGGCCTCGCTGCCATCACTGATAAGGTAGATAACTACCCTGGCTTTCCCGAAGGTATCGAGGGAATGAAGCTGGCCGATCAGCTGCAAAAGCAAGCTGAGCGTTTTGGAGCCCGTATTGAATATGGTGATGTGAGCGCTGTTCGACGGCGTGATAATCACGTCGAGCTAACAATTGACGGCCAAGCTGTAAAAGCGCGCAGTGTTCTCATTGCTACTGGCAGTGATTATCACAAACTGGGCATACCTGGAGAGGCCGAGTTTTATGGCAGGGGTGTCCACTACTGCGCAACCTGCGACGGCGCGTTCTACCGAGACAAAAGACTGGTTGTTGTCGGCGGGGGAAATAGTGGCGTGCAAGAGGCGCTATTCCTAACACGCTTCGCGAGCCATATTGATCTACTCGTCCGTAGCACAGTAAAGGCTAGTGAAGTGTTGCAGCGTGAGCTTCAAACCTATGTCGATTCTGGAAAAGTGACGATTCATTTACAGACGAATCCGACAGAAATTGCGACGGATGATACGGGTAAGGTCGCCTTTGTGCGTGCCACGAAGGCGGGCGAGCCAACCGTCTTTGAGACGGATGGCGTGTTTGTATTTATTGGGCTTAAGCCCAACACTCAGTTTTTGCGTGGAAGCGGCATTGAGCTTGACGAGCGTGGTTTGATTAAAACCAATGAGCATCTGGCAACAAATATTGAGGGAATTTATGCCAGTGGCGACGTTCGTAGTGGCGCAACGATGCAGGTAGCAAGCGCGGTCGGCGCAGGCGCTACCGCAGCGTTAAATATCCGTGAATATCTAGATTCCCAGAAACAAAAATAAAACCCTCGGGCGAGGGTGGTGGTGTGGCGGCCGTCTCCAGATGAGGAGAGGCCGCCGCTTGGTTGTCAGCGGTTGAACCGGGGAATTGGCCTTTGCGGCGAGCTTGGCTAGCCGTGCTGAGCCGTAGGGAGCTCCGAACACCTCCCAGCCAACTTCTGCCATGGTCATGGCAAACTGTGGTCGACCGGCAATGAGATGGGGCCAGTACTTGGCCTCGGACCACACGTTGAGCAGAGTCAGGCTGGTGCGCTTGCGCGCGAAGGCGAGGTGCTTTGGATCGTGGCCTACGAGGCGCACGTAGGCTGCGTCGATCAACTCGTAAGCCTCGCGCGATTCCTCGTAAGGAAAGGCGCATGACTCGGTGAGGCCTGACACGACGCCGTGCAGTACAACGCGCGCTGCGTTGCGGAGCCGCTTGTCGCTAGGGTCATCGCTCTCGACGACCATCGAGATGGCATCGTACAGGATGCCCGAGATGAAGCTTCGACACCCGTAGACATGACGGTTGCTGTGGCCATACTCCGGGTAGAGTACAACAACAGGAGTGAATACGTCACTGTCGTATGCGACGTAGGCGGCGAGGTTTGCCGGTGATGGGTCGGCAACGACTTGCTCTAGTGGGGCAACGTAGTGCTTGAGTGGTTCAAGGCTGTCGAAAGGTGTGGGGACTCCCGCAGCTTCCTGAGAGAGATCCGTCATGATATATATTATACATTAAAAACAACGTAAAGTCAATAAGCACGGGCACTATTGACGATGATGTGGATTTTCCAAGTAGCGACGAAAGGTTTCAGGATAGTTAGTCACTACTCCATCAACATGCTGCTGCTCGAGTATCTGTAAGGCACCAAGCCGGTTGACAGTGTAAACATATATGAATAATCCAGATTTTTTGGCGATTTCGAGTGCAAAACGATTTAAATATAAACGATGGAATCCGACGGCAGTAAGTCGTAAACGTCGCTGGTAGGCGATAAAAATGAATGGGTTGTCGTCATGAAGGAGTGCTAAATTAACACGCGAAGAAAGCTTGCGCATCTTAATGAGCTCACTCGTTTTAAAGCAAGAGACAAGAACATTGTCCCAGTCTGCGGCTTTTGTGATGTAGCGTTTCTTTAGCAGTTTAATGACCGCCTCGCCGGCGCCCCGACTCTTTACTTCGATATTGAGAATAATTTTGCCGTAGAATTCATCCAGTACTTCTTGGAGTGTTGGAACGGGCTCATGCAGGGTGAGCTCACGCAGCTGATCGAGAGTGAGGTTGTTAATCGCTACTGGTCTACGGTGCGTTCGTAGGAGGCGTGCATCATGGATAACGACAAGTACATTGTCTTTTGTGCTGCGCACGTCGAATTCTAGCATATCCGCCTGCGCATCGTATCCCGCTTGGAGCGATTCCATGGTGTTCTCTGGTGCAACACCTTTGGCGCCACGATGACCAATAATAAGCATAGTACTCAGTATACCCCTAGTCTTGCATTACGTCGAACTGAGCGTAGCGCTACTGGACATGGTTTTTGAAAAATTTTTCAAGCTGCGCGATGATGGATGGGTCGGTTGTTTCGAGAGCGATTTCGCGCGTTCCAAACGCGACGCTGCCAAACATAAAATTATGCGACCCCGTAATTGCTGCTCTACTGCCATCGGGCATCGTAAACAGGATGAATTTGGCGTGGAGGTATTGGTCGCGTTTATAGAGCGTATGCTGATGCGTGAGCGTCATGCCAAACCGTATCATCGCGGTATTAACGCCTTTCGTGTTTTGCCAGTGGTTGAAGTATAATTTAGCGTGCTTCCTGTGTAAAATTCGGCTGAGCTTGCCAGTGGGGCAGTACTGAGATACAAGGGTGACATCGGTAGCCGCTTGGGCAAGCTCGCAGGCCCTGCGGTAAATGATAGAATTCCCAATCAGGCCCCTGTCAAAAAGAGCGGTGGAGCTTTTATCGAGGGGAATCGTACAGTAGCGTGCTGCGTGTCCCGACTTGTCTGCTTTGATGGTGCGAGTATGCTGCGCGAATAATTGGTCAGCAAAGTCGCTATTGTTGAGGCGGAAGAGATAATCATTATGAGTAAAGCTTTCGCCGTCAAAATTAACCCCACCAAAACAATACACGGTGTCATCGGCAACAAGCCACTTGCTGTGAGTTCTGCCAGTAAAGCCAAAGTTGCTCAACCTACCGAGCCAGTGGAATGAAACACCGCTGCTTTTTAATTTACGTTCGAGCTTTAACGCATGGTAAGCGCGGGCGGAATATTGTTTGGTCGATGTAAAATTGAAGCCTCGTGGTTCCAGGTAGGTGTAGGTGTCGGCACAGACCGAAACAATCACGCCCCTTTTGCTCGCACGACAAAGAGCATCAATGACATTACTACTTAGCTCATCATCAGCGCGGAATGTGGTGGTAGCGAGAGCAATTCGCACCGATGCTTTATCGATACTTTTTACGGCATCACGTGCGCATTCTGTGCCGATGAGCAGTTTTGGGGCGCTGGTTTGAAACATTACTCTAGGTAGTATACCGTACGCGCCCCTGAAGTGGTACACTAAGGTGAGTAAATGTGAAAGGAAATGTATGCCAGATTTTAATGTAGTTTTGTCACCAGGTAACGTCGATGCCGGTTTTATCAATACGGTTATCGAAATCCCTAAATGGTCCACGCTGAAGGTCGAGTGGAACCGCGAGGTTGCGGCGTTCCAGCTTGATCGTGTTGAGCCAAGTATTTTCGCTAAGCCGGTTAATTATGGGTTTATCCCGCAAACGCTCGATGAAGATGGTGACGAACTTGACACACTCGTGTTGACGAATGACCCGATTCCAATGGGTGTCTTTTTGGAGGCAAAGGTAATTGGCGTACTGAAGTTTGAAGACGACGGTGAAGTTGACGACAAAATTATCTGCGTACCTGCCGACGACCGCAACACCGACAATGCGATTCAAACCCTGGAAGACGTTCACGATCGTTTCCGACAAAAACTCGAACATCACTTTACTCATTACAAGGACCTGAAGAAACCGGGGAGTACAAAAGTAATGGGTTGGGGTGATGCGGAAGAAGCCAAGGCAATCATTCACGAGTGCATTGAGCGTTACAATAACAAATAAACACGAGAATTACACAAAGCAAGGGAGAGCCAGCTTATCGCTGGTTCTTCTTTTTGTCGACTGCTGCTCGCCGTTCGGTGACCTTGCGGTGAATAATGGCTGCGGCATTGCTGAGTTGACCTAAAAAACCACTCTTGCGCAGTTGGGCCCGAAGTTTTAGCCGAGCGTGATTGGTGAGAACGTATTGCATCCAATCGGGGCGTGGGCGTGCGCCTTTGCTTGTCAGAACCTCGATTACATCATCGTGCTCGAGCCGGTAGCTAAATGGTTTCATTTTTCCGTTGATGATAAATCCACTTGCGCGTGCGGCTAGGTCGCTGTGGACACGGTAGGCATAGTCAAGGGGGTAGGCACCCTTGGGTAGATCGTAAATATCTCCTTTGGGTGAGTGTACAAAAATACGGTCTCCGAACAAATCTACGCGGAGACTTGCTTCGTCGAACTCTTTGCCCTCACCGGCAAGTGCTGCCGCATTTTGTAGGTCGGCAATCCAGTGCAGGTGGGCAGGAAGTTCGGCTATTGCGCCATGTAAGTAAGCGTCGCTCAGCTTTTGTTCGTTATAGTGAAAGCTCGCCGCAAGGCCGCGCTCGGCATATTCATGCATTTCATGGGTACGAATTTGGAATTCGACGATTTGACCAGATTTGGTAACGACTGTCGTGTGGAGGCTTTGGTAGCCGTTAGGCTTTGGCTTTGCAATGTAGTCTTTGATTCGGTCAACCATCGGCTCGTATATACTATGAAGCTCGCCAAGTACGAGGTAGCAAGTTGCAACATCATCGACGATAATTCGCAACGCCATGAGGTCATAGATATCATCAATGTGAGGAACGCGCTTCATTTTTTTGTATAGGCTGTACACGCTTTTTACGCGTCCATCGATAGTATGAGGAATTGATTCTTTGGCAAGGTAGGCGTCGACTTCTTTTTTTACTGCACGCAGTTTTCGCTCACTTTTCTTTAGTCGACTGTCCATCAACTGTTTCGTGTGCTCGAAGTCACTTGGCATAAGATAGCGGAAGCTGAGCTCTTCAAGCTGAACGCGCACTCGACCCATGTTGAGCCGGTCGGCAAGGGGCGCAAATACCTCAATCGTTTCACGGGCAATCTTTTTTTGCTTTGCCTCGCTCTTATGCTGCAGCGTTTGCATGTTGTGGAGTCGGTCTGCAAGTTTAATGATGATAACGCGAACGTCTTGCCCAACGGCTATCAAGAGCTTGGTGAGGTTGTCTTTTGTGCTAGGCAGATAGCTTTCGAGGTCTCGCATTCCCGCGCGGGCTCGCCCAACCTTAGTGACGCCATCAACCAAAAATGCGACATCGTGGCCAAACTTTTGTTCAATCTCGGCAAGCGCCGCGCCCGTGTCTTCGACGGTGTCGTGCAGGACGCCCGCAATAATGGTGTCAATGTCCATGCCCCAATCGATGAGTGTAGCCGCAACGTGAAGCGGGTGCGAAATGTAAGGGTCTCCGTTGTTGCGAAGCTGTCCATCATGCATGGCCATTGCGTACTCAATGGCGCGCTCAAGCTCGGCCAGTTGAGTGGCGCTATAGTGTTTTTTTGCGACACCTAGCAATTCCCGCTTATCCATATACTGATTATATACTATTCGTCGATAAGCGTATGTATGGTTGTTATGCTAATAATGATAGAAATGTCAATATGTATCGTGGGTGCCCCATACGATATACTAAAAATTAAATGGGTAATGCTTGAACAGGAGTGGGAATGGCAAACATACGTATAGCAATCAACGGTTTTGGCCGAATCGGCCGAAATGCATTTAAAATTGCCTTTGACCGCAATGACACGGAAGTTGTCGCGATTAATGACTTGACTGACACAAAGACGCTCGCGCATCTTTTGAAACATGATTCATCCTACGGCGAGTATGCGCACGAAGTTGGATTTGATGATACGGGGATAATCGTGGACGGTAAGCACGTTGATGTAACGGCTGAAAAAGATCCGATTAACTTGCCGTGGCGCGACAAGGATGTTGATGTTGTCATTGAGAGCACCGGCTTCTTTGTTGATCCGGCAAAGGCGCAGGCGCATATTGAAGCGGGGGCAAAAAAAGTTGTCATCAGCGCACCAGCTAAAGGCGAGGGCGCGGATACGATTGTGCTAGGCGTTAATGAAGATAAAGTGGCTAGTAGCACGCCCGTTATTAGCAATGCAAGCTGTACGACCAATTGCATTACACCGGTTATGGCGGTGCTTGAGAGTGCTTTTGGTATCGATAAAGCCATGATGACAACAGTCCACAGCTATACCGCGAGCCAACGATTGCAGGACGCGCCTGCGAAAGACCTGCGTGAGGCTCGAGCGGCTGCAGAGAACATTGTTCCAACGACGACGGGTGCGAGCATCGCAGCAGCAAAGGCGTTGCCAAGCCTGGAGAACAAGTTTGGGGGACTGAGTATTCGCGTACCTACGCCAGTAGTAAGTATCAGTGATATTGTGGCTGTTTTAAAGCGTGACGTTACTATCGAGGAAGTGAACCAAGCATTTAAGGACGCGGCGGCGAAACCTTTCTATCAAGGTATCCTGGACGTAACCGAAGAAGAGTTGGTGAGCAGTGATTTTAAGGGGAATAGCCATTCTGCTATTGTCGATTTGCCCCTCACGAATGTTGTTGGCGGTAATATGGTAAAAGTCGCCGCATGGTATGACAATGAATGGGGCTACAGTAATCGCTTAGTAGAATTAGTCGCGGATGCAGGCCGTGCAGTAAAGAACAACTAGCTGACATGCGTGTACTTCTCCGGTGGCATCGAAAGGGGTTCACGCTCGTCGAAATCATCATCATTGTTGCAGTGCTAGCTGCACTGGCTGCGGTTATACTTGTGACATATAACGGTGTGCAGCGTCGTGCTGCCGACACGCAGACTCGTCAGACGGTCGCAGATGCACTAAAGAGCCTGCAGCTGTATTATGTTATCGACAAGTCCTATCCTTCGAATATAGCGGGTACCGAGTACGCGCCACCACTCTCGGTGGCCGTCGCGCTGTATACAAATGCGCCAGAAACCCCTGTATATGATAACCTCACGCCAGATCAGAATGCGCAGCTTTTTCTCAACTCCTGCAATGGATTTATGCCAATCACAGACGGAGCGACCACATACAACAACGCGTGTATTTACAGTGGGAATAATATCCATGTTAAGGGGACGATTTCGTCCAACGTTGTTATAGACGGGCCTGCATTTTCTCAGACTGACTTTGTTCTCACATGTGGGGCTGCGTGCAATGTTGCTCAGGCGGATATCATCGCAAAGTTCGTTGAACAGGGTGGCGAATTCCCGATAGCAGTCCCAAAAGACGGTAGTCCTTTGCCCGCACCTGTTTCTGTAACGGTAGGGAGTGCGGCGAGTGATTTTTGTGTTGAGGGGCGAGCGGCTAAGTTTGCCGACATTATATATCATGCTGTACCAAGCTCAATTGGCATTCAGGACGGCCCGTGTCCGCCGAATCCAGGCTTTCACTATCCATAAGCCCTCACTTTACAGCCGCCTGGTTAACGCTTATACTTAAGGTATGAAGATATATATCGGCTCTGATCACGGAGGGTTCTATTTAAAAGAAAAAATAGAAGCATACCTTAGTAAGCGCGGCATAGAATGGGAAGATGTGGGCGACAAAGAGCTCGATCCTAATGACGACTTTCCGCAGTTTGCTCAAATGGCAGCAACGAAGCTACTGGGTGAAGATGAAAAAACCGATCCACGGGCAATCCTTATCTGCACGGGCGGACAAGGAATGGCGATGGCGGCGAACCGTTTTCGAGGAATTAGAGCTGCAGTGATATGGGATAGCTTTGAGGCTCGTGAGTGTCGCAACGACAATAATAGCAATGTGCTGTGCTTGCCTGCCCGCGTCGTTGACGCAGACGGAGACGACCTTGCTCTTTGGAAAGACATCATCGATACATGGCTGGCAACACCTTTTGCTGGTGCAGCACGGTTTGTTCGTCGTAACGCAGAACTGGATATGTTCTAATGGCAGCAATAGTCCCGACAATACTTTGTGAAACGGAAGACGACTACAAAGCGACGATTGAACGATTGCATCCATTCGCTCAACGTGTGCACATCGACCTGACTGATGGTGAGTTTGCTCCGACCTTTACTGTCGGCGTCAATCAAATTTGGTGGCCGCAGGAATGGGTTGTTGACATTCATGCTATGGTGGCGCACCCTAGCCAATATGTTGACGCACTGATACAGATGAAGCCTGCTACTGTTATCTTTCATGCAGAAACCGGGGAAGACCTCACCCCTGTTATTGCCAAGTTAAAGCAGGCAGGAATAAAGGCTGGCATTGCTCTGCTTAAACCCACCGTACCAAGTACGGTGCAGCCATACATCGAGTCAGCTGATCACGTCTTAGTTTTTAGTGGTGATTTAGGGCACTATGGGGGCACCGCAAGCTTGATGCAGCTCGAAAAAGTTCGACTGATCCGTACCATTCACCCCGAGGTTGAGGTTGGCTGGGATGGTGGTGCGAATACGGAAAACGCCTTCAGCCTTGCGCAGGGTGGTGTGGATGTTATCAATTGTGGTGGCGCTATCAACAGAGCGCATGATCCGGCAGCGGCGTACAAGCAACTTGTCGATGAAATCAACAAGCATTCAGTTATTTAATATATCCACATATAGCAAGAGCCACATTCTCGGAAGCCTTGTGGGCAACCGAGAATGTGGCTTATTGACGTGATGGGTTCAGCTGCGCAGGATGAAAAGCGCGGTGAGCGACAGGGCTGCATCAATGACCACCCATGCCATGTAGGCATTCGAGTAGTGGATCGACCGACCGGTCTTCAGGAGGACACGGACGAGGCCGACCATGCTGCTACCGACCATGTAGACCACTGCGACCCACACGAGGGTTGTCGGGTGGGTGTGATGCTGAAAGAGCTCGATGCTCAGCCAGACCACGAGGGCAGTGAGGACTACCGACCAGGATGCCAGTCCTCTAGTCACCTCGA
Source organism: Candidatus Saccharibacteria bacterium UBA6223 (assembly GCA_002421785.1). Lineage (GTDB taxonomy): Bacteria > Patescibacteriota > Saccharimonadia > Saccharimonadales > Saccharimonadaceae > Saccharimonas. The sequence goes on along the minus strand of DIRZ01000003.1, from coordinate 185,849 downwards.
CGCGCTGATGCGCGTTGAACGGTGTGGCGATCGTTGAGAAGACGATGAGGACGATGAGTGCCCAAAACGCGAAGCTCAGCATGTGATTTCCCTTCGGACGGAGACGTGCGCTTATCGCACGTCACGATAAGTAACTATAATTATAGTACATTCATACATAAAAGCAAGTATACTGCAGTAAAACGCTTATGTTACACTAGTACTATATGAGTGGGCAATTAACAATTACGCAACTTGAGCAAAAGGCAAACGAAGTTCGCAAAAGCATTATTACCATGCTTGAGCACGCAGGTAGTGGGCATAGTGCGGGACCTCTCGGCTTAGCCGACCTTGTGACCGCGCTATATTTCCGAATTATGAACGTTGATCCTCAGAACGTCGATGATCCACAGCGCGATATATTCCTGATGAGTAATGGTCACTGCGTCCCTGTGCAATATGCGGCCATGGCTGAACGGGGGTATTTTGATAAGCAAGAGTTGCTGACGCTGCGCAAACTGGGCAGCCGTCTTCAGGGCCACCCTGAACGGACGAAACTGCCTGGGCTTGAAAATACAAGCGGGCCACTTGGGTGTGGTATTGGCCAAGGAGCGGGGTATGCATACGCTCTGCAGTACCTCGACCACCACCCACACCGCTGGGTTTACGTTGTTACGGGCGATGGTGAGCTTGATGAAGGAAATAACTGGGAATCGATGATGTTCGCTGCCAAGTACAAGTTGAGCCAGCTGGTTGTATTTGTCGACCGCAACAATATTCAGATTGACGGCAACACCGAAGATGTTATGCCTCTGGAGAATTTGCGCGCAAAATGGGAATCATTTGGCTGGCATGTGCAAGAGATCGATGGTCACAACATCGATAGTATTATTGATGCCGTTGGTATGGCCAAGGCAATCGAGAATCGTCCGAGTGTTATCATTACGCATACTATCCCCGGGAAGAACATCGACTTTATGGAGTATAACTACAAGTGGCACGGAATACCGCCAAACAAAGAGCAGGCAAAACAGGCGCTGCACGAACTACGAACTATGGGCGGTAAAATCCGCGCGGAGCACCAATAATGACTTATTCACTGAACGAGAACCTATATACCGATACGCCCGACGTCGAGCCAACTCGCGCAGGGTTTGGCCGTGGCCTGAAGGCGGCCGGCGAGAGGTACCCTAATGTTGTTGGGTTATGTGCTGATTTAGTAGAGAGCGTGCAGATGCACTTGTTTGCCGAAGCATTTCCTGACCGATATATCGAGGTAGGTATCGCTGAGCAAAACTTGCCCATTATTGCCAGTGGCCTTGCACGTGCCGGCAAAATTCCTTTTGCAGCAAGCTATGCCGCCTTTAGCCCCGGGCGCAACTGGGAACAAATAAAAACGACAACCGCTCTCAACGAGCAACCTGTAAAGATGGTAGGTGCCCATGCAGGCGTGACAGTGGGGCCAGATGGGGCGACGCATCAAATGCTCGAAGATATCGCTTTAATGCGTGTTATGCCAAACATGGTTGTTGTTTGCCCGGGTGATAGTGTCGAGGCAGAAAAGGCCACTATGGCAATTGCTGAATATCCAAGCGCGTGTTATTTACGCATCGCTCGTGAGAAAACGCCAATTTTTAGTACCGCGGATTCGCCGTTCGAAATCGGCAAAGCATATGTGCTCCGAGAGGGTGAAGACGTGACAATTATTAGTACGGGTATTCTCACGCCGTATGCGCTGAAAGCCGCAGAGCTTTTGAGCCAGCAAGGGGTGAGCGCCGAGGTTGTTCATGCGCCTACGATCAAACCACTGGATACCGAAACGATACTGGAAAGCGTGCGAAAGACGGGGCGGGCCGTGACGGCTGAGGATGCGCAGAAAGCTGGCGGCCTGGGCGGGGCTGTCGCAGAGCTCCTTGGTGATGAATTGCCCACACCACTACTTCGAATTGGAATGCCGGATCGCTACGGTGAAAGTGGCGCACCGCTTGAGCTCATTACCTATTTTGGATTCGATGGTCCCGGTATTGCTGAACAAGTGAAGAATCACGTAGAAACAAAACCGAAGTATCATCAGGGTTTTTAACATTGCCACACTTCAGCTACAGACTACATACCGCTATTTGCTAATTGAATATGCTAAATGCCTATGAGCATTGCACGAAATGGTATACTAGAAACAGAGTAACCATAAAGACTTCTAGGGGGCTAATGCTATGGGGTTAACAATTGCTGAAATACGCGACCGAACGTTGCGCGCAAGGCATTTGATGCAGCGGAGTAGGCAACAGGGATTTGCTGTCGGTGCATTTAATATTGATAATCAAGAAACGCTGATTGCTGTTTGCAAGGCAGCCCAGAGCTTAAACGCTCCCGTCCTCGTTGAAGTAAGTGACGGTGAAGTGAAGGCTCTCGGTCTCGAGAACATTCGCGATCTTGTCGACAATTACCGAGATGAATATGGAATCGAGATATACATAAATCTCGACCATAGCCCGAGTGTCGAAGACTGCAAGCGTGCAATAGACGCGGGCTATGAGTTTATACATATCGACGTAAGTCAGGCAAATCACGACGCCTCCGAAGAAGAGATCATTGCCAAGACCAAGGAGGTTGTTGACTACGCCAAGTTTACGGGTGCACTGGTAGAAAGCGAACCGCATTATTTTGGCGGCAGCAGCAACTTACACACCGAAAATATCGATTACGAAGAAATCAAAAAAACATTTAGTACACCCGAAGGCGCAAAACGATTCGAACAGTCTACCGGAATCGACACTTTCGCAGCAGCAATTGGAAACTTGCATGGCAAATACCCGGTTCCTAAAGAGCTGGATCTTGAGCTCTTGCAGCGAATTCGTCAGTCGCTTGACTGTCAGATTTCCCTCCACGGCGGCAGTGGAACCCCGCTTCATTATTTCGAAGAGGCAGCTCGGATAGGCGTGAGTAAGATAAATATTAACAGCGATATGCGTGTTGCTTTCCGTGAAACCTTGGAAAAAGTGCTTCGTGAGCACCCAGACGAGTACGCGGTCGTGAAGTTGATGCCAGAAGTTTATGGCGCAGTTCAAGTAGTCGTAGAGGAAAAAATACGAGCATTCGGCAGCGCAGGAAAGGCTGTTCGCTAGTGGTCAAGATTCTTTCGATTGGCAAAGCCACGCAAGATGTGTTTCTGAAGAGCGATGAATTTGACCCTCATAAAGAAGGTACGCATATGTTCACGCATTTGCCACTGGGATTAAAAATGGAAGTGGAAGATGTAACGTTTAGTACAGGTGGTAACGCGACGAATGTAGCAGTCACCTTTGCTCGCCAGGGGCTCCAAGCAAGCTATATGTGGGCACTTGGCCATGATCCGGCCAGCGAAACTATTCTCCACGCACTGGATGCAGAAGGTGTCGACACCTCTGCGGTCGTACAGGACGAGCGCTATCAGTCGGGCTACTCAGTTATTCTTATTGCAACGAATGGCGAACGGACGATTTTAAATCACCGCGGCTATGCGGGTGGCAAGCACCCAAAGCTAGATTACGCCGCGATACATTCCGCTGACTGGATATATCCGACTTCACTTGGCGACGGGGGTCTACCATTATTGCGGCATATTGTTGATGAAGCCGAGAAACACCAGGTGAAGGTTATGCTCAATCCCGCTGGTCCCGAACTAGCCGAGCCCGATAAGCTGAAGGCGCTTCTCGAGAGTGTTGATGTACTTTGTACGAACAAAGAAGAAATGCAGTTACTTGTCGCTGGAGAAACACTCGAAGAACTTGCTCTGCACGCACTGCATTATGTCCCGGTTGCAATAGTTAGCGATGGTCCAAATGGGGTCGTAGCAACCGACGGTAAGACGCTGGTTCGTGCCGGGATGTATGAAGATGTTCCGGTGATTGATCGGACTGGGGCTGGCGACGCTTTTGCCAGCGGTTTTTTGAGTCAGTGGTCACAGGGCAAATCGCTCAAAGAGTCCATCATATTCGCGAGTGCGAACAGCACGAGCGTGGTCACAAAAATTGGCGCAAAGGACGGTATTCTTCATCGTGGTGTGAAGCTGCACGAAATGCCGATTCACGAACGACCGGTTAACGCGAGGGAGGCATAAAGTGGCAAGGTATCTTCAGCAGTTACTCAACGCAAAAGAGCCGATGTTTAGTGCGGCGATGCGACAGCTTGAGTCTATGACGCGGAATCAGGGTATCGATGTTGCCTATATCGGTGACATCACTGCACGTGCGCATGATGTGATGCGTCAAATTGGCCTGAATCCAGCAGACACAACTGAACAAGAGCTGTATCATGCCTTGGAAGCGCAGGCGGATAATGGTGTGTTGTTCAGCCATACCGATGACGTTGGTCTTTCGTTTGGTGGTCGTATCATTTCATTTAACCATGACGATGTAAAAGAAAACGTGACCCGACCCTATGATTCGCGAACTGTTGCTCATATGCGATGCCAAATTCAGCACGGACTGACCGCCCGATACGTTGCTGCAGATGGTGATGATGAGGGCGTGATTGACGAAGTTGTCAGCGAAGCGGGGCTCGATCGTTGTAGTCTTGATGAGTATCACGAAAAAAAGCTCCAAGTTAACACGAGCGACCTGCGGCCATATGTTCTATGCGTGGGTGACATTTTTACTGATGTATTCATTAAGCTACTGGAAAGCGAAGCACGAATCGATACTGATGCAGACGGCAGTAAAAGACTGAGTGTTCCATTCGGCAGTAAGCCACCGTATGAACGTGTTGATACTGTTACGAGCGTGGGGCCGTCGCCTAATGCTGGTGTGTCATGTGCCCGCTTAGGGCTGCGGGTTGGCATGATGAGTTGGCTTGGGACAGACAAGGTCGCCGATGACTCCATTAGCTATCTTACCAGCGAGCAGGTTGACGTGACACCGGTTGTTAAGCAGCCGGATACGCCTAGCAATACTTACTACGTTTTACGATATGGAGCAGACCGCACAATTCTTGTGAAAAATGAAGCGTATGATTATCGTTGGATTGAACCTGCTACCAAGCCTGACTGGATATACCTATCGCTAATTAGCGCGGACAGTTGGCAGCTTCACGAAGACATGCTCGCATTTCTCGAAGTGCATCCAGAAGTCAAACTTGCATTTCAACCAGGAACATTCCACTTTAAATGGGGAGTCGATAAGCTAAAACGCGTTTATGAGAGATCGCATATCGTTGTGATGAACCGTGAAGAAGCGGTAGATGTAACCGGCCAATCCTATGATGACGTGCGCGCCCTGGCTGACGCGCTGCACGCAGTAGGTCCAGAAGTGGTCGTTATTACCGATGGACCAGAAGGCTCCTATGCGTCGTATGACGGCAGGTTATACAAAGTGCCAAATTATCCTGACCCCGCGCCGCCGATCGATCGAACTGGGGCCGGGGACGCATTTGCAAGTACGATTGTGGCCGCGCTGGCACTGGGCGAAACCGTAGCGACAGCACTTACGTGGGCACCGATAAACAGTATGAGCGTGGTACAGAAACTTGGCGCTCAAGCAGGTTTACTCGGCAAAGAAGATATAGAAGGATACCTATCAGAAGCGCCGGAATGGTATAAGGCAGAGGAGTTACATATATGAGATATCAAATATGCGTCAGCGGAGCAGCTGCGGGCGAAACAGTGAATGGATCGCACGAGCATGCGTTTGCGCTTGGGGTCGAAATTGCTAAGGCAGGCAAGACGCTTCTTACAGGTGCAACGGTCGGCTTACCACATTACGCGGCGATGGGATTTGTAAGTGTAAAAAATAGCAAAGGCTCATCGATTGGATTCAGCCCCGCAAGTTCGTTTAGGGAGCATGTATCAACGTACCGCTTGCCTACTAAAGAATTCGACTACATTAACTTTACCGGTATGGAGTATGTCGGTCGAGATGTGCACTTAGTTCGAAGCGCTGACGCTGTCATTACCGTTGGAGGCCGAATGGGGAGCCTTCATGAGCTTGCCACAGCCCTAGAGAGCCGGAAAGTATGCGGCGTTTTACTTGGAAGCGGCGGGCTAGCGGATTATACTGCGACGCTTCTGAAGCACATAGAAGCACCGGGTGGCAAAGATGTCATTTATGATACGGACCCAAAACGACTTGTCGCGAAAGTTGTGGAGGCGCTTGATAAAAAATATGCCGATTTTCATGACATGAGCATTGAACGTGACACACTGCGCGAATCAGACACTGAACCTACAAGTAATCGCCGCGGCTAAGCTTGCTGTACGCCTTGCTAATCGCAAGGTATAATGAAATGGTGAACACATTTCGCCTTACTTCTAAGTATCAGCCAACGGGCGATCAGCCTACGGCCATTGCCCAGCTTGTTGAGGGGCTTAATGCCGGTGAGCGTGAGCAAACATTACTGGGAGTAACAGGAAGCGGAAAGACGTTTACGATGGCAAATATTATTGCTAGTCGTAACGTTCCGACGCTCGTTATGGCGCATAACAAGACACTCGCCGCCCAATTATTTAGCGAGTTCAAGCAATTCTTTCCAGACAACGAAGTTCATTATTTTGTAAGTTACTTTGATTATTATCAGCCTGAGGCTTATATTGCCAGTAGTGATACGTATATCGAAAAAGATAGCGCGATTAACGAGGAGATTGACCGACTGCGTCATGCGGCGACAAGTGCGTTGTTAACGCGCCGCGATGTGATTATCGTGGCGAGTGTCAGCTGTATCTATGGCATTGGCTCGCCAGATGATTATTCAGAGATGTCGATTAAAATTGAACGTGGCGAGCGCCGCGTTCAAGACAAGTTTGTGCGTCAGTTGACCGATATCCAGTATCAACGTAATGACATCGATTTTCATCGAGGAACATTCCGTGTGCGAGGTGACGTCGTTGATGTTTATCCCGCAGGCAGCGACAGCGCATTTCGTATTGAGTTCTTCGGTGATGACGTTGACCGCATCACGAATATCGACCCTCTCACGGGCGAAATATTAAGCGAACCGACGTCTATCAATATTTTTCCTTCAAGTCACTACGTGACGCCAAAAGACAAAGTGCTGCGCGCCATCGATGGCATAAAAAAAGAATTTGATGAGCGTATGGCCTATTTCGAGAAGAACGATAAGTATCTGGAAGCTCAAAGATTGGCTCAACGTACAAAGTTTGACCTGGAAATGCTTGAAGAAACTGGGTTTGTAAAAGGTATAGAGAACTATAGTCGTTACCTTACAAACCGTGAGCCAGGCGAGCAGCCCGCGACGCTGCTTGACTATTTCCCAGACGACTTTTTGCTGTTCGTGGACGAGAGTCATCAAACGTTGCCGCAGGTGCGAGGGATGTACAATGGCGACCGTGCGCGTAAGGAAATTTTGGTTGACTATGGGTTTCGTTTGCCAAGCGCCCTTGACAACCGGCCGCTCCGTTTCGATGAATTTGACAAACACATACACCAAGCGGTATATGTTTCTGCTACCCCAGGAGAATATGAACTATCACATACGCCTGCGCCTGCCCAGCAAATTATTCGTCCTACCGGTTTGCTTGATCCTGAAATCCAAATTCGGCCTATTGAGGGTCAGATTGATGATTTGATTGCGGAAATTCGCGACAGAATCGCTAAGCATCAGCGCGTGCTGGTAACGACATTAACGAAGAGAATGGCCGAAGATCTCAGCGCGCACTTCGTCGAGCTTGGCATGAAAACTGCCTACATTCACAGTGAAGTTGATACGCTTGAGCGGGGCGATATTTTGCGCGATTTGCGCATGGGTGTTTACGACGTGCTGGTAGGAATTAATTTGCTTCGTGAAGGTCTCGATCTCCCCGAGGTGAGTTTAGTAGCGATTATTGACGCTGATAAAGAAGGGTTTCTGAGGAGCGCAGGGGCGTTGATTCAAACGATTGGCCGCGCCGCTCGGCATGTAGACGGAAGCGTCATTATGTACGCCGATACAGTGACTCGGAGTATGCAAATCGCCATTGATGAGACGAATCGTCGTCGCGAGATTCAGCAGCGCTATAACGAGGAGCACAGTATCACGCCACGCGGAGTTGATAAGGCGATTGACGAGGGTCTGAGGGCTATTATCCCTCAGAAAGAGGATACTTCTGCAAAGATTAATCTCAACAAGATACCGAAGGATGAATACGCTAGCCTTGCGAAGGACCTTGAAGGTCAAATGAAACTGGCAAGTGCTAACTTGGAGTTCGAGCGCGCTGCAGAGCTGCGTGACTTGATAGCAGAGATTAAAGGTAAGATGAAATGACAAAGCTGAGGGTTGTGACGTGGAACGCTGAGGGAATGTTTGTAGAGGGTAGTAAAACCAGGCGAGCTCTCCCACATGACGCACTTGCCGTCCTTCGGAAGCTAAAAGCAGACTTTGTTGTCGTTCCGGAGTTCGGCAATATCGCTACCGCTCACGAAGAAATACTTCTCGCAATACGCTCACTGGGGTATGAGATTTCGCTCGCTGCCTATGATGACGAGCGATCACCGGGAGTGGGGATGGCGATTCTTAGTCGACTGCCGGTAACTTCTGCCCTGCGGCATGCGCTTCCAGAAACCGGTAGGCCATATATTGAGCTTCATGCGCGCGATGAAGCGGGGGAGCAGATCAGGGTCATCGGTGTACATCTCGACGATAGGGCTGAGGATACGCGTTTGAAACAAATTGTTGCCGTTATTTCTAGTGTTAATAGTGATATCAGCGCGCCGACATTAGTGATGGGCGATTTTAATGCAATGCATGAGAAATCATTATTTGCGCGATTCGCCAGGTCGTCGATTGCTGGCCGACTGGCTTCACTCGTAAGGCATGAGCAGCTTCGAAGTGTGGCGGGACGTGTTCATGAAATGGGATATGGAACAACAATAAATACAATGTTGAATGACACGAAACTGCGTGATCTCGATACCAAACACCGTCGGACCATTAGCGCCAAACAGGCAGGACTGGAGTGGGCCCCCGCATTGCGACTCGCAAAAATCGATTGGATATTTGGAAGCAAGCAATTCAAGGTCATTGGCTATAGGGTGCTTCGTGACGTCGGTTCAGATCACCGTCCTGTCGTTGCTGATTTGCAGTATTAAGCACGCTATTGTAAAAATAGATTTTATATTGTAAAATATATAAATTATAGTACCGTTTGGCACTGTAAGATCCTACTATTCCGAGGATGGTGATGTGAATGTCTTCAGAGCTGGCTCGGCGTGAAGCAGAGTACGATTCCGCGCGTCGTGCGCGTGATGGTGCTCGGCGGCGTGTCGCGGCGGTTCGTGTAGAGATTCCTGCGTTGATGGAAAGAGAAAGGTTGTTGCATCAACAGGCGCGAGAAGCCCAGGAGCTGCACGATCTCCAGCAGGCACATGCAAGTGCCGCTTTCGCCAAAAACCGACAACAGAAGGGACAACAAAAGGTCCGAAGAAGGAACTACTATGGCCGTGTTGCTGGCGAGGCTCGCCAAGAACGAGATCGCGTCAGGGAAGAAATTGCCGCCATCAACGCCCGTGCTGAATCTCTAGCTCGGTTGATCGGACTTTACCAGCTCAATCACGACTTCGTGGTTGCGAGACATCACTGGCTGATGCGATTGGCTGCGGAAGCGTCACCCGACATGGTCGCCACAAAGAACGAGTACGCTCGTCAGGCGGGCGTTCCGAGTTCGTTCTTGTATGACCCCGGCGACGTACTGATGTATTCCGTTCCACAGCCGACTGGCGGGACCGAGGTGCATTTGTTCTATGGAGGTGCGAAGGCTCCTACCGGTGAAGGTACGTCGCCAGACGGACTTGGGCATGCGCATCATGTGCTTGAGCTCGCGTCGTGTGGAACACCGACCCTCAGTTACGCAAGATACCTAGACGGTAGCGAATACCGTCATGAAAGTGTATCCTAGCGGACAACATCCTGCCCCGATTTACGCAGCAATGCGTGGATACGGGGCTATTTTATTAGGCCTAATCCTGCGACAGAATCACAACGCCGTAGGCGGGAAGTGCAAGGGTGGTCATCTCATTCTCTATGGCTATTACTGAGTCGTAGGTTAGCTCTTTAAAATCGTCACTATAGCCATGCCAGCTACTATTAAAGCGCACAATCCACGTACCTGGTCGTGGCAGTAGTACCTGGTAATTGTGCAACTCTGTACTGCTGAAGTTGACCACGACAAGGACGTCATCGCGGGGGCCTCCCTGGTCCCAGCGATGGTACCCAAGTACGAAGTTGTCGTTGTCCTGATGGAATATCGCTGTATTCTGGCCGAACAAGCCGTGTGTGTTTCCATAGCGGTTGAGCCGCAAGTCGATAAGGTGACGGTGTGCGGTAATTAAACCTGAGTATTTGTCCGCATTCTCCCACTTGAGCTCCTGCCAATCGTTGAAAGCGCCTTCTTGAACGAACTCAGCGCCCTGAAGCAACATAGGCACGCCAGCACTCGTGAGTGTGATAGCATCTGCAAGTAGCGCCTCTTGACGTGCATTGAGGCTGCTCGCATCGGCATGGCCTGCTGCCTGGTTTAGTCGAACCGAGCCATTGGCCGCTGTATCATGTGAGTCGCTAAATATGACGCGTTCGTAGGCATTGTTGTTATAATGCTGCAATAGCTCACGATTAAGGTCTGACAATGTTTGGGGATAGCCGTAAACAATGCCAAGGGCACTTCGTAGTGCGTGGGGGAAGCCAAGCTGCCACTGGCTATCGAAGCCCGCTCCGCTTTCATGTGTAGGCTTTGTGATGTAATCTGTACACGAAAAGTCTTCAGCAATAATCACTGCACCGGGATTAATTTTGTGAGCAACCTGGGTAATGTTTTGCAGCAACTCCCATGCTTCAGGAAGGTCGTGCTCGGGGTCATTTGGAAAGCCTTCCGTGTTTCTCATGTAAATTGTTGAGTCAATACGCAGGCCGTCTATGCGGTATTCGTTCAGCCACATCGTGACATTGTCCAGGATAAACTGCCGGACTTCTGGCCGGCCATAGTCGGGCCGCCCACCCCAGGGAGTATCGCCACGGTAATCATTATAGAAGTAAATACCACCACGTCCGTTCTCGCTCCAGCCGTCAAACTGCCATAGGTCTGTGTCTCCGTAGAAGTGGTTATAGACGACGTCAAGGATGACCCCGATGCCACGCTCGTGACATGCGCGTACAAACTGCATTAGTCCGTGACGACCACCCAGCATGCTTTCGACGCTATAAATATAGTTTGGCGCATAGCCCCAACCGTTACTGTATGCCATGCTTGTAACGGGCATGAGTTCCACCATGTTTATGCCCAGATCGCGAAGATAGTCGAGCTTTTCTATCGCCGTGTCAAAGGTGCCGGGCGTGCTGGCGTCAAGGCGGTTAAATGTTCCGACGTGGAGTTCGTAAATAACTTGCTGTTCCCGTGGGATTGGCATAAAGACATCGTCGCCCCAGTCGAACGTATTGTCGACGACCACAGAGAACCCGTTGTCGCTACTGGTGATAGCACGAGCTCGAGGGTCGTTTTTGCGGAGCGTGCGGCCATCAGATGTTTCGATAACATATTTATAATTCTGTCCTGGTTCGACATCAGGGATTTGAGCAGCCCAGTACCCATCGTTTTCGCTATTCAATGCTATCGCACCGTTGGGCGTAAAGGTTCCCTCGATAGCAACGCTTTTGGCGAAGGGCGCCCACACGCGAAACTCAGCTCCGCCAGCATGAAGCGTTACGCCCAACCTTTTTTTAACCTGATGACTCATCTGCTTCCATTATGAGGCATAAGCGGTATATTACAAAGCTTATCGGCGGTATTTATTCGCGCCCCTAGCGTTCAGGTAAAATTTGGACTATAATTAATCCTAATGAGCACAATAACCACCGACGATGTGCGACACCTCGCACAATTAAGTAATTTGCAGCTATCTGATGATGAAGTCACTAATCTTCAAACGGATTTAGGCAATATTTTGAACTATATTGATCAGCTGGGAGTACTTGATACGAGTGGCATAGAGCCAACGTACCAAGTGACCGGTTTGGAAAACGTATGGCGTGATGATGTAGTTCAACAAACTGATGTAACGCGCGAGAAACTGTTGGGTCTCGCACCTGATGCTGCCGAAAACGCCGTGAAAGTTCCGCAGGTCTTGTAATGTCAGTGATTTTAGATATCGTTACGAAGGTTAAAAGTGGTGAGACGAGTGCCAGGCAGCAAGTCCTCGCTGCGCTTGAACGTGCCACTGCGGCCGCCGAGTATAACGCTTTGTTAAATTTAACCGCTGACCGTGCACTTGCGCGTGCTGCTGAAATCGATAGTGCCGTACAAAACGGCCAGCAGGTCGGCGTGCTTGCCGGCGTACCATTTGTCGTCAAAGACAATTATTTGGCATTTGGCGCCCCATCAACTGCTGCGAGCAAAATTTTGGAAAACTTCGACACGCCACTCCAGGCAACTGTTGTTGAAAAACTGGAAGCTGCTGGTGCAATTTGTATTGGCAAGTCGAATCTTGATGCATTTGCACATGGGGGATCAACGGAAAACTCCGCATTCGGTGTTACAACCAATGCTTATGATCAGACAAAAGTCGCTGGTGGAAGTAGTGGTGGCTCGGCGGTTGTTACCGCACTAGATATTGTTCCGTTTGCACTCGGAAGCGATACGGGTGGTTCAATTCGTCAACCAGCGAGCTTTAACGGTGTGTTCGGTATCAAGCCTACGTACGGCATGAGTAGTCGATATGGTGTTGTCGCGATGGCGAGCAGTACCGACGTGATGGGCTGTTTTGCGAAATCTGCCGAAGATATTGCATTAGTAACGAGCGTTATGGCTGGCCAGGATAGCAAAGATATGACGACGCTGCCTGATTATTTTGTACCGACGACGGAGGTTAAGCCTGGGCTCAAAATAGGTATTATTAAAGAAACAATGAATGACGATGTAGACGCAGATGTCCGCAAGGCAACACAGGATTACGTCGCACGGCTACGCGCGCTTGGTCATACTGTCGACGAAGTCAGCATGCCAACAGCGCCACTCGCGCTTGCGATGTATTATATTATCGTCCCGGCTGAGGTGTGTAGTAACCTCGCGAGGTATGATGGTGTCCGCTACGGTCGCCGCGCTGAGGGTGTACAAACACTCGCGGAGCTGTATGGCAAGTCACGCGACGAGGGGTTTGTAACGGAAAACAAGCGACGCATCATGATCGGTAGCTATGTGCTTAGCAGTGGATTTTTCGATGCCTACTACTTACAGGCACAAAAAGCGCGGACACTGCTCATCCAGGAGTTTAATGCGTTGTTTGAAAGCTATGATTTTTTGCTGACCCCGACAGCACCAACGCCCGCATTTGGCATTGGCGATAATGTTAGCGATCCGGTCAAGATGTATCTCGCAGATGTCATGACTGTTCCGGCAAGCTTAGCGGGAATTCCGGCAATGAATGTGCCGGCAGGGGCGAATAAGGGTGGCTTGCCAATTGGCGTGCAATTAATCGGCCCGATGAAGTCTGATGCCGCACTCATTGCACTGGCTGGCCAGGTGGAGCGAGCAAATGGATAGTCCAGAGGGCGTGTTTATTCTCGTTGCCGTACTGCTTGCGGCTGTGGTAGGAGTCATGTATCTGTCAGTTGCTTCAAAGAGTAGTTCGCGTCTCCATGTGCAGAAATACCAAGCTAGTTGGTTGGCTATAGAAAATGGCGTCTCACGCGATAATGCTGCAAGTTGGCAAATGGCGATTATGAATGCGGACAAACTGCTTGATCAAGCGCTCCGTGAACGGCGATACCGTGGTAAGACGATGGGCGAGCGTATGAAATCGGCAAATAAGGTATGGCGGAACATTGATCACGTATGGGGTGCCCACAAAATACGTAATCGCCTGGCGCACGAACCTGATATGACAGTTGATTACAACACGACACTGCGTACACTGAGTGCATTTAAGCAGGCACTGAAAGATTTGGGAGCGATATAATGACTGATGAACAATTAGCTAAATACGAAATGACCATTGGCATTGAATGTCATGTTCAGTTAGCGACGGCAACGAAATTATTTAGTCCAGCAGACAACGATGCGCGTGATAAAGAACCAAACGCGGTCGTGCACCCAATCGATTTTGGTCTGCCCGGCATGCTTCCAGTACTAAATCGACGAGCTGTCGACCTGGCTATTCGGGCTGGCAAGGCATTGAATGCGCCGATCGCCCGCGTGAGCCGCTTTGACCGAAAACATTATTTTTACCCAGATTTGCCTAAGGGCTACCAGACGACTCAGATGTATCAGCCTATTATTCTTGCGGGTTACATTGATGCGCCCCTTGAAGATGGAACTACTGTTCGGGTTCGGATTCACCATGCCCACATGGAAGAGGACGCGGGCAAGCTGAGCCACTACAACGGTTACAGCCTTGTTGACCTCAACCGCGCCGGCACTCCATTGATCGAAATCGTATCAGAGCCAGACATTCATAGTGCTGCTGAAGCCAAGGCATACGCCACCGAGCTGTACCGGCTCATGACATATGCAGGCGTTACTCACGGCGATCTTTATCATGGAAACATGCGGTTTGACGTAAATATTAGTATTGCGCCAAAAGGCGCCACAGAACTCGGTAAGCGTGCAGAAGTGAAAAACCTGAATAGTTTCCGTAGCGTCGAGCGTGCCGCTGAGTACGAGTTCCGTCGCCAAGTTGAGTTACTCGAAAAGGGCGAACGCGTGGTGCAGGAAACGCGCGGATGGAACGACGACAAGCAGATTACGACGAGTCAACGTAGCAAAGAAGATGCCCAGGATTATCGATACATGCCAGATGCGGACATTCCTCCTATTGTTCTGAGCGATGAAGAGATAGCTGCCATCCAGGCTGAGGTGCCTATGCTGCCGAGCGAATATCGTGTGCGATGGATGCAGCTGGGGTTGGACAAATCTGTCATCAACTCTCTGCTGGCTAATCAGAACTACGCTCGCCTTATTACCGAACTACAGGAAAAGTCGGGGGATTCCGTTGCGAAACGGGTGGCTCACTGGTTCGCGAGCGCACTGGGCCAAATGGCAAGCGACGACGATGCGACGCCCGTCGATGTGAGTGCTCCATACGTATCCATTGATGATTTAACTGAACTCGCAACAATGACAGAAGCTGCTGAGTTAAGTAGCACTGCAGCAAAGGATATTTTCGTAGAGCTACTTGGTGGAGCGGTTAACCCCCGTGCTATTGCAGAGGCAAAAAACTTGATCCAGGTAAGCGATGAAGGTGCGATTGCTGCTGTAGTAGATGAAGTACTTGCTGATCCTGCAAGCGCATCGAGTCTTGCCGACATACGTGCTGGCAAGGAAAAAGCCATCGGATACCTAGTTGGACAGGTGATGAAAAAGTCACAAGGCAAAGCCAATCCTGCGCTCGCACAGAAGCTAATTCGCGAGAGGTTATAACATGAAATTGGATTGGGTGAGGGTAGAGCCGACGGAAATCATTCCAGTCGGCAAATATCGCACGATGGTGCGCAAAAACTTTATCTTGCCAGATGGTTCACGCCGAGAATTTGTGACGAAAGAGGTGGAAGGCGCGTCGAGCCAGGCTGTGTTGGCAATTACTCCTGATAGTAAGGTTGTGCTTGCAAAACAGTTTCGTCCTGGCCCAGAAAAGATAATGTACGAAATACCTGGCGGTGGGCGTGAGCCGGGTGAAACGAGCGAACAGGCGGCGGTTCGAGAGCTGCGCGAAGAGACCGGCTACACTGCGGGCCGCGTAGAGTGGCTTGGGACGATTCACAAGGATGCGTATACGAATTCTATTCATCAATACTACATCGCGTATAATTGCACTAAGTCGAGCGATGGGCAGCAACTTGATAGCACGGAATTCATAGAAGCCGTCGAGGTTTCCGTTGATGAGCTGTTCAGGCTCGCAAAATCTGCTTCCATGACAGACACCGAAGTATTATTCCTGGCCTATGATAAACTACGGAGCCTAAAGGAGGGCTAACAACATGCAAAAACCAACCAAAGCAATTATTGCGGCTGCCGGATTTGGCACGCGCTTTTTGCCGCAAACAAAAGCCATGCCTAAAGAAATGATGCCGATTATCGACAAGCCTATCATCCAGTATGTGGTTGAAGAACTTGTTGCAGCGGGTATAAAAGACATTATCATTATCGGAAGCAGTAACAAGCGATCAATTGAAGATCATTTTGACATGCCGAACGAGGATTTACTTGCAAACCTACGTGCCGGCGGGGCTAAGAAGGAGCCAATGATTGAAATGGTAAACGATCTCGCGAATCTTGCGAACTTTATCTATATTCGTCAAAAAGGACCTTATGGCAACGCAACTCCAATCCTCTGCGCGTCGCACCTTATTGGTGAGGACGAGCCATTTATTTATGCGTTTGCGGATGATTTCATCAAAGCTTCACCATCTCGATTCAGCCAGATGATTTCTGCCTATGAGACATATGACACGCCAATCTTTACATGCAAAACCGTACTAACAGACGACGAGTATGATCGATATGGTATCGTCGCGGGTGAAGAGGTTGGCCCGGGCGTACTAAAAATGTCCACGATTATCGAACGTCCCGGTAAGGCGAATGCCCCTTCCGACCTTGCTTCAGTTAGTAGCTACCTGTTTACGGGCAAGATATTTAGCTATATCGATAGAGCTGCGGCCGCTCATGACGAGTCGGACGAGCTGAAGTTGCAGCCGATTGTGCAGCAAATGATTGACGACGGCTATCCGCACCATGCCATCAAAATAAAGAACGGAAAGTATTACGATACCGGCGATAAACTCGAATATTTAAAAACGGTTATCGATTTTGGGCTAATGCACAACGAACTTGGAGGACCACTTGCGGCGTACATTAAACAACGAGTTACTGAACTTGGTGAATAATATCACACGTAAGGGTAGGTGAAGCGTGTATACTAACAATAGTGCCCCTTATATACGGGGCAGGTAAAAGGAGCGTAAGCCAATATGGAATGGGCAATGGTCCTCGTAATAATTCTATCAATATTCCTGGCACTTTTCTTGGCGCTGGCCATCGTGCTGACGGTTCTATTGATAAAAGTTACCAGGCAAATCAAATCCGTCACCGCCACAGCAGAGCGAACGGCCCTCAAATTTGAAAGCGTAGCGAGTAACGCGGCGACCTTCACGTCACCGATTGCAATCGCACAGCTTGTCAAATCATTTATTACGAATCGTAAAAAGTAAGGAGGAATCACAATGAGTAAAGGTAAATTTGCACTCGGAGCGCTTATTGGTGCAACGGCGGGACTCGTAGCTGGTCTATTGACCGCTCCAAAATCTGGCAAAGACACACGTGCTGACCTGAAAGCAAAAGCAGATGAACTAAAAGCTGATGTCGATAAAAAAGCCGCAGACCTAAAAGCCAAGGGTGAGAGGGTATATAATGACACTCGCAAGCAAGTCGATGGCGCCGTGAAAGATGGTAAAAAGACCGTCGATGATTATCGTAGCCGCGCAGAGCGTGCCGTCAGCAGCGCCAAAGCTGAACTGATGGCAGAAGAAGAAAAAAAGAAGTAGACTACTATAGCTAATAAAAAGCAGCCGAACGTGGCTGCTTTTTGCTACTTGTATGAAACCTGCCATCATGGCACACTAAGTGTATAAACGTAAGGGATATGACGCATGCGACTGAAGTTTTGGCAAAAATTAAAGCAACAGATAGTGAATGGTAATGAAAAGGGCGCCCGCGAGGCGGTTCTTGAAGACCTTTTCAACGACTTTAATCGCAACCGGTATGTGATATACAAAATGAATTTCTTCCGAGGTGTGTTCTTTGGCTTTGGGTCTGTGCTCGGCGGTACGGTGGTCGTTGCATTAGTAATTTGGTTATTAAATGCAACGGGGCAGTTAATTCCGGGCGTTGCGGGATTTGTTGAGAGCGTTGTTGAGTTGATGCAATAACCCGTAACTGCATTCGTCCGAACGTGTAAATTACTACGATTCGGCATAGTTGCTTAGGTTATAATAGAGTATACATGGGGAGTACAAAGGGTTCTACGGCTGCGCTACCAGTTTC
The DNA here is from genome assembly GCA_002421785.1 of Candidatus Saccharibacteria bacterium UBA6223. Lineage (GTDB taxonomy): Bacteria > Patescibacteriota > Saccharimonadia > Saccharimonadales > Saccharimonadaceae > Saccharimonas. The sequence goes on along the minus strand of DIRZ01000003.1, from coordinate 167,881 downwards.
GCTTGTTCCAAGCGATTTTGTTCACTTGCACAACCATACACACCACTCATTGCTGGACGGTTTAACAAAGATTAACGCACTTGTTGATAAGGTCAAAGAATACGGCATGACTGCCACTGCCGTAACCGATCACGGAACGATGAGTGGCGTGCTTGAATTCTATAAAGCCGCTGTCGACGGTGAAATAAAACCTATACTGGGCATAGAAGCATATGTTGCAGCCCGCTCTCGTCACGACCGCGACCCCACAAAAGACAAAGCACGCTACCACTTAACGTTGCTCGCAAAAAACGACGCCGGCTATCGAAATCTGATGCGGTTGTCGACGACCGCCAACCTTGAGGGTGTGTACTATAAACCGCGCATGGACCACGAAATACTGGAAAAATATAGTGAAGGCGTTATAGCCTTGAGCGGCTGCGCAAGTGGGGAAATTGGCGAAAACTTACGAGCCGACAACTACGAAGAGGCCAAGCGTATTGCTCAGTGGTATCACTCTATTTTTAAAGAAAATTATTACTTAGAGTTGCAAGATCACGGCCATCCTGACGCGCCATTTACGTGGGACGTTCAGCTGAAGATTAACGACGGGCTGATGCGCCTTCATGATGAGTTGGGCATCCCGATGGTCGTAACGTGTGATGGGCATTATTTGACGCACGATGATCAGGAGGCGCATGAGATTCTGCTGTGTGTTGGTACGGGTTCATTCCTGAGTGATCCTAAGCGTATGAGCCTCAAAGAGTTTGAGCTTCACGTGACCGACCCTAAGGATATTATCTCCCGGTGGGGAACGACGCACCCTGAGGCCATAACCAACACCAAAAAGATCGCCGATAGCTGCCAGGTTAATATTGAACTTGGAAAAATCCTTATTCCGAAGTACCCCGTCCCGAATGGTGAAACAGAAGGTTCCTATCTAGACAGACTGGTATACCAGGGATTGGCTCGGCGATACGAAGGATTGTTGGTAGAAAAAACCAGCACTTTAAGTATCGATGAGCTAAAAAAACTTCTGAGTAGCGCGGTGAATGAGCGCGTTGAGATGGAGCTAGAGGTCGTGAACCGCATGGGATACAACGGCTATTTCTTGATTGTGCAGGATTTTATCAACTGGGGCAAGTCGCAGGGTATCATTTTTGGTCCTGGTCGTGGTTCAGCGGCGGGAAGTATTATCGCCTACGCGCTCAACATTACCGATCTTGACCCGCTAAAATACGACCTGCTTTTTGAGCGATTTTTGAACCCCGATCGTATTAGCATGCCTGATATTGATATTGATATTCAGGACACTCGCCGCGATGAGGTGATTGCGTATTGTGCGAATAAATATGGTGATGCGCGCGTTGCAAATATTGTCACTTTTGGCAAAATGGCCGCTCGTGCAGCGGTGCGTGACGTGGCAAGGGTGCTCGAAGTGCCGTACGCCGAAGCTGATCGCTTTAGCAAAATGATTCCGCCGCCCGTTCAGGGCCGTCATATCCCCCTGAGCAGCAGTATCAAAGACGATCCCGACTTAAAACGTGAGTACGACGAGAATCCTGTGGCAAAGGAAGTATTTGACTATGCGGTAAGGCTGGAAGGTACGATTCGTAGTCATGGCGTGCACGCGGCCGGTGTGGTGATTGCTCCAGACGACATCGTGAACTACGTTCCGCTTGAAATGGCACAAAAAGGCGTTGTTGCTACGCAATATCCGATGGGGCCGGTTGAAGAGCTCGGGCTCCTTAAAATGGACTTTCTCGGCTTGTCTAACCTGACGATTATCAATAATGCCCTCCGCATTATTCGTAAAGTATATAAAAACACGATCGATTTGTCAGAAATTCCGCTTGATGACGCGAAGACATACGAGCTATTCCAGCGCGGCGACACCACAGGCGTTTTTCAGCTAGAATCAGCGGGTATGAAGCGTTATTTGCGTGAGCTGAAGCCGAGCGTGTTCGATGATATTATCGCCATGGTGGCGCTTTATCGCCCGGGCCCAATGCAGTTTATTGATAGTTTTATTAAACGAAAACACGGCGAAGAGGCGATTACTTACTTGCATTCAGGTATGGAAAATTCGCTGAAAAGTACCTACGGAATCCTTGTGTACCAAGAACAGTTCATGCAGATCAGCAAGGAATGGTGTGGGTTTACCGGTGGTCAGGCGGACACGCTTCGTAAGGCGGTCGGTAAGAAGAAAATTGACCTGATGCGCAAGGTAAAGGTTGATTTTGTAAAGGGTGCCATGGAAGTTGGCGGCGCAACCGAGGAGCAGGCCGAGACATTTTGGGCACAGCTAGAGGAGTTCGCAAACTACTGTTTTAACAAAAGCCATGCGGCGTGCTACGGCTTAATCGCGTACTGGACTGCGTACCTAAAAGCGCACTATCCGGATGCCTTTATGGCTGCTGTCATGACGAGCGATCAGGACGACATTGACCGTCTTGCGATTGAAATGACCGAGTGTAAGCATATGGGCATGACCGTATTGAATCCAGACGTGAACGAATCATTCGTGGAGTTTGCGGTGGTTCCAAATGAGCGCAAAATTCGATTCGGCATGGCTGCAGTCAAGGGGGTCGGGGTTGCTGCGGTTGAAGAAATACTAAGGGCAAGGGACGAAGGTAAGTTTACGAGCATCGAAGATTTTGCCAAGCGTGTCAGTACGAGTCGCGTGAATAAGAAGGCTTACGAGGCACTCATTAAAACTGGCGCATTTGACGGATTCGGCACGCGAAGTGACCTCCTGTTTAACCTCGAAGACATCTTGGCCTTCGCGAGCAAATTACAAAAGGAAGCGCTGAGTGGTCAAACGGATTTATTCGGTGACCTGGGCGGCGGGAGCGGCTTGATGCCGAGTATTGAACTAAAGACAGCACCGGTTCGCTACACAGAAAAAGAACAGCTTATGTGGGAACGTGAATTGCTTGGGTTGTACATTAGCGCGCATCCGCTCGACAACTTCGATGCGTTCTTTGAAGAACAGACAATACCGCTTCATAGTGTGACTCCAAAGATTGATGGACAGCTTGTGACGATTGGTGGGCTAGTGACAACGCTGAGAAGTATTGTCACCAAGAGCGGTAGCAAGATGGCATTCGTGGGGCTGGAGGACAAGACGGGTGACGGTGAGGTGATTGTTTTTCCAAAGCTCTATGAGCAACTGGGGGACAACTTGCGTGCGGATGTTGTGTTGAAGGTGACGGGTAAAATTAGCGCCCGTGACCGCGAGGGTAACATGGGAGATGAGGCAAAGATGATTGCCGATGAAATCAGTATTGTCACGGACAAAGAACTGGCCGACTATGAAAGCCATGGCCGGAAGATGTCTGCGCCGACAGGCCCTGGTGCTGTTACGTCATTTAGAAAGCGAAGCACCAAACGTCCAGGCGCGATGAGCGCTAAAATGCCTGAAGCCATACCACCACCCGAGTTGCAGCTAAAAACGGTGTACGTGCATGTTGCGAATCCGAATGATCACACTGCGCTGTTGGCGCTCAAGCAGGCATGCAGCCTGTACCCCGGCCAGAATGATATCATCATGGTGCTCGGCGCTGATAAGGGTAACGCGATTCGTCTTCCATTCCGCGTGGATGCAGAGCATGAACTTCTGGCGCGCCTCAATGAACTTCTGGGTGCAGACAAAGTCATCGTTAAATAGTAAATGTGATATTGACACTAACTATAAACATTGCTAATATTGCTTCATAAACGGAGTGATATATGGAACGACCAAAACGAATAATTACCCCCGCAGAAGATTGCTATGACCATGAGCTCTCGCCGGCGCAGGCTGACTTTTTTGCACTCACCGATGCAATCCTCGAGCATCGTGATCCCGACTACGGCCTAACTTATGTTGATATGGTGGTCGAGGGTGATGTGGATGCGATATATAGTAATGTTGCCGCGTCTCGCATCGGGAGTGTGCTGGCCCGTGCCGACGAACAACTTGCGATACCTTCCAACGGCGAACACTACCCAGTACTTGACCTCCGGAAGGACCATTCGGCACTAGTTGGTGTATCAATCCGAGCATGGGGCTGGGATTATGAAAAAATTCGATACACAGACACTGATCGAACGGAGATTGCCTACCCGCGACCATATAAGCTATATGAGGGTTCGAATGACGTCGCGAGGCAGATGGACGTTACTTTTCACTATGATTGCGACGGCCATGTATTTTCGGAAAGTATTTGCATGTACGGATCATCGATGGCACCCGATAACATAACTGTGCGAAATAACGTATGGGTTGCGGACTATGCAGAGACCGGGTATGAAGGAAATGGGAAAAATGAGGTTGATCCACTCACTGACGAAGCTGTTTATGAATACCTCGACACAGTCGCGCTACTACTGGGCGATGAGCCTCTATCGTATGTTGAGCAGAACGAACAGCGGGCTAAGGAGCTTGTGACACTGTTTGCGACAACGAGGCATGAAGACGCGGTAGCGCGCATCATCGATGCGAGCTGGCCAGCGCAATCGGTGTATGAGATGACGGGGCGTCGATATGAAGCGCTGGGTGGACAAACCCTCGCTGACGCACTGCTCGGTGATGACAGTGCCCAGCAGGACGCAGCAGCAATCTTAGAATCGCGCGTCCACGAGTACGAAGGCTGGAGGGCTAGATCAGAAGCGCTCCACGTTGACGATACGTTGCTAGGCTGATAGCGCGTAGAGGGCGATACCCGTCGCAACACTAACATTGAATGATTCCTTGGTTCCGACCATGGGTATTTCAAGGATGGTTGTACACTGCTTCAGTAGCTCATTCGTGATGCCATGAACTTCTTCACCCAAAAGAAGTGCCAGCTTTTGCGGTGCATGGTAGTCCCGAAGGCTGATGCTTGTTGGCGCCTGTTCGAGTGCGACAATTTCATATCCGTCGCGGGCTATCGCCACGAGATTGGGTTCTTCGTGGTATTCGAAGGGAACCATCGTCTCCGCTCCCAGGGCGGTTTTGTGGATTTGAGCAGTGAGTTTCTCTGATATATGGGGAAGTCGACTATCATTTTTGAGTAGCGGATAGGGCGTATAGCCGGTAAGAAGTAGACGATTCACGCCAAAGCCCTCGCAGGTACGAAAAATGCTCCCCACGTTGTGTGTGCTGCGGATATTGTGCGCGATAACAATGATTTCGGGCATATCGCTAGTATACCACTGTTATTTACATAAGCTTTTTGTTACACTATGGTCAGATGAACGAAGAAGAAGTCCAACGGCGTCGTAGGGAACAGGACGAACATTCTACGCAGCAACGAGCTGCTATTTTGGGGCTGCAGTATCTTGATACTCGCGAAATCGAAGCTGATTTGCCACTTGCAGACGGCGTTTTGGACGTGTTGTCTATGCATCGTGACAAAATCGTTCCGCTCGTGAAGGGCAACAGTGAAACGACGTTCCAGTTTGGCGTGACGGCACAGACGCCACAGTCGGTCATTCAACGGATTACCCGTGAGTATAATGATAACGGCCGAAGCACTCAGTTTCTCCTGATTAGCCAAAGTGGATATCGTGCCTTTATGAACCGCTACGATCCCCCGAAGCAGGTCGTGTATGACGACATAGAAATTGCACAGGAGGGCGACAGTGACACGATTACCCAGGTGAGCAGTACGCTGAACAGTGTGAGTAGCGAGGCGCTTTTTGACTTTATTATCGATCAGGCTGATAGGCTGGGCGCAAGCGACATTCATGTTGAAAACGAGCGAAATAATATTCGAATTCGTATGCGCGTTGACGGCGCACTACACGCTGTCGCGCATCTTGACCGCGATAAGTATCGAATCATTATGGGCGAGCTCGCCAGCCGTGCAGGAGTGAGTAGTGCATCGAATGAAAGTCAGTCTGGTCACATGCAGCGTGAAGTAACGCGCGACGGTGCCACGCATTTGCTGAATTTGCGCGTCGAAACAGTTCCGACGCTTTATGGCCAGGACGCGGTGCTTCGCTTGTTTAATTTCGATGAATCGCTGCTAAAACTTGATTTACTAGGAATTCACGAACGAGAACGTCGGGAGATTGATGAAATTGTTCATCATCCACGCGGGCTCGTACTGATGGTTGGCCCGACGGGAAGCGGCAAGTCTACTACCTTGTATAGTATGTTAAACGCCCTGAATACGTCGGACCGTAAGCTCATCACGCTCGAAGATCCGATTGAGTACGGGCTAACAGGGATTTCCCAGATTCCGGTTAATAGTACTGCTGGTCAAAGCTTCGCCGATGGCCTTCGTAGTGTGCTCCGTCTTGACCCTGACGTGGTGATGGTCGGTGAGATTCGCGATACAGACACTGCCCGCACTGCCATTCAAGCGTCAATTACGGGCCACCTGGTGCTAAGTAGCTTCCATGCGAACAGCACGAGTGCAGCGTTTAGCCGCATGATTGATATGATTGGGGTTAATCCGATTTTTAGCTCGGCTGTACGCCTTGTCATTGCACAACGGCTAGTGCGACGACTCGTCGATAGTACAAAAGAGGAATACGAGCCCGACGAAGCGACGCGTAACTACGTGAAGCGAGTTCTTGAAGATGTTCCTGATGACGTTGAGTGTCCCGATCTTGATACGTTCCGTCTTTGGCGGCCTGTACCCAGTGACGATGAACCCTTCGGCTACAAGGGCCGAATCGTTATCATGGAGCAGATGGTCGTAACAGAAGAAATTCAGAAGTTTATTCGCGGTGATATCGATGATGTTCACCCGGAAGCCATTGAAAAAGTTGCGAAGCAGCAAGGAATGTTGACTCTCGAGCAAGCTGGCGTGCTAGCTGCACTGCGTGGAGAGACGACGCTTGATGAAATCGGTCGAGTGATTTAATCAAAGAGCGGTACGGCATTTGGAAATTGTCGACGGGTGAGCTCGACGACGCGCTCGATTCCAAGCGACGCAATTTCTTCGTAGCTGACTGTTGCGAATCGACGAGCTAGTTCGGGGGTAATCAATGATTGATCTACCTCGAGCACAAAAGGCTGAACGAGCTCTGATACTTCGCCAGTTTTGGTTACAAGGTAGCCATATTCTTGGCTTCCGTCTTCGTCAATAACACTAGCAAATACCGCTAGGTCTTGAATATTGAGCCCTGATACCCAAAAAGGCCATTTGTAGTCGGTAGGCTTCATGAGTGGATTCGTTGGCAGAACGTCCGCACCAACCCTACAATCAAATGCAGCAGTGCGTGGGTTTACCGAATACACGTGGTAAGCATCGAAGAGTGCCATGGAGCTTACTCTACGGTACGATAGCGGAGCGTGCAAGCATAGGCTACACGATCACTGCCGCGATGGTCGGCACAAGCCGTTCATCGAAGACCGCAGGGATAACTTCGTCTGCTGTTGGTTCGGCAACAAGTCCAGCGATAGCGATGGCAGTTGCTAGCTTATGCTCATCGGTAATCTTCTTAATGCCATTATCAAGCGCGCCGCGGAATATGCCAGGAAAGGCAATTGCGTTGTTTACTTGATTTGGGAAATCGCTCCGTCCCGTTGCCATTACAGCGACGCCAGCTTGTTTGGCGAGGTCGGGCATGATTTCGGGCGTTGGGTTAGCTAGGGCAAAGACGATGGGGTCGGCATTCATTTTTGCAATCATTTCTGGTGTTAAGAGTCCAGGCTTGCTAACGCCGATGAAGATGTCCGCACCGGTGATGGCGTCATCGAGTGTTCCCGAAACGTTCGTATCAAGATAGTCCATCAGCGCGGTTTTTTCTGCATTCAAATCGGTTCGGTCGTTGCTGATTATACCGCGGCTATCAACTGCATACAGTGTGCCGATTCCGTATTGGCGAAGGAGCTTGGCGATTGCAGTGCCAGCAGCGCCAGCACCAATGAGTACGACTTTGCAGCTGCTGAGCTGTTTACCAACAACTTTTGTGGCATTTATGAGGCCTGCGAGCGTGACCACCGCTGTGCCATGTTGGTCATCATGGAAAACAGGAATGTCGCACTCCGTCTTAAGTCGCTCTTCGATTTCGAAGCACTTCGGTGCGGCGATGTCTTCAAGATTAATCGCCCCGAAGCTCGGCGCCATGGCTTTGACGGTGGCAACGATTTCATCGGGCGTATGCACGTCGAGCACAATGGGAACGCTGTCGATGTTTGCAAAGTGCTTGAACAAGAGTGCTTTACCCTCCATGACTGGCATGGCGGCGCGTGGCCCGAGGTCGCCTAGGCCAAGGATTGCGGAGCCGTCACTAATAACGGCAACGAGGTTGTTTGTCCATGTGTAGGTAGGGAGTTGTGAGGGGTCGGTAGCAATCGCTTGGCTGACAGCACCTACGCCAGGGCTGTAATAGGCGCTTAGCTTTGTACGATCAAGGTCCGAAGTGTCGCGAAGGGTGGTTGTGATTTTTCCTTTGTATTGTTTGTGGAGGGTAAGGGCAAGTTCGTTGTAATCCATATGCCTAGTATAAACGACGCGGGCGAGTTGACGATTAATTATTGACCAAAATGACACAATATCGTATACTATCTTCGGCGATTAAGGCAGGGGCAGTGACCCCTGTATTTAATTGCAATTTAACAAAGAGAACCCCTGCTGAGCGAGCATGCCTACCGGATTCTATTCAGGTGGCTGTGCTCGCTCAGCATACTCGGACGGTCAGTCCAGTGTGTACGCCCCATGTGGCTGAGTTGAGGAAGAGGACAGCGCGTCCATCAAAAACCAGCCGATTGTCTCATGCCGAAAGGTATGATGGACAATTGATGCTCGGAGTGTACACTTCATCGTCTTCGAACTCCCTACGGGTGAGTTCGCTTCCACAAGCGCAATGCAAGGTGACGACGAGCAAACGCTGGCTGCAAGCCGGAGCGGCAAAAGGACACAAAGTGGCATGGTGGGCTGCATGTGTTATGTTGCCCTGCCCGCGTGCATACCTAGCGCCGCAAGAGGCTGCAAAGACCCCGTACGACAAGTGTCCGGTACAAGATGCCCGCAGTCCGCTAGGATTGTGAGCAACTGCTACGTGCAGTTATGAGTTGTCGCCAGTACCCATCGCGATAACCCTTGTCTATTCGGATAGGCGTGCGTATGGCGCGTGATGCATCACAACAATCATCACCGTCCTCAGGAGCTGTGTGACAAGGAGGCCGTCGGTCAACTTGGGCACGCCGTTACTGGTTTGTCCGAGCTTGGTGCCACCACGGGTTCTCTTTGTTCCTGCTTCCATAGTTGTATGTACTATGCTGATGAGTCAAAAATGACGAAAAGCAGGGTAACCCTTTGAAAATTCCACAATCTATGCTATAGTTGATAGTTGAATTGTAATATTAAGTGATAAGCGAGTAACAGATGAGTTTTGCATTGATTCAAAAAGTAAACGACGAGCAGAAAAAGAAGCAAGTCGTTGACGCACGTAGCGGTGACACCGTTCGTGTTCACCAAAAGATTAAAGAAGGTGCTAAAGAGCGTATCCAGATTTTTGAAGGTGTCGTCATCCGCACCGATAACAAGGGTCAGCACACAAACCGTATCACCGTGCGTAAAATTACCAGCGGTGTTGGTGTTGAAAAAAGCTTCTTGCTTCATAGCCCCCTTGTTGAGAAGGTTGAAATTGTTCGCCGCAGCAAAGTTCGCCGTAACTTCCTTAGCTACCTGCGCCAGCGCAGCGGTAAGAGCGCACGTTTGACAGCGGTGCAGTTTGACCGTGAAGCAGTGAATGCGATCAAAGACGCTCACGTTGCCGAAGACGAAGCACGTATCAAAGAAGAGAAAGCCGCTGAAGCAGCTGCACGCCAAGCCGAAAAAGATGCCGAGCAGGCAAAGCTTGATGCGCAGGCCGCTGAAGTCGAAGCACGTCACGCACAAAACAGCTAATCACTTGAACTCACTAAAATATCCCCGAATCCGGGGATATTTTTAGGTAAATAAAAGTGGGGTGCGTTCAGACCTGTTGGCCTGAACGCACCCCAGTACTCACGTGCGGTAGAGTGCGATGTCGGTCGGGGTGCGCAGGCCTCGACGTTCCCGGGCCGCCCGGGCGTTCGCTCGGATAGAGCCATCGGGATCGAACGCGTCGATGACCTCCTTGCAGCCGGCGAGCGACAGGACCGAGGACGCACTGCCCACCTGGCGTCCGTTGGTGGTCCGGAGGTGGACGATCACGCGTCCGTCACCGGTGTGCTTGGTGCTGAGCGCGGTAGTGGTCGCCAGTTTGGCGACCTCGATCATTTCAGTCAACGAGAGTGAGTCGGACATGGCTCCTGCCTTTCACTAGAGTGGAGAACCAATATATATATTATAGCAATAAATAAGCACAATGTCAATACTGTACACTAGAAGCATGATACTTGGGATAGATGAAGTTGGCCGTGGGCCTTGGGCGGGGCCGCTTGTTGTGGGCGCGGTTGTTCTGAACGGCGCAACTGTAGACGGACTGACCGATAGCAAGAAGTTGACAAAAAGGCAACGCGAACGACTGGTGCCTGAAATCAATTCCCGGGCAAGCGCGGTTGCACTTGGGTGGGTTAGCGCCGAGGAACTCGATGAGGTTGGCATGAGCGAGGCATTACGGCTTGCGACGCGGCGGGCTGTGAAACAAATCACAGTACCATACCATGAAATTATTATTGACGGTACGATTAACTTGCTAGCTGGCACTCCACTGGAAAAGTATGTGACGACACTTGCGAAAGCCGATTTGCTCGTGCCAAGCGTCAGCGCGGCGAGCATCGTCGCAAAGGTGGCGCGCGATACATATATGAGCGAACAGGATGATGCATATCCGGGCTATGGATTTTCCCGTCATGCCGGGTACGGAGTGGCAGCGCATCGCCTAGCAATTGAGCGATTGGGCGTCACGCCACTCCATCGGTTGAGTTTTGCGCCCTTGAAGAAGTATCGCACGAATCTCCCAGAGGCTCAACCGGTAGTCACGGTGGGAGAAGATGGCCAGATTGTCGACCGGAGAACAACAAAAGCTGTGGGCGACGCCAGCGAAAACGTTGCCACGGAAGAACTGAAACGGAGAGGGCACACAATCTTGGAGCGAAACTGGCGCACTAAGTGGTGCGAGATTGACATTATTTCTATGCTTGATAATACCCTCTATTTTACGGAAGTAAAACACCGTCGGAATAACGCGAGCGGCGATGGGTTTGCGGCAGTTACCCCAACTAAATTGAAGCAAATGACGTTTGCTGCGGAATTGTACGCTATGAAACATCCCGGATACGACATGCGGCTTTCCGTTGTGGCGACGACGGGTGATACACCTGAGCTCGTGGACTACCTAGAACTTGTTTAGAGCGGCGATGACCGCAGGCGTGTCGCGTTCGATAATCGCAATTCTGCCCTCGAGGTCCAGGATGCCCATGTCGATGGCTCGGGTAAGCGATGGGTTGTCACGAAGAGGCGTAAAAAAGTCTTTATATTCTTGCAGTTGACGCTGCGTACCAAGAATATTCGCAGAATATCGAGGGAAGTAATCGTGGCTTTTGTCACTTGCGAACGTCGTTTCGATCCATGCCCAGTTGTCGCGTAGCCATTGCCAGGCGGCACTGCGCCCCTCGCGGTTACGGAGTAGGTTGACATACCACCTGACGGTATCCTGTGAGCGAATTATTTTAGTATCGGTCAACATGGTGATCAGTCGTTGCAACACGCCCGGGTCTTTGCTTGAGGTGACCGCGCTGGTGATATCGCTTTGAATATCGGTAGCGCTGGTAGTCTGATACGTTGTAATCAGCGTATCAACGACCGTGGCGTCTGATCCGTGGCGAACGGCGGCGCCCATAATAAGACTGCGAAGTTCTGGGTCGAGTTGCTCAAGAGTATTGTGAGAGTACAATTCGATGGCGTGCGCAATGATTTCTGGTCGCTCGCTATAGAGCATACAGCCGACGATGGTGCCACGAAGCTGTGTGTCATCTTCGCTTTCGCCATCAAGCTTTTCCCATCCAAGGCGGGTAAATTGTTTTTCGGCAAGCGAGCCGACGAAGCGCCGCAGTTTCACTTCGGCGGCATCGTTCGTTTCGACAAATCGCTTTAAATCGGCAATGGCAAGTGAAATCATCCCCCAAACTTTTTCGTTGCTTTCATCGCGGTATGCATCGAGTAGTTCAATGAGTTGGGCGCTACTCGTATACCCACCGCGCGCCAGCATCATTTGTTCGTGCAGGAATTGAGCGCGCTGGATATTGCTTACGTTGCCCGCTTTGAGCTCAGCGATGATTCGTGAACGTAGCTCATCATCGTAGTTAACAATGTAGTGCCCACTGTCGTCTGCGTTGAGATGAAGCGCGTCTGTGCTAGTAAAAGATACTGTGAGAGATGCAGTGTCGAGCAGTTCGGGTAGGTCGGCTTGGTTTGCGCGCAGCGGGATTGGCCACAGCTTGCTGGACGGTTCGTGGGGACCAACGAAGAACTGCTCTTGACGCAGGGTAAGTTGTCCGTTTGCCAGTGCGGCATGAACGACCGGGTAACCACTTTGTGAGATCCATGTGTTCATGAGGGCGCCGACGTCCTTACCGCTCGCGGCAGAAAGAGCATCCCATAGATCATCGCCAGTGGTGTTGCTGTATTGGTGCGAGCTAAAGTAGTCTTTTAGGCCTTTGCGGAAGGCGGTTTCGCCAATCCAGGTCTGCATCATACGCATTAATCGTCCACCCTTGGCGTACACGATGGCGCCGTCAAACAATGAGTTAATTTCATCTGGATGGTTGACCGCGACCTGCACCGGTTGGACGCCATCAATGCAGTCGCGTCGAAGTGCCATAACGCCCTCGTTTGTACTAAACTCAAACCATAAGTCCCAGTCTGGGTGAAAATTATTAGGTGCCAGATACTCCATGATTGTTGCAAAACTTTCGTTGAGCCAAAGGTTGTCCCACCACTTCATGGTTACCAGGTTGCCAAACCATTGGTGGCTGAGTTCGTGCGCGACGACTTCAGCAACATACTGCTTGTTCCCGATGCTTACGGTAGTAGGATCGGCGAGCAGCGCAATTTCACGGTAGGTAATGAGCCCCCAGTTTTCCATGGCGCCGCTACTAAAGTCCGGCAGGGCAACATGATCGCTTTTAGGGAGCGGGTAAGGAACGCCGAAATAATCATCGAAGTAGTCAATCGTCTGGGCTGCGTGCTCGAGCGCCCAATTGAGGGCAACGGCGGGATGTGCTTTGGTCGCATAGACATTCACTTCCACACCACTTTGCGTCGTGGTGGTTGCGCGTTGCAAATCGCCAACAACAAATGCGACGAGATAGCTGCTCATACGTGGTGTGGCAACAAAGGTTGTCGTACGGCTTGCACCCAGTAGCTGCGTTGATGCCACGGGCATGTTGCCGAGCACCTGCAAGCCATCAGTGGTTTTGAGGCTGACGGTATAGGTTGCCTTCGCTTCTGGTTCATCAATACAGGGGAATGCTTCGCGTGCATGGTGGCTTTCGAATTGAGTGGCGTACAGTTCGTGACGTATGCCATCGAGCGTGTAGTAGCATGGGTATATGCCATGCATCGCGTCGGTGACTGTCAGGCTAAAATCGATGTGCACGGTCGTCGCGCCGTTCACTCGTGCTGATATCACGAGCTCGTCGCCCTCAGTACGGAAGTCGGCGACGGGTATATCATTTAATGTGACTGATATGATATCTAGTTCCTTGGCATGAAGCCGCAGTTCGTCGGTGCCGCTTGCTATGCCTGCGATGGTTGCAGCGCCTCGAATACGTCGATTCGAGATGTCGGATAGATCCCAAAATAAATCATAATTTGAGGGTTGGAAATGTGGGTAGAGGCGAGTAACTTGCATTACCCCATTATAGCAAAGTAAGCGACCCTGTGATGTTACGGGAGGGTCCATGTACGGTATACTAGCAATATGCAGCGGAGGCGAAGAATAACGGGTATACTACTCATCGCAGTAGCGGTAGTTGTGATGGTTTTTCAGAGCCAATCGGCCCATGTCCCTGACACGTCTCGCTCACCTCAGCCCACCACGCCGGCTGAGGCAAAGCAAACTTCGGTCGCCGCGACGGCATCCGCATCGACGGACTCCCCCCAGCTGGCTATCGACATTCTGAATACACTCCCTATTAAGGGTCGCGCACCCAAAACTGGGTATAATCGCGCGATGTTCGGCGATGGATGGTTGCTGACGGGTGGCTGTGATACCCGCAATATTATTCTTCATCGCGATCTTGTGGAGGTAACGGTGAATAGTAGCTGCAAGGTGACGACTGGTGTATTGGCCGACCCCTACACGGGAACGACGATTAGTTTTACTCGTGGGGCTAACACGAGCGACCTGGTGCAAATTGACCATGTGGTCGCGCTGAGCAACGCCTGGCAGACTGGCGCTCAGCAACTGACGCTTGAGCAGCGGATTGCGTTTGCAAATGATCCGTTGGAGCTGCTAGCGGTCGAGGGGGCAGCCAATCAAGCAAAAGGTGATGGTGATGCGGCGACATGGCTCCCGGCTAATAAAGCATTCCGGTGCCAGTATGTTGCTCGCCAGATTGCTGTGAAGGCGAAATATTCGTTATGGGTGACCGAAGCGGAGAAGTCGGCCATGCGCCGCGTGCTCGCTGATTGTTCAGAGCAGGCGCTACCAACTGCTTCCCCGTGAGCTACTGAGGGGATTGTGGTATACTATAGATAGTCTATGAGCAGTTCCAAAAGGTTCTTACCTTTGCGGCCAAACAGCTCATTTTTAGTAGAAAGGACAAGGGGTATGGTTAAATCGGGGCAAACGATAGTTTACAGGGGTAATGTGTGCAAAGTCAAAGAGCTCGTTCGCGATTATCGCGGCGGCGAGGACTACTACAAGTTGGTGCCTGTTTATGATGATTCTATGACCATTCATACACCCGTGGCGACAATTGAGGACCTTGCGAGGCCAGTGATGAGTCGCAACGAAGTTGAACGACTTATTCGCAGGATGCCGGATATCGAATGTGCGACAGCCGAGAACCGAACGCTAGAGCATACTTACAAAGCCTTACTCGAAAGCAAGAATCACGAAGATCTAATTTGCATTATTAAGACGGCGTATTTGCGCGGCGAAGAAAAGCTGAATCGTGGCCAGCAGCGGAACGAAAAGGACAAACAATATTTTCGTATTGCTGAGAAGACTCTTTATAACGAATTTGCAGTCGTGCTGGGTAAGTCATACGAAGATACGAAAGCGTATGTTGTCAACCAGCTTGCGTTAATCGACGCCGAGTCTGCTTTATAATAAACCCGCTTCTGCGGCGGCAGCGCAATGCGGGCGTCCGAGGGGTACTTCCACTCCTACGATAGGGAACAACGTGGACAGTATTATGCTGCAAATGCCAATTTGCGTCAAACCCGGGCCATAGCAAGACAGTGTTATACTAAAGTCATGATTTTATTCCGTCGAAAGAACATCCACGTGTACGAGCTACTATCGGGTCTATTTGTTATGACGCTCATTGTCAGCAACATTGCAAGTATTAAGATCGTGTCCGTGGGCCCATTTGTATTTGACGCAGGAACAATTCTGTTTCCTTTGGCGTACATTATCGGTGACATTGTAACCGAAGTGTATGGTTACCGTAAGATGCGCTCACTTATTTATACCGGCGTTTTCACGCTACTTCTTGCAATGCTGATGTTTTGGATTGTGCAGTATCTGCCCGGCGCTAGCGATTGGCATAATCAGGCGGCTTACGATTCGACCCTCGGCGTTGTGTGGCGCATCGTTGGTGCCAGTATCATCGCTCTATTCATCGGCGAAATGATGAATGCATATGTGATGGCAACAATGAAAGTGAGTACCAAGGGTAAGGCACTTTGGCGACGTATGATAAGCAGCTCTGCTGTAGGAAGTGCGCTTGATACAGTGGTATTCTCGCTGATTGCTTTTGCTGGAGTACTGGATTGGGGCGTAATGGGCCAGCTGATACTGACAGTATTCCTGATTAAAATACTGACAGAAGTTGCCGTGTCTCCACTAACGATACGTCTGATTGCCTACGTGAAGCGTCATGAGGGAATTGATACATACGAAAAGCCAGCAGCCTACCTGGTGAACTAGAGAGTCACACCTACTGGTAGCTTGTCGCCGTAGTAGCGCGACAGGAATTGTTGCTTCAGGTCCCAGTAAGAGCCGTCCCGCAGCGAAGCGCGAATCTGATCCACAGTTCGCACTACAAACCGTTCGTTATGAATACTGGCGAGCGTGGCACCGAGGATTTCGTCACTTTTGAACAGGTGATTAAGGTATGCTTTGGTGTAATGTTGGCACGTATAGCAATCGCACCCAGCATCGATCGGCGTAAAATCAGTACGGTATTTGGCATTTGTGATGTTGATACGGCCGGTGTAGGTATACAGCGCACCATTACGCGCCTGGCGGGTCGGGGCGACGCAGTCGAAGGTGTCTACGCCGTACTCGACGCCCAGGAACAAATCGGCAGGTTGGCTGCCCATGCCAAGTAAGTGGCGCGGCTTGCCTTCGGGAAGTGTTTCATTGACCCACCTAACCGTTGTTGGAATTTCACCCGGCTCAAACACGCCACCGATCCCATAGCCATCAAAGTCGAGGCTGCCCAGGAAGCTGGCAGATTGCTTGCGCAGTGCTTCTTCGCGTGCACCCTGCACGACGCCATACAGTGCCTGGAGGTGTTCGCCGCGAGCCACATGTTCGGCATTTAGTTCGTTATGTCGTACCAGGCAGCGCTCTGCCCAGGCGTGAGTACGTGTGAGTGCTGAAACGAGTTGCTCGTGGGGTGCGAGCGGGGCGGTCAATTCATCAAATGCCATATGGATATCGGCGCCGATCTGGTGCTGCAGTTCCATGCTTGATTCGGGCGTCATGAGTAGTTTTGCGCCATCAAGGTGGCTGCGAAACTCTGCACCCTCGTCGGTGACCTTGGCGAGCTGAGTAGCGCTGTGGACGGCGAGTGATGCATCACCGCGCTCCGTGTGGGACACGGCATCGATGCCTTTTTTGTAGGCGATGCCCAGGCTAAATACTTGGAAGCCACCACTGTCGGTAAAGGTTGGTCCGCTGTAATTCATGAACTTGCCCAAGCCACCAGCCTGTGCCACCACTTCAGCACCGGGGCGTAGCATAAGGTGGTAGGTGTTGGCGAGAATCGACTGTCCGCCATAGGCAATTACTTGCTCAGGAGTAAGCGCCTTCACGGTAGCTTTTGTACCACCCACAATAAACGCGGGTGTTTCGATGTTGCCGTGAGGTGTGCGAATCACGCCAGTTCTCGCCAGAGTCCCCGGCAGGCGATGGGTGATTTCAAATTCTAAGGGAGTCGTCATAGCTATGTATTATAGCAAGGCTACGGCGCAACCGTGTATACAGCGTCGAAGCCGTCATCTTTACTTGGGGGATTCTGGCTCAGATTATTCCAAAATTCTTCTATAATAAACGTCGGTACAATACGACTACGAGTGGCGTTGCGCTCAATACATATGGGTAGGGGTGTATCGACGTAAATACCCGCGACGCTACGTGCACCGAGTATCCGGTAGTAGCCAACATCACCTTGACGCAGTGTTTGCCTGTTGTGAGTGGCGTCGACAATGAACGAGCTATCGCGAGCGATAAGCTGCTCGGCTCTCTTGAATAGCAACGGCCGCACCTCGCTGTCACGCGATAAATCGTTCTCGTCACCCGTTAGCTCAAAGCGCATGCCGTCGCTGGAGAGCACGGGCCACTGCAGCTGTTCACCAAGCTGCTGGGCGAGGTATGATTTACCGCTGCCAGGAACCCCCACCATCATTGCTACAGTAGGTGCCGCGTATTGCATCAATTGTTCGGAAAGTTTATCGGGAGTTATCATCATTTCTATAGTATACAATGCGGACAGTAGGTGTAAAGAGCGCAACAGAGGCGGCATATATTGATAATTACGTAAAACTATGATATAAATAGAACACCTCGTACCTACAAATGAGAGGAGTGGCTATGGCCACCCAAGAACCCCTACTGGCCGACACTGACATCGAGGAGGCCGCGCAGGTCCTGCGCGACGACATCGTCGGCGGCATCTACGCGGTGCAGCTGTCCGAGTATCAGCGGCGCGGCCAGATGAACACGACGCCGATGCTCTTCATCGATGCTCGTCCGGATTCGGTCAAGGCCGACTCCCTTGCGAACCTGCAGGTTGGCGGGCTGCTTGTCAGCATCGACGGGCAGTGGACGCTGACCGCACTCGGCCTCGCTGCCGTTGACCGTGTTCTAGCAGAGCCCGACTCGATCATCTCCCTGTTCCTGTAGGGCTCGCCGGTGAGGCTCGTGCCGTCGCTGCAACAAGCAGTGATGGCACGAGCACTTTTTATAGGATAAGCATGCTATCGCCGTAGCTAAAGAAATGATATTCCTGCGCAACAGCGTGCTCGTACGCAGGCCCTAGCTTGTCCCAGCCAGCAAAAGCAGCGGTGAGCATCAGGACCGTACTCTCCGGCATGTGAAAATTAGTGAGTAGCCCATCGATTGTCTTAAACTCATAGCCGGGGTACATAAATATATCTGCTTCTCCAGAGATATCTACGGTTGGCCCCGCCAGGATTTGTTCGTGCGCGTACTCGAGCGTTCGAGTGACGGTTGTCCCGAGCGCTACTACTCTATGACCGCCTGCCTTTGCCTCGCGAATTGCTTGAATGGTAGTCGCAGGCACTTCAAAGTATTCTTTATGCATTTTATGATCAGTCAGGTCGTCGACGCGAATTGGCAAAAACGTGCCAAGCCCCACGTGGAGCGTGGCGTACGTGACAACAATTCCTTTTGCCTGCAAAGCAGCAAGGGTCTCAGCTGTCATATTTAGGCTAGCGGTTGGTGCAGCAACGCTACCTTGTTCGCGCGCAAAAATCGTCTGGTAGCGTTCCACGTCTGCCTCGGTGGCATCTCGATGCATGTAGGGAGGGAGCGGCACCGAACCGTGCTCCTCGGCGATTTCGAGTAGATCGCGGCTGCTCTGAACAATCGCCAGGCCATCACCTAAGATACGTTCGACGATAAGTTTATTGTCCCCGACGTAGAGTTCATCGCCTTCTTTAAGTTTCCGCCGGTAGAGCACCTTGTGCGTATGCCAGTCGTCGCTACGGCCATGCTTTTCGACGAGGACAAGCTCGCGCTCGCCGCCACTAGGCTTTGTCGCTATAAGGCGCGCTTTTATTACCTTCGTGTCGTTAATCACTAGCACATCACCCGGGTTGAGGTACTCGGTGACGTCTGCGTAAGTCCTATCAGTAATCGCGCCTGTGTCCCGGTCAAGTACAAGTAGCCGCGCATCTCCGCGTTCTTTGGGTGGCTCAGTTGCCACGAGGGCTTCTGGGATATCGTAGTAGAAATCAGACAGATTCATATTGCAATAGTATAGCCCACCGACGGCAGTATTGACAAATATCAAAAAAGAGTATAATGTGTGTTTAGGTCAAAAGTATTTTGCTGCGACTTGCCTAGCTCTGATAGTGAGAGGAACGCTCATGGTTGAGCCCACGCGGTGCCGACGTACTCCTGGTACCGGCATCGTGCCCTACACGCTCCTGCTCGTTACCGAGACTCGTCTGCTAAATGGTGCCCTTGAGGCACTGAGGGAGACGACCGACATCGTGGGGAGCTTTAGTGATTGCTGCTACCACACGCGTCAAAACCAGCTTCCCAAGGGCCAATCGTGGTCAGTTGTGACGGTGGCTTCACTTACCAATCCCGCCCCCTAGGGGGGGTCTGTATAGGTGCAGTTGACTTATGCTTGCTGAAGGCGTATATTGAAAAGGTACAGATCCGGCCGGCAGGTCGGATATTTTCGTAACAAAACTTTGATAATGAAAGGAAAAATATAATGGAAGATTTGAACATCAAACAGCTTACACTTGCTGTGCGTACCATTGCAGAAGAAAAGAACTTGCCAGAAGAAACAGTATTGAGTGTTATTGAGCAGGCAATTGCTGCCGCTTGGCGACGCGACAACGGCGAGCGCGACCAGGATGTGCGCGCTGAACTGAATGTAAACGATGGAACGGCAAACGTATTTGTCCAGCGCGAAGTTGTTGAGCTGGTCGGTAGCGATGCTGTCGAAATCAGCCTCGAAGATGCAAAAAAAGTGAAGAAGGATGCTGAATTTGGTGATATCATCGAAGAAAAGCATCAAGTAACCAGCTTTGGCCGTGTTGCCGCACAGACCGCTAAGCAAGTTGTATTACAGCGCCTTCGTGAAGCAGAGCGTGAAGTCGTGCTGACTGAATTCGAAGACAAGATTGGCACCGTGGTGACCGGTATTGTTCAGCGCGTAGAGCCACGTGTTGTTCGTGTTGAAATGGGCAAAGCAACCGGCATCTTGCCACAGAGTGAACAGATTCAGGGTGAGTTTTACAGCGTCGGTAGCCGAATTAAAGTGTTTATTAAAGACATTGAGCGCGACAATCGCGGCCCACAGCTTATTCTCAGCCGTGGTAACGAAGCATTCGTTGAATATCTTTTCCGTCAAGAAGTTCCAGAAATGGAAACAGGCGCCGTTGAAATTAAGGGGATCGCCCGTGAAGCTGGTCGTCGTACTAAGCTTGCAGTTGCGAGCACCGTGCCAGGTGTAGATCCTGTCGGTACCTTCGTTGGCGGCCATGGTACGCGTGTAAATGCGGTCATGAATGAAATTGGCGATCAGGAAAAGATTGATATTGTCACCTATGATGAAAATATCGACACATATATCCGTAATGCACTGAGCCCAGCTGAAGTTGTAAAAGTTGAAATTGACAAAGAAGCAAAGCGAGCAAAAGTATTTGTTACCGAAGACCAGCAAAGCATTGCCATTGGTCGTGGTGGCCAGAACGTTCGATTGGCAAGCCGTCTAACAGGCTATGAGCTTGACATTGAAACGGCGATTGCTAAGCCTGCTGAAAAGAAGGTGAAGAAGAACATCGAAGACGATTTGTTCAGTGCTATCAACGAACAAGGCGAATAGTTCACCGTTTCGCTTGCTGTGGCAATCCTTTGTTTGTATAGAATGAAGTAAAACTAGTAAGGTAATTAGCACTCTCACTTGACGAGTGCTAATTATTTTTGGTACAATATGGATTACAAGGGTGGATAGGCGCCCGACGGAGGATATATGCCTGAAGATTTTGCAGATTTTATTTCACACTTAACCGACAATGCACGCGCGAGCGTACAAAGTGCGGACATGATTGCTCGTGGAAGTGGCAATCCATACATCGGAACTGAGCACCTGCTACTCGGACTACTTGCTCAAGGGAGTAGCATGGGCGCGAAGGTGCTGGCAGACGCAGGCGTAACGCTACCACGTGCTGAGCAAGCCCTTGGCATTGAGCCCAAGCGGGTCGCTGTTAGCACTGGTGCTGTTGGTTTGAGCGAAACGGCGCTTCTGACGCTACGAATGGGCTGGGAGGCGGCACAAGAATTTAATCAGGACTTTCTAGGGACTGAGCACATTCTGTATAGCCTTTTGAAGCAAAATAATGCACGCGCAACAGTGCTACTGCGCGAATTAAATGTCGATATCGACGACGTAATGAGCGAGCTGGAAAACTACTTCGACAGAACGCGCGGTGAGCACGGCGATGTAGCTACTGAGCCCAAGCAAAAAACCGTACGCGGTGGCGCGCTTAGTACGTATGGTATTGACCTGACCAGCAAAGCAGCGGCAGGGGAACTTGATGCAATGATTGGCCGAGCAAAGGAAGTTGAGCGGCTCATCACTATTTTAAGCCGGCGCACTAAAAATAATCCCGTACTAATTGGTGAGCCTGGAGTTGGTAAAACCGCCATTGTTGAGGGGCTTGCTCAGCGTATTGTGCACGAAGAAGTACCTGATCATTTGCTTGATCGACGTGTGGTTATGCTTGACATGGCTGCGATGATCGCCGGAACGAAATATCGTGGAGAGTTCGAAGATCGACTGAAAAAAGTCGTGAACGAAATTAAAAAACAAGGGAACGTGATTGTCTTTATCGACGAGTTGCACTTGCTTGTTGGCGCAGGGGCGGCAGAAGGTAGTATGGACGCGGCAAACATCCTCAAACCGGCGCTAGCGCGTGGAGAGCTGCACATGATTGGCGCCACAACCCTTGATGAATACCGAAAACACATCGAGAAAGATACTGCGCTTGAGCGACGATTCCAGGCCATTGTGGTTAAGGAGCCGACGCCAAAGGAAACACTTGCCATTCTGAAGGGCCTTCGGAAGTACTACGAGAAACATCACGGCGTAAGTATGAGTGACGAAGTACTGGAAAGCGCCGTGTATATGAGCGACCGCTATATCGCCGATCGCTTTATGCCCGATAAAGCCATTGACGTCATCGATGAAGCAGCAGCCCGTGTACGCGTAAAGCAAGGGCACCGCCCCAGTCGCCACCGCGAATTGCTCAAGGAGCTAAAGGGCTTGAATGAAAAGATGGAAGAATCGGTTGCAAGCGAAGACTACGAGCGTGCCGCCTTATATAAGCAACGCATCAGTCAGATTAATGATCGCCTCGAAACAGAGCGCGAAGCTATGGAGGCCAAAAATGCCATCGTTCTAACCGAAGATGACATCGCTCATGCAATCGCCGCTATTACGCGAA
This sequence comes from Candidatus Saccharibacteria bacterium UBA6223, assembly GCA_002421785.1. Lineage (GTDB taxonomy): Bacteria > Patescibacteriota > Saccharimonadia > Saccharimonadales > Saccharimonadaceae > Saccharimonas. The sequence goes on along the minus strand of DIRZ01000003.1, from coordinate 145,385 downwards.
TACCTGCTGAAAAAGTTCAAACAAGTGAGGCCAAACTGCTCCGACACCTCGAGCAACACCTGGGCAAGTACATTATTGGTCAGCATGAAGCAGTTACAAAAGTGTCGCGGGCAATTCGTCGTACGCGAAGTGGTGTGGCGAGCCAAAAACGTCCTATCGGCAGCTTTGTGTTTATGGGTCCGACTGGTGTGGGAAAGACAGAACTTGCGAAGGTGCTCGCACGAGAAGTGTTCGGCAGTAGTGATGCCCTGATAAAAATCGACATGAGCGAGTTTGGTGAAAAGCACACAACCAGCCGCCTCGTTGGTGCGCCCGCGGGATATGTTGGCTATGAAGATGGCGGCAAGTTAACCGACAAAATTCGCCGGCAACCCTATAGCGTTGTATTGTTTGACGAAATAGAAAAGGCTCACCCAGATGTCTTCCAGTTGCTCCTGCAACTTCTAGAAGATGGCACGCTCACTGATGCCAAGGGCCGTGCCGTCAGCTTTAGGAATACGATTGTGATACTTACCAGCAACCTGGGTGCCGATAAGATGATGAAAGAGAGTAGTCTGGGCTTCCACGCGTCGACCCAGAAAGACAGTGAACTCGAAAATCTCCATCAGCGTAATGAAAAACTTACGCGTGAAGCGCTCGAAAAGTTCATGCGTCCCGAGCTTATCAACCGTTTTGACGGAATTGTTACCTTTCGCGCGCTCACTCGTCAAGAGGTCGGTAAAATATTCGACCTCCAGATCGAAGAGCTGCGCCAGCGACTCGTTCGTCAAGGCCTGGGCCTGGCAGTAAAACCCGCAGCGAAAAAGCATTTGATCGGCCGAGGGTATAGTGCAAAATACGGCGCACGTCCGCTGCGGCGCGTTATCGAAGACGAGCTGGAGCACCAAATTGCTGAAGGCGTACTATCGGGAAATTACACAAAAGGCGCTATACTAGAAGTAACGACACGTAAAGGGGAAATAATCGTTGAACAACGAACCGAGTCTCGAGGCGCCGAAACCAGCTAATCATCGCTTTGCGCATTTAGCGATATCGTTCATCGTTATTGCCGCGGTTGCTTACGCAACGCTCTTTTATGGGCAGCGAGTGGTTGATATGGTGCAAGCGCGTATGTTCACGCCAAGTGCGCAGGTGGCAGCTGTCACCGAGCGACTAAATTTGACACCACATGCCTATAATATTTTTTATGCCAGTGACCCGCGCGTAGAGGACAAAAACACCTTCAACACGAGCTGTCAGAGCACCGAACGCACCGCTGCAATCTTAGGTTGCTATTGGAAGCGCGACATACATTTGTTTGATGTGCAGAACAAAGAGCTTGATGGAACACTAGAAGTGACGGCTGCGCATGAAATGTTGCATGCTGCATACGAGCGGCTGAACTGGATCGAGCGTGAGCGTGTCGACAACCTTGTTGAAGAAGAATTCCAACGCAATCGTGGAAACGCTGCGCTGAAACAAATTATGCAGTACTATGCCGAAAGTGAACCTGGCGCAGAGAGCAACGAGCTTCATTCGATTATCGGTACGACCGTTTCGGATATTAGCCCCGAGCTCGAGTCGTATTACGCGCAGTACTTTTCAGATCGAGCAGCGATTGTTGCGCTTAATACCAAGTATAACGCGGTGTTCGGCGAGCTGAATAAGCAAGCCGACGAGCTAGAAGCCAAGATTGAGTCCGAGGGTCCAGCCATCCAGGCAGAACTTGCTAGCTATGAAGCAGACAGGCAGCAGCTTGAGCTTGACATACAGACCTTTAACGCTCGGGCGCAGTCGGGCGGCTTCACCTCGCAGTCGGCGTTTAATGTTGCGCGAAATGCGCTTACCGCAAGGCTAAGTAGCATGAATGCTCGCCAGCAAGCAGTAAATTCACGCGTTGCTGCTTACAACGACCTCATTGCGCAGCTTAATGCTCTTGCTATTAGGGTTGATCAGCTAAACGCAAGCATAAATGGCGCAAGTGCCACATCTGGGCTATAGTAGTGGCAAAAGCGCGATCACAATTTGTCTGTCAAAACTGTGGCGCAAGCTATCCTAAATGGGTGGGAAAGTGTGATAACTGTGGCGAGTGGAATACGCTCGTAGAGCAGGCCACGCAGGCAAGTGGTAACTCGGCGGTGGCCCGGGGTGCGCATAGTGGCAAAGTGCTGCAGCCACAGGCGATGCGCAGTATTAGCGCTGAAGATTCTATTGTGCGTATGTCAACCGCGATTGCTGATCTCGACGTAGTGCTAGGCGGAGGCATACTGCCCGGAGGAGTGGTGCTACTAGCTGGACAGCCTGGTATTGGTAAAAGCACCTTGTTACTTCAAGTTGCCAGCAACATTGCCGCTTCACAGCCGGTGCTGTACGCAAGCGGTGAAGAATCCGCGAGTCAGGTGAAGCTGCGCGCAACACGCCTTGGCGCCGATGCGGGTGACGATTTGGCATTCATTGCAAGCACGAGCGCCGATGACATTGCTGCAACCATTCGAAGTGGGAAGTACAAGCTGGTTATTATCGATAGCATACAGACACTAAGCCTTGACGAGATTACTAGTGCGCCAGGCACATTTAGTCAAATTACGAATAGTAGCAATGTGATTATTCGCGCGGCCAAAGAAAGCGGCGCTGCAGTTATCTTGGTGGGGCACGTAACGAAAGAGGGTTCAATTGCTGGGCCGAAAGTGTTAGAACACCTAGTGGATGTTGTGCTGCAGTTTGAAGGCGACCGATATGGTGGATTTAAAGTCGTTCGAGCAGTGAAAAACCGTTTCGGTAGCACGAGTGAGGCTGCCATATTCGAAATGAAAGAGACGGGGCTTGTTGTGGTCGAGAACCCATCAGCAGCACTCCTTGCTGAACGACAAAATGCCGATGGCTCTGTTGTGCTTGCGACACTAGAAGGAAACCGACCTATTTTGGTAGAAATTCAGGCGCTTGTCAATTCTACAAATTTCGGGTATCCTAAAAGAACGGCAAGCGGATTCGATTTGAATCGCCTCAATCTACTCATCGCAGTACTAGAGAAACGCACTAAACTGAATTTATCTGACAAAGATGTCTATATAAACGTTGTGGGCGGCTTGAAACTACAGGATCCTGCTGCCGATCTTGCTGTCGCAATGGCAATCGCCAGCGCCGCAGCTGGACGTCGTCTAGATGACGGGCTTGTTGTTTTTGGCGAGGTCGGGCTTGGTGGCGAAATTCGCAGCGCTCAACTTGCGGACAAGCGTATCGCTGAAGCGCAGAAACTCGGCTTCACAAAAGCCATAGCTCCCCACACAACAGCAAATGGGAGCGCGAAATCATTTATAAAAGGCGTACGAGATCTACGCCAAGCACTAATCGACTATCTTAAGGACGAGTCGTAGAAAGAACATATGGATACAAAAGATATAGTATTACTTGCAGTCACGCTGCTTATTTTGGGCGAGGTAAGCTTCCTTCTCGCAAAGCTGCCGAAAACGACCATGAAAGCGAAGGGGAACGCCGTACTGGTTGACACCTCCGTACTAATGGACGGACGAATTACTGGAATTGCTGCGACAGGCTTTATTGGCGGGACACTCGTAATCCCTCGAAGCGTAGTGGGCGAACTGCAGTTTCTCGCTGATAATGCGGATGCAGACAAGCGAGCACGCGCACGTCGCGGGCTTGATGTTGTCACCGAGCTACAGCACATGCCAGGAGTCGTCGTGGAGCTGCTGCAAGACGGAAGCAAAGCGGATGAAGGCGTAGACGAGCGGCTCCTTAGCCTCGCGAAACAGTACTCAGCGAGCATTTGCACGATAGACTATAATCTGAATAAGGTTGCGGTTGTTGAGGGGATTAAAGTCCTTAATATCAATGAACTCGCGCAGTCTATTCGAATGGCCCACCTACCTGGTGACCAAATGGTGCTTGAGATAGTCCAGAAGGGCCAGGATAGCCACCAGGGTGTCGCCTACCTACCCGATGGCACGATGGTCGTTGTGGAGCAGAGCAGCCAGCTGATAGGCCAACAGGCCCATGTGGAAATTATCCGTAGCCTTCAAACGGCAGCCGGAAAGATGATGTTTGCGAAGCGAGTCGATGCTAAGCCTGTTGCAAAGATGGCAAAGCCGCCCCTGCAAGCTGCGCAAAAAGCCAAATCGGCCGGTCGTCAACCTCGACAACCAAAACAAGATGAACGTACCGCTCCATCGAAACAGCCCGCCGCGCCTGTGCCTGCGACCCCACGCGCTGAAAACAGTCAACGGTCCTATGCAGCTCCTCGGCGTCCGCAGCAGCAGAAGCAGCAGTACCGTCAGCGACGCAAAGATCACGAGTCGTCGCTAATTGAGTCAATTCAAAATCAGTAAGTATAAAACACCCGCTCTGTAACGAGCGGGTGTTTTTAGTTCCGTTTCCTGCCCGACGGGCCGCCAGCACTTCAGCTGTAGGCGCCGCTATCGCTTTCGGTGTAGTAGGCTGTGTCGGTAATCGTCGCAGTTATTGTCCCAGTTGCAGCGCCAGAAAGCGGGATTCCAGTCCACGTGCCACCGTTTGTAACCTGTCGACTATCGATGAGCTTGCCGGTTGAGTCGCGGATTTCAATAGATTGAAGCTGGTATTTACCTTGGCCGTACACCACGGTTGCTTTATCTGTAGCATTGTCGATGGTGAGGGTAATTGTGGGTGTTCCGTCTGTGCAAAGGTGTGCGTCGTCATCTTTAGTTGCGTCGTATCCGTCAGGGGCGACAATGACCTCTTTCTTGGTATATGGATCGACTGTTTTAGTCACCCCTAGTTCGATTTGTGCGCCCGTTGGGGTACAAGTTGTAGCCTTTTTCTTAGACACACGATCGAACATCATTTTATCGTTGGTAACGCCAGCTGCTTTGTTATAGTACGATGGATAGACTTCACCACCGATACGCTGAATGCCGGCGGGCGCCGCAAACCACGACATGTCTGCGCCAGCTGCTTTGTATCGGTCAAGGGTGAATGCCATGACAGGGTCAAGTACCCGTGCGGGAATAGATGAGTTACCATTGCGAAGCGGTGATGTATCCGGGTTTCCTAGCCAGACCGTCATTGCAACCTGAGCAGTGTAGCCGATAGTCCATATGTCCTTTGGTTGCTTGTTAATATCGGAGGTACCTGTTTTAACGGCAATCTTATAGCCCGCACTTTCGGTTTGCGGCACAATGGTTCGACCGAACAATAGATTCCGCGAAGCACCATCCCCAAGGATATCATTCACGATGTATGCAGCCTGAGGATCGATCACTTGTTTGGACTCTGCTTTGTACTTTTGGAGCACTTCACCAGTACTGCTCTTGACTTCGAGAACCGTTGAGCTAGGCATATATACCCCCATGCGCCCAAGCGAGGCAAGCGAGTTAGCATGGTCAATCATGCGCGCACCACAGCCACCGATGGCGCTGGACAAGCCCGCCTGTGCGTCTGGTCCCTGGGTACAGTAATAGGTGTTGCCCATATCCCGGATTGTCTTCCAGGTGCTACCAGGGGCGTTGCGTTCGTTGATCGCCATCGCCTTGATAGCGGGTATATTGCGAGACATATCCAGTGCTTTACGAAGATTGATATTGCCCTTAAATCCACCGTCGGCATTTTGTGGTTTGTAGCCACCTTCGAAGGTAGTAGCCGTATCAGCGAGCACTGAGCCGCTACCGTAGTTTGCGTTTCCTTCACCCTGGTTTTGGAAAAGCTGTGCGTATACGAGTGGCTTAACGGATGAACCGGGCTGAATAAAGCCTGTCGTTGCATTATCTTGGCCGAAACCGGCATATGTGTAGTCTCGACTGCCCATGAGTCCGATAATTTGCCCCGTCTTTACGTCTTCCACGACGGCGGCGCCATTTGTAAAGCCGGCGTAGCCTGGCCACGTTGAATTAAACATAGCGGCCATTTGTTCTTCCAGCTTATTCTGGACATCGAGGTCAAGCGTGGTCTTAACTTTTAGCCCACCGTTGCCAACAACCGTTTTGCCGAGTGATTTTTCGAGCTGAGTTCTGACCATCAAGACGAAGTGAGGGGCCTTGATTCCAGTCAGCTGGTCGGCGAGCGGATGGACAGTATCAAGAACCGCTATTTTTTTTGCTTCTTCTGCTTGGGTTATTGTGATGTACTTTAAGTCCACCATGTTGTCGAGCGTTTTATGCTGTCGCTGAATGAGCGCATCGTGACCCTCGACATTGTATGGGTCATAGAGGCCAGGCTGATTAGGGATCGCTGCAAGTAGCGCTGATTCCGCGAGGGTAAGATCTTTGGCGGTCTTACCAAAGTAGGTCTGTGCTGCCGATTCGACCCCATTACGACGTCCACCGTAGGGGGATTCGTTGAGGTACAGGTTAATAATTTGCTCTTTGCTATACATGCGTTCAACCTCGACCGCGAGAATCATTTCTTTGATTTTGCGCGGGATACCGGCGAGCCCACGTTCCTGAGCTTGGTCTGGCGGGAAGAAAACTTGTTTTACGAGCTGCTGGGTAAGTGTTGAGCCGCCCTGGGTGTTGTTGCCCTGCGCGTTGCTTAGTACTGCGCGCGTGATGCCATTGATGCTAATTCCTGCGTGCTGATAAAACTCTTTATCTTCAATGGCGACAGTAGCTTGCTTCATGTAAGGTGAAATTTTGTCGCCATCAACAACAAGCGTGTAGTCGCCGTCACCCTTGTCTTCCCAGAGCAGCTTGTCGTTACGGTCATAGTAGGTAGTAACAGTGGTTTTGACGCGCTGCGCGAGTGTGCCGGGACGAATTGCATCGAGATCTTTGCGATAGTAAGAAAATAGTGCGAAACCAAGAAGGAGCACGATAAGAGAGAGGACACCAACGCCCTTTAGGAGCGTAAGTAGGCCCTGTTTACTAAACCAGAAAGCGGCAACACGTTTTGGGTGGAGACGGTGCAGAATACGTTTTATCGGATGCTTTGGAAGCGTTGCTAAGTATTCGGCTTTTTTACGAGCTTTGGCGTCCTTTTTGGTGCGCCGTTTGGTCACTAGGTTGGAGTACACGCTGACGCTACGTGTTGGCTTCTTCTTTTTTACCACTTTTGTTCACTTCCCATAAGCAATATTGTCTTCATTATACCACCTAACCGTGGATGCGAGGATGCAAAATGTATGCTACGATTATCGTAAGAAACGGAAAGGAGAGTTTCATATGACGCTATCAGAAGAACTAGCGTGGCGCGGTTTTGTCAATCAGATGACCTTTGCCGATATTACTGACCTCGATAAAGAGACTCGTACTTTCTATTGGGGTGTCGATCCAAGCGCTGACAGCATGACGATTGGTCACTTGGCACCGGCAATGATGATTCGTCACTTTATGAATCACGGCCATAAGGCAATCTTGCTAGCGGGCGGTGCGACCGGAATGATCGGTGACCCAGACGGCAAGAAGCAAGAGCGGGACCTAAAGACGCCTGAAGAGATCGCAAAGAATGTTGAAGGAATCGTGACGCAATACAAAAATATATTTACCGATCAGCAGTTTGAGATTGTAAACAACTACGATTGGTTTAAAGAAATAGGGTACCTACAGTTCCTGCGTGAAGTTGGAAAACACATGAGTATGACACAGCTGCTTGACCGAGAATTCATCCAAAGTCGGATTGGAGAGGGTGGCGATGGAATTAGTTACGCAGAATTTAGCTACGCACTTATACAGGGTTACGACTTTCTGCACCTGTATCGGGAAAAGGGTGCGACGTTGCAAGTGGCTGGTGCTGACCAGTGGGGAAACAGCGTTGCGGGTGTATCGCTGATTCGTAAACTTGAAGGTGCAGAGACACATGTCTTTACAACGCCGCTTATCATTAACAAAGCAACAGGTGTGAAATTTGGTAAAAGTGAAGCAGGCGCGGTATGGTTAGACCCAGACAAAACCAGCCCGTATAAGTTTTACCAGTTTTGGCTCAACTGCGATGACGAGACGAGCGAAGACCTTATCAAGGTATACACACTTCTTGACCGCGAAACAATCGAAAGCATCATATCAAATCACCAGGTCAATCCTGGTGAGCGTACACTTCAGAAAACCCTTGCGCGCGAAGTAACCGAGCTGGTGCACGGGCGCGAGCGTCGTGAATCAGTGGAGCGAGTGACGGGCGTTTTGTTTGGCGGTGGTAAGTTGAATGATCTTTCGAGCGATGACTTGGATGCCCTAGCGGCTGAAATTCCAACGGTGCCCGCTCAGGGAATTGTTAGCGCATTGGTAGCCGCAGGTGCAGCCGCCAGTAACGGCGACGCACGGCGATTGATCCAGGGCGGTGCGGTGAGCCTTGATGGCGAAAAAGTGATCGAAGACAGGGAAGTTGCCACAACAAGTTTACTGAAAAAAGGTAAAAACGTCTTTGTGCTGGTCCGGGCCTAGCGCCACTAAAGGTGTTGTCGCAGTATTGCCGAGCTGATGTATACTAGAGTGTATGAAGAAACTTATTGCATTTGACCTCGACGACACACTTGCTATCACAAAATCTGAAATATCTGACCGAATGAGTGTACTGCTCGGGCGACTACTAGAAAAATATGACGTATGTGTCATTACGGGCGGCCGATTTGAACAGATTGAGAAACAAGTGGTCAAGCGACTCGAGGTGCCGGAGCACTTGCTTGGCAAGCTGCACCTCATGCCGACATGTGGAACTCGCTACTACCGCTATGATGAGCTGGATCACAAGTGGGTGATGCAATACGCTGAAGACCTTACAAAAGAGCAGAAGCAAAAAATAGTAAAAGTACTCGAGACAGTCGCTAAAGATATGGGGATTTGGTGTGACAACCCTGCGGGCGAAATCATTGAGGACCGATTTAGTCAGATAACGATGTCTGCGCTTGGTCAACAGGCAACCCCGGAAGATAAATACGCCTGGGCGGAAAAGTATAAAGACGTGCGTCCAGTTTATCGCGATAAAGTGGCGGAGCTCTTGCCTGACCTCGAAGTTCGCATTGGCGGCACGACAAGCACGGACATTACATTGCCTGGGATTGACAAGGCGTATGGCATGCAAAAGCTAATCGAAGCGATTGATATCAGTAAGGATGAGATTCTGTTTTTCGGCGATAAGCTTCAAGAAGGTGGCAACGACTTCCCTGTACGGGCGATGGGTATCGATTCAATCGCAGTTGAGGGCTGGGAAACCACAGCATATGCACTTGATGGCGTCCTGGGCGTAAGCAAGTAGCCGCCAGAGGCCTTGCCAAATGAATCTTTCCACAAGCGTAGAGCAAATCAAAGGCGTCGGTCCAAAGACGGCCGACCAGCTGCGTGCTGCCGGGCTATTAACGGTTGCGCAGTTGATTATGTTTTTGCCGCGTCGCCACGAAGATTTTACGGGTGTCGTAAGTATCGCTGACATACAACCTGGAAAAGCAACAATAAAGGCTCGGTGTGAAAAGATTAGCACTCGGACGGTTCGCCGTGGTCTCAGACTTACGACAGCCGTGCTCACTGACGAAAGCGGTAAACTGAATGCGGTATGGTTTAATCAGCCGTACCGTACACAGCAGCTAGGGGGGAGTAATGACGAATTCTATTTTAGCGGCGAATTCGAGTATAACTACGGGCGGTATCAACTAACAAACCCGAGTGCCGAGCTTGCACGTGATTTGCCGGTCCAAGCAGAACGGCTAATGCCAGTGTATCGGAGTATCCATGGGTTGAAGAGTCAAGTGGTGCGAAAGGTACTTGAAACATTGCGACCACTCATGGGTGTATTGCCAGAAACACTTCCACCTAGTGTTGTGGCTGCCGAGAATCTTATAACCCGAGCAGATGCAGTTGGCTCGATGCATTTTCCGGAAACAATGGAACAGGTAGCGCGTGCGCGCGAACGACTGGCATTTGAAGAATTGTTTGAACTTCTGTTGGCAAGCCAGCTTAACAAGCTTGAGAACTCGAAACTGGAAGGGTGGCATATTCCATTTCAGCAGCCAGTGGTCAAGCAGTTTGTTGAGCAGCTACCATTTACGCTCACTGGTGCGCAGCGTCGCGCGGCATGGGATATCTTGCAAGATTTTGAGCGTGCGGTACCTATGAACCGCCTCCTTCAGGGTGACGTGGGAAGCGGTAAGACGGTCGTTGCTGGACTTGCGGCACGCCAGGCCGCCGATGCAGGGTTCCAGACTGCTTTGATGGCACCAACCGAGATTTTGGCGAACCAGCACGCGGAAACTCTCCAAACACTCCTTGCGCCATTCGGCGTGCGTGTCGGCCTTCTGGTAGGGAGCGTTAAAGGCAAAGCGCGCGCGACGCTCTACGAGCAGATTGCGAACGGTGAGGTTGACGTTGTCGTTGGAACGCATGCGCTTATTCAAGATAAGGTATCGTTTAAACGCCTCGGATTCGTGGTCATTGATGAGCAGCACCGGTTTGGAGTAGATCAGCGACAGCGGCTGCTTGCAAAATCCGAGCATTTACCGCATTTGCTTGCAATGACAGCCACACCGATTCCTCGCAGTTTAGCGTTAACGGTGTATGGTGAGCTTGATGTTAGTGTGCTAAATGAACTGCCCGCTAACCGGATGCCCATTAAGACGAAGCTTGTATCGCCGATTAGCGCCAAAACCATCTACGGACATATTGATCAGGAGATTTCGGCGGGTCGCCAGGTCTACGTTGTTTGCAGCCTTATTAATGACAACCCGGACAATGAGATTAAGAGCGTCCAAGCAGAGCATAAGCGATTGAAGAATAGCGTATTCGGCCATCGTTCAATCGGGTTACTTCATGGTAAAATGAAACCATCCGAAAAAGATCAGGTGATGCAGGACTTTAAATCGGGCAAGTACGACATACTCGTCAGTACGACGGTTGTGGAGGTGGGCGTAGATGTACCGAATGCCACCGTTATGATTATTGAAAACGCTGATCAATTTGGGCTCAGCCAGTTACATCAGCTTCGTGGACGCGTTGGTCGCGGCAAACACCAAAGCTATTGTTATTTGATGCTCAGTACAACCAATAAGCCGTCGAGACGGCTGGAGGAGATTGAAAAAAGTACCGACGGCTTCTACCTCGCTGAAGTAGACATGGAGCTACGTGGGCCAGGTGAAATTTATGGTAAGGCACAGCACGGAGCCTTGAATCTTCAAATCGCCACCTTGGCAGATACAAAGCTCATCGCGCGCGCCCAACAAGCAGCAAAGACATTTATTGAAAGCGGTCATGATTTGGTACAATACAAGGAGTTGAACGATCAGGTGCAGTATTACCAGCGACTAACAACGCTAAACTAAGCAGTGTAGCAAACAGCCCCGGACTCCGGAGGCTGAAAGCCTGCAACGGGCCGGGGCGGGTAGATGTTACATCTTCTCAATTGAGTAGAAGATGACCGATGTCCTGCCAGGAGGGAGGTCGAAATTGGCGCACGCCTGGTTGAAGATGCTTTGGTAACGCAACTGGGGGTCGTCAATGCCATTGCAAGTGCCGCTCCATGTAACCGTAGCGTTCTCGCCGGGACGTAGGCTGTTCAAGGTGATGATGAAGAAGTGCTTGCTCATCCGTACTCCTAAGGTTCGACAGTATAGCAATTATAGCATTTTTTCGGAATAGAGTCAATAAACAACAAGAGCGTTATTGCGGAGTTTCTGTTAAAATATAAATCAATATGTATTCTGGTACAACAATCCGAAACAAATCAGGACACTTTATAGGTGTTCATCAAAAGATTGACCGAGTTGCGCGACGTAATTTGCGCACCATTCCTGGCGTGGGGCCCGGCTTCCCTGGAATACGCGAAATACTTCACTTTGAAGGCGACAATGGACCCGACGGCATTAAAAGGAAAAGCCCTAGTCAGGACGAGCCATGGCATTATATTGACCCTTCGCAGCCTGACGATCGAGAGCTAGCCGATATGATCCTTGACCACCATCATAATCTCGTTCACGCGCTTCGTACGCGCAATCATGCTCGTGCAGCGTTCGAAGCGGCCTGGATGGCGCATGCGATTGTCGACGGATTGACCCCGGCGCATCACTATCCACTAGGTGACAAAATCGAAGAGCTTTGGGGAAAGCCTAAAGAAGAGCGACTGACGATAAAAGACAAAAACTTGATTAAAGGTAAAAATAAACGCGATACAATCAGTAAAAACTGGGAGTACTGGGGTGCAAAGGGTGTGTTCATTACGCATGGGCTTTTCGAGCTGGGTATTGCGACAAGTATTAAAACGACGAGGTTTTTGGATACCACGCCTAGTGGCGCATGGTTTAAGCGCGCAGAGAAACTGCCCCTCGACGAAGTGTTTCTCCATTCAGTGCAGCATGTCTATGCGCTAAATATGTATCAAACATTCTGGAGCCAAGGATGGACCGCAAAACTTGCCAGGCAGAGCCGGGAAGCGCTATTGCCAGAGATTATTCGCATGGTTACCTATGCATGGTATACCGCGTACCGCGAGGCTGGGCTGTAATGTTTATCCGAATCATTTCGGGAAAATACGGTGGTCGCAAGATAGACGCGCCTGATAGCGGTCGCACTCACCCGATGGGTGAGCGGGTACGCAACGCGATGTTCAATAGCATTGTCGATGAAATTGTCGGTGCACGGGTGCTGGACGCATTTGCAGGGACGGGGTCGATAGGCCTGGAAGCGCTGAGTCGTGGCGCGAAGGCATGTACATTCGTGGAGCGTGATAAAATCGCGCAAAAGGTGTTAGCCAAAAATGTGGTTTCGCTAGGTGCCGATGAGCAAAGTCAAATTATTCGATCATCTGTAAATGCGTGGATTGAGACTGCCAAGCCAGATTACTATGACATCATATTCGCTGACCCGCCATACCATGATTTGCAGTTATCCACAGTTAGTAAGTTATTTGCTATTCTCAAACCCAATGGGCTTATGGTATTATCCCATACAGGAAGAGGTGAGGTACCAAATCTAAGTGAACTCGGAATTGTTGTGGTGGACAATCGTAGTTATGGAAATGCACACCTCACCTCCTTCCGCCGAGTTGGTTAATTTCGCCGATTGGCGATTTTTTATAGGGGGGATATGACAAACGGTGAACACGCAAAACAAATCGACGCATTCGACCCATTGGGGTCTATTTTTTTGCCCCGAACGAGGAATCTGGGTGCAGAGTTTTCGACATGGCAGGCGCAAATACTACTGAGGCGCGGAATTGCTGCGGGCGCGTCATTCGAAGAACAGTGTCGGCTCCAGGAACAACTGGACATGGCTCGACGTCATTATATGGGTGCGGTGGCACTTCAGGAAGGAGAGTGGTAAGCTATATTTGATAGGTTCATCCCATCGAATGGAGGAAGGGAAAATGAGCGAGCAACAACCCAGGACATTTTATTTTAGGAAGCTTGTTCGTGACAGGACAGTCCCGGACTATCAGGAAGAAGCGTCGGTTGTTGGCATGTCCCATCGAACGCTGCACGGCATTGAGCTAATTCGTGAGCTTATTGCGAAGGTTCATGAAGAGGCGGATGAGATTCCAGTCACCGATAGCCCAACTAAAGCAGAATTTGGTGAAATTGTCGCAGAGATTGCTGATCTGGAGGACGTCGTCGTCGCGCTCAAAAAACATTATGGAGTGACCGACGCCATGACGGCTGCTGCGAGTGAGGCCAAGGCTGCGAAACGCGGCAAGTTCGATAATGGTGACTATATTGAAAGCATCACGGTTGAGCAGGATTCACGATGGGTACGCTATTGTCTTGGTGACCCGAGTAAATACCCAGAGGAGTAGTGGTAGTATGCACGGTATGGTGCATTGTTGCCTAGCTTTGTAATAGATTTGACCGATTCGCTGTCTACAGCTCATCAGCACGACTTTATCATTCGTGGTCGGTCGCGGAGACCCTCAGGCACAAGTGCCCAGGGGTCTCCGCTGGTCTCACTCCTCGATGTCTCCGAACGTGGTGATCTCGTTCGTGGATCCCTCCCACTGTGTGAACCGGCACACCGACTGGCCGCGTGACCACCTCGAGAGGTGGCGGCACATGATGCCGGCCATGACGGTCGAGGGGTACACGATGGCACGCATCGTGCAGGTGATCCCGGTCGTCGCCTCGCTGTCGTCGAACAGCCAGTCGGCCTCGTACCAGTCGCCGTCGAGCGGCTCGATGGCAAAGATCTGGGCGGTCTGGCCGCCCAGTCGTCCATCGAGGTAGAGCTCGACATCCGGCGAATTGGTGACTGCCTCCCAGATGATCTTGCGGGACCTCATGGAGTCGACGGCACCGATGACGATGGCACCTTCGATGATGTCTTCGGCAGTGAAGAGACGCCGGCGAACCAGCACCTCGACGGCGCCGTACTCGATGAGTACTTCCGCAAGCGCCTCCACCTTGGGACGGTAGAGGTCGCGAGGGCGGAACGCCTTCTGAGAGACAAGGTTCCGCGGCTCGACGATGTCATCGTCGTACAGCACGAAGCGCTTGAAGCCCATCGTGATGAGCTCGAACGCCACATTGCTGCCGATGCCGCCGCACCCGATGATGGTGACGGGTGAGGTCGCCTTGTCGGGATCGAACCAGCCGGTCTGGTCTGCCCAGTCCGGTGCGTTCTGGCGAACGGCCGTGTAGAGCATGCCATCCTCGGTGTCGTCGACGGTCAGGGTGAAGGGGTCGGTCATCGGTAGTCTTCTCGTGTGTTCTCGTAGGGGTCGTTGTGGTCGGGGTCGTCGTGCCATGCGCCCATGGCGAATCCTGCCTGAGCGGGAGTGTAGCCGGAACTGTGCGGTCGCTTGACGGCGATGACGCTGCACTTGGCTGCGATCTCGGCCTTGTAGGGCTCCAGATCGACGGCCGGGACTTCGTCGACTACCCGAAGTTCGGCTTGAACGCTGTCGCGAACGAGGCGATCGCGTTGACAATGTCGGTCAGGTACTCCAGAGTGTCTTCGGCGGAGTTGCGGTTATGGACCTTCTCAAGCTCCTTCTCCGACGGGTCCAGTCCGACACACAGGAACTTGCCCTGATCAAAACATCCCTTGAGCTTCTCGGTGAAAGACTTCGTCTTTCGCTGCCGTACACTGATCATAGCTATCCTTTGTTGACCTAACTCTTTCCAGAGCGGGTCAACAAAGCGTATCCGTACGCTCCATTTATCCGCCCTGGAAGTCCACTATTAACGATTTGACATATAGTCTGTCCTAATGGGTTATTGCGCCAGAATAGATTGTGATAAGCAAACATAAGAACGACCGGAATTAGACCTTAAACCTAAAAACAAAATCGTAAACCCATAGTTAACGACGTAGTAGAGCGCATGATCACGAAAACTGACAAATTACTGCTAGGAAAGACGATTTCTTGGCGTCATTCGGCAGTCCCGCCTAAGGATGAATTCCTGATTACTTCCATGATTGCACGCCCTAAAATGTTCGTGCTATTATTTATGGGGATTATTAATAAAAAAGGAGAAACATGAACAAAATAATGCACCGAATTAAGCAAGGTCTGACGCTACCTTTAGCGGCTTTGGCGCTAGTCGTAACATCGTTGTCTTTTAGTGTATTTACGGACGCCGAGGTTATGGCCGCACCAATTCATATGCAGATTGTGGCTATGCCTCACCCAGATGACGAGCTCGAAGCTTGGTCCTTGATTGAGGGATCGTCAGACAATTACAAAGTGTTTGTCTATTTTACGCGTGGCGAGCAGTCCGCTTATTGCGCCAACCCTAGCCTGCAGACTCATTGGAATGAGGTTTCTCCAAGCGTGCTGCCTAATGCTAGGTGGTCTACCCAATGCCATAACGCACGAATATCTTCAACGTTAGGCTTCTTAAATACGATGTCTCAGACAGATAGCGCCATACCGGGCGGCTTTTCTATGAGCAGGTCGACAACTGTATGGCCAAATTCTCAGGGCAAATCGCTTGGGCATGTTGATGCAGGATCTACGCTCATCCAAGATAGCTCAGCAAAGGTCTTCTATTCGAGTAGTGAACCATTTGCTAGCAACAATAGCGCCAAGGGTCGAGTCATATTCTTTAACCTCGGCGACGGTGACTTGACTCAAGATGAGGTCGACTGGGCAATCAGATCAATCCGAGACAACCCAAGTCTTTATGGCCTACCGAGCATTCCATTTTATAATATAGTTGGTCCATACAGGAACGCCAGATACTCGAACTGCTACCGTTACGACCATGGAGACCACAGAGCGATTCACCAAAGTCTGTGGAACACGAACTTCAATGTGTCATGGCAGGCTGGGGCAACGTGCGCATCAGATCCAGATGTAAAACGAACCGGAACGGTTAGCGACTACGGGTGGTTCAATGCCGTGGGCATGAATGGTAACACGCGAATTGGTGCTTTGGAGCGACACTATGGATGGCTCAACAGCAATGATTTTGGCTGGTCGGCTAGTACAGATCAAAACGGTTACAAAATATTTAATAAGACCCAACAATTCTGGGTTCGGAACTGGTAATTTAGTACAAAGCTACGCAAAAAGACTGGCAGTAGCCAGTCTTTTTGCGTTGGTGCGGATGAAAGGACTTGAACCTTCACGCCCGGAGGCACTAGCTCCTAAGGCTAGCGTGTCTACCAATTCCACCACATCCGCAAGATGTGTATGACAATTGTATCATATTCTCGTTATTTTTTGCGTGCTTTCGACGTTTTTCTCGTTGGCTTATTGGTAGCGACCTTTGCTTGCTGCTTGAGCTTATGGTCGAGCTCGTCTGCAAGTGATGCAAGATGGAGGGCGGCTTTAGCAAATCGAGCATCACCTGTTGTGTCAATTTCTTTCGAGCCCTGTTCGTGCGTAAAGGCAATCGAGGCAATGGGTACGAGTGTCTTCATATCTTCGAGCCAAGCGTTGGCTTCGTCATCATCTGGCTTCTCGGCAGGGGGAGCAGCGTCAAACTTGTCGGTTGAAGGCACGAACCGCAGATCTACAACATAGCCTGTGAGGAGGTGCTGTGTATTCGTTAGCTCGGGGTCTGTAATCACGGCTTTCATCAGCCCGACTTTACCCATAAGGGCCCTAGGGTTTCTTGTCGCACTGTCAAGTAAGTCGTCTGAGTAGACGAATAGCTCACCTGTATCGTCGCGCAAATAGACGCGATCGGGGTTTATGAATCGAGGCGATTCAATTTCGAGGTTGCCGACTGTGCGCGGCATTAGGTGGTATGGTAATCGTGCAGGTGATATCTCGGGACTTGTCATGCGGATATTGTTGAATAGTGAAACTAAGTTGTCGACCAATAGCGTGTTTATGAATGGAATATCCTTATGTTATACTAGTGACAATGAGTCTAACAGGGGAAATATATGAGTAAGGTTGCGACCTATCTACGCGGTCATTTAACAGGCGAAGTTTCTACCCGCACCGATGTCCGAGAGGCAATGAGTACAGATGCGGGTGTCCTGAAAATTGTTCCTGAAATGGTAATTTATCCCCGCTCTACAAATGATATTCGTAAGGTTTGCCGGTTTGCTTGGCAACTTGCAGAAAAGGGCCATGTTATTCCTGTTACCGTGCGCGGCGCTGGGACAGACGGTACCGGTGCGGCGATTGGCAAGGGGGCGTCTGTCGTGACGACCGCCCATATGAACAAAATTTTTGAGTATGATGCAAAGCAGAAATTGGTGCGTTTGCAGCCAGGAGTAGCCATAGGTGCCTTATCGCAGGCACTCTCGCTTCATGGCACTTCTATTATGTCGCTCGCAGGCTCGCAGGTTTTTGGAACAATCGGTGGCGCAATTGCCAGTGCGGTCGCAGGGCCGCTGGCCGGTAAGTATGGCACCATTGAACGAGCGATTGATCAGCTCGAGGTTGTACTGGCGAACGGTGATGTTATTCAAACGGGCCGGATCAACAAGCGCGAGCTGAGCCGACGCAAGGGCCTGCAGACGTTCGAAGGCGATATTTACCGCGGAATCGATGGCATTATTGAAGAAAGTGCAGACATCCTTGATAACTTGCGCTCAAATGATGCTACTGGGTACAACACTATTGCGGACGTAAAGCAAAAGGATGGTAGCTTCGACCTTACACCGTTATTTATTGGGAGTCAGGGCACGCTTGGCATTATTACTGAAATGATTTTACGTGCAGAATATCGCAGCCTTCATTACGGAGTCGCGGCATTGGTGTTTGCAAGCGCCAATGCGGCTCGTGATGCATTGGATGATTTATGTAAAATGATGCCGGCCTTCGTTGAATATTACGATGCAGAACTTTTTAACACTGCGGCAACATGCGGGCGTAAATACGATTTTTATACTCAGGCCTCCGAAAAACTGAAGCCGGAAAGCGTCGTGATTATAGGCTTTGATGATTTTAGCGAGCACCACCGGGCAAAAGCACTAAAAAAGATTACGAAAATGTTTGCAAATGCGGATGATGTTGCGACGACATTTGCGAATGGTGATGCTGCCGATGATTTATTGGCGGCTCTTGATGTTGCTTACTATACGACCTTGCCTGATCACGCGAGCTTGGCTGCGCCGAACCTCTACGGCGGGTTCCACGTGCCCACGGAACGTCTAGAGGAATTTGCTCGGTCGTTGCAGGAGCTAGCCGCGAAAGACCATGTTGCATTACCGCTTGCCGGGCATGTATATACCAATACCTATAGTGTGTATCCGACGTTTGAGCTGCACAAGGTGAGCGATAAGCAGCGGATATTTAAGCTGCTCGACGACCTGACAAAGCTGGTCTACGCGCATGGTGGCACGATGATCGCAGAGGGGGGAGAGGGGCGCTTGAAATCTCGGTTTATCTATGCTCAATTGGATGAACAGGTCGTTGCAATGTATGCGTCGATCCGCAAGGTGTGTGATCCGTACGGGTTTATGAATACTGGGGTAAAAGAACCAACCGATACCCGCCAGCTGGCCGCGATGCTCCGCGACAGCCATGACGCCGGCCAGCTTGCTCGGTTTGGTCTATAGGCATAACAAGCATGTATATCGCCGGTTCATTGCAGGTATACCACCAAAGTAAATGCCCGAGGAATTCCCCGGGCATTTACTATGGTGCGGATAAGAGGACTTAGTCACCTTAGGCGACCCCCGAACTTTACGACTGAAAGCACAGCTTTCATCGGAAGGTTCGTTTCCGAACTGCCACAGGCAGTTCTCACCTCCACGCCCCGGGGTGAAGGCTCAAAATCACCAAACAGAGCCAGAATAAAAACCCAGGTGTATAACCTGGGTTCTTATTCTGGTGCGGATAAGAGGACTTGAACCTCCACGCCCCGAAGGGCACTAGCACCTGAAGCTAGCGCGTCTACCAATTCCGCCACATCCGCATGCTATCAGTATCATATCATGCAACAGGGGTGTAATCAATGAGGAATACGCCATTTTGATATCATAGTATTGACAAATTATCATGTTTATGCTACAATGCTTTCACGATGACATGACGAGGCATTTCGCCCGCATGGAATCAGCAGTTTTCAACACACTACAATCTTCCCCTAATGGGAAGGGATGGAGGTCACCATGCCTAACCGCACGCGTCACATCGTCGGAGGCGGCACCAGGACCCAGGCCAAGGACGAGTACCTGCGCCTCGCCGCGCAGCGCGACCCCCAGATCCTCATGGCGATGAAGCACGTCGAGTGCAACAAGGGCATCACCATGGACGTCACCAAGATGAAGGACGATGATCCCCAGCGAGTCATCTTCCTCTCCGTCATGGAGGAGTTCAGGGCAGCACGGGCGGTCAAAAGCCGCACGGGCAAGGTCCTGAAGGGTGCCATCCACGTCGCCGCCGAAGCCGCCACCAAGAAGAACAAGCCGTTCTTCGACGACAAGGCCACGGCCGAAGCCGCCCTGGCGGCGTCGCAGTGGGCCCAGGAGGCCCTGTACTGGGCCGGCAACCAGCTGTACCGCAGCAACACGCAGCCCAGCTCCGCCGCCCCGGTCAAGTCCCCGACCACTGTGCCGAACCCGATGCAGGTGTTCGGCAAGAAGCCGGCCAACGTCTGAGCTCATCCTCATTTGATCGCCGCCGCTCGGTAACGATTGAACGATACAAGTAGTGTGTGAACCCCCGGGGGATGGACGTGCTGACGAGACAATGTGTTCTCGTCCTCGCATCGCCGTTCATCTCCTGGGGTAAGCACCCCCCTATACCCGCATGGGTATTTTTTTATTGCTGTGGCATAATGGATAGCTATGGCGCTACTATACCTACTTCGACACGGCCAATCCCAGGCGAATTTACGCCCAGAGCTGATTGGTGGTCGTACACCCGAATCGCCATTGAGCGAATTAGGTGTCAATCAGGCAAAACGTGCCGGGGCATACATGGCGCGTATGCTCATCAGGCCATCGCTCGTGGCGGTTTCACCTGCGGTGCGCACTATGGACACCGCTGCGTACGCATTACGTCAAATGAACTATCGGGGAAGGGTGGTGATTGACCCTGCATTCCAAGAACTGTCACAGGGGGCATTCGAAGGGCAATCACGCATAGAGACGTATACGCCTGAGCGACTTGAACAGATTGCGCAACGAGGCAAGAACTTTAAACTACCGGGTGGTGAGTCGGTAGCTGAGGTCGGTGAGCGAATGAAAGCGGCTGTATGTCGCATGGGTAATTTGGTGCGATACACTCCACGCGAAGATGCAGCCTATGAAGCTGCGCGGGGGATTATGCTGCCCGAATGTGGATTGATTGTTACTCACGAAACCGCGATTAAGGCGCTTGTCGCCCAAATAAAAGGCTATGATCAAGAGTGGGTATACAAAACGCGATTGTCGAACGCGTCTTTGACGCGTTTAACGGTGAGTGATAGCTCGATAATTCTCGACGTACTTGGGAGTAATACTCAGTCATGACAACACAAGATAGGCGAAACGTCATCGATAAATACAAGGGTGTTCCGCACGAGCAAATTGTTGCAGACCTGGATCGTTCGCCGATTGAGCTCGAAATCGCAATCGAAAATGTCGAACGCGACTTCAATATGGGCACTATCGTACGCAATGCCAACGCTTTCGGGGTGCGACACCTCCATGTGATTGGCCGTAAGCAGTGGAATAAGCGCGGTGCCATGATGACAGATAAATATCTGCACATTCACTATTACGCGACACCGCATGAGTTTATGAAAGCAGTCCAAGATAAAACACTGATTGCAGTCGATAATGTAGCAGGAAGCGAGCCACTTCACCATACGAAACTACCAGCTAAACCAGTCTTGCTGTTTGGCGCAGAAGGACCGGGCATTAGCGAGGAGCTGCTGCGTAGCGCTTCACGAATCGTGGCCATTGAGCAGTTGGGAAGTACACGGAGCGTTAATGTGGGGGTTGCCGCCGGCATAGCCATGTATGTGTGGCTACAGCAGCACCACTTGTCATAAATACGACCTCTGGTGACAGTGCGGTTCAGCTGAACGTTGTTGGGTTTTTGAACATAAGCATATTGACATTTCGAATGTTATCAGGTATAATAATAGAATGGATGTCTGACTTAAGTACGGTCATTACTAGGACACTACGTCCAGCAATAAACCTTTCTCTACTGCACATTGTAACGCACTTTTAAAGCCGAGGCACTGCCTCGGCTTGTTGTTTATGCGAGTAACAACTTCGTCTATCTCCGCTTGGCTCACTGCGCTAAAGTCAGTGCCCTTAGGGAAGTAGCGTCGGATCATTTTGTTGGCATTCTCAACGCCACCTTTTTGCCAACTGGAGTATGGGTCAGTAAAGAAGACGGGCGCGCCCGTCTTCTCAGTAATGAGTTTATGCTGTTTGTTCTCAATGCCGTTGTCGGTTGTCATGGTGTATACTCTCAGCCCGCTAGCAAGCCGTACGATGGCTGCAGCATACGGCGCTGGCTTGAGGCTGGGAACAAGCTTTACACACACGAGCCGCGTTGTTCTTTCTTGAAGCACAGCGAGTGCAGCCGTACTCTTGCTACGCTTAGTACTTACGATTGAGTCGTATTCGCAGTGTCCTGATTCAAAACGGTCCAGAGCAGCCACTGGCCGCTCTGTAATAGATACACGGTCGGGAATCATGACACGCTCGGTCTTGTTTTTGTGGCGCCTCCTTGGGTGGTATCTTTCGGAGTAGAGGTATTGGCAGTATGGCTGCCCTCTAGAGCTGTAAAGCCAAGCATAGATTTGCGTCGTACTGACATATGGCAGTATGGTCTGCTGCGTTCTTAAGTAGCCCGAGATTGCTCGCGGACTCCAGTCGTATGGAGGAGCTAAGTGCTCAGCTACGAACAACCAAAGCGCGGGGTAGTTCTCGATCTTCTGCCACTGGTACCGTCGACTACGCCTAGACACTCGACTCTTCGCCTTGGCTTTTTTGGCAGTGTACTCACCAGCTACGCTATTAACCTTAATCTCTCGGCTGATGGTGTTCGGGCTTCGCCCGAGCACCTCAGCTATCTTGCGTATGCTGTATCCTTTACATTTTAAGATCTCTATTTCGCTCCGCTCCGCGTCGCTCAAACCAATGTATTTCTTAGCCTGCATGAATCTATTTTAGCTACTGGGAGTTAGTGGGTGTCCTAGTATATTCCGTACTTTGTGCTGCCGTTTTGGCAACACCACGAACCCGACTACTGAGGAGTAATTCATGGGCAACGATCCCGTAATGGCACGCCTGGCGCACGTCAAGCGTGTCTGGGAAGGCAATTTCGCCGTTCGGTCCGCAACCGGCACGTACGCGTACAACCCCGTTCCCGGCAACCCCGACGGCGTAAAGCCAGTCACTGCCGCCGTGTACGAGGCTCTGCGGGTCATGTACTGGCAGTTCTTGGTCTTCGACCTCGAGGAGCACAACGCTGCAAGGGCGGCACGCGGCCTCAAGCCGATGGGTCGAGTGGCTGCCGTCATCGAGGAGGCACCCGATCACCTGCCCGGAATGCTGGACGTACTCGGGCCCAACGGCTACCCCGTCGAGATCACCCCGGGCGTCTACCGCTTCGCGGCGATGTTCTTCGCCAAGTCGCTGGAGGCCACCGCCAACAAGGCGCAGCACGACCGGCGTCCCGCGCGCTCGAACCCCATCACCCTCCGCAAGAAGCCAGCCAAGCCGTCCGTGGTACGGAACAAGCAGGTTCCCGCCACGGCAGCCAGCTGACTCAGTCGGGTTAGACCCGGCACGACCCCCGTCGTGCCGGGTCGCCCACCCCCCTACAACATGGAGGGACTTTTTATTGCCAAAAAATTCTTAAGCTTGCAATATTTGCTAAAAAATGCAACACTATACACACTATGAGCTCACTTAGTAGCGAACCATACAAGGGTGCACGCGACTGGTATCCAGAAGATATGCGTGTACGCAATTATATATTTCGTACCTGGCGCAAAATTGTCAAAGGGTATGGCTATGAAGCCTATGATACGCCGCTCCTTGAACCAATTGATATTTACGCAGCTAAAAGTGGACAAGAACTTGTAACCGAACAGACGTATCAGTTTATCGACCGAGGTGAACGGCGCGTGGCTATCCGCCCTGAAATGACTCCAAGCGTGAGTCGCATGATCGCAAATCGAGTACAGGAAATCCCTTTTCCGGCGCGTTGGTATAGTATTGCTCAATTTATGCGCTACGAGCGACCGCAGCGTGGTCGGGAGCGTGAGTTTTGGCAGCTTAACTGCGATGTATTCGGACTTGACGGTGCTCTTGCTGAGGCCGAGGTTATTACGATGGGCGTCGATATCATGCGCGCATTCGGCGCGACTGACGATATGTTTGTGGTGCGTATCAACAACCGTAAGATTATCGACTACATGATGGCACACTACCTGGGGCTTGACGCTGTTCAGGCTCAGCTGATGATGAAGCTTTTTGATCGAAAGAACAAAATTGCACCAGAATCCTTCCGCGACCAGGCGATTGATATCTATGGACCGGAAGCGGCCGCCACCGGTCTACAGCGCATTGCGCAGTTGCTCGCCGCTAAGACAATGGCCGACCTGCCTGAAAGTATTCGTGACAGCGAGCCTGTTCGTGAAATCCAAGAGTTGTTCACCTACCTTGAGCGTGCCGGTGTGCGCAACGCAACATTTGATATTACCCTGATGCGCGGACTTGATTACTATACGGGCACGGTATTTGAATTCTTTGACACGCACCCCGAAAACAACCGTTCACTTTTTGGCGGTGGGCGATATAGCGGCCTGGTGGGACTGTTTGGCGCCGAGCCGGTAACGGCGGTTGGGTTTGCTCCGGGGCTGACGATGATGCAATTGTTCCTTGAAACCCATAATCTTTTACCAAGGCTATATTCATCGACAGACGTGTACATGATAGTGATTGGTGAATCACTACGCGGTGCCATGCTCGTTGCCAAGGAGCTGCGCGCGGAAGGCGTGAACGTTGAGCTCGACTTTACTGATCGCAAGATTGATAAGCAGCTAAAAACCGCGGATAAAAAAGGCATTCCCTATGTTATGTTTGTGGGTGAAACAGAACTAAAAAGTGAAGTCTTTACGATAAAGAATATTATCACGGGCACCGAGCAAAAATTCAGCCTCGAGCGTGTTGTGAGCGCTGTGAAAGATCATCGAATCAAGCGAAGTAGCGAAGACGAAGAATTCGACCTAGATATCGCTGCATAGTGCTTGTGCTATAGTAGATTCATGAACGTTCGCGCCAAGCAAGGGTTTACTATCGTTGAGATTCTCATTGTTATCGTCGTTGTGGCGATTTTGGCGACTCTTACCGCGGTGATGTATATGAACGCACAGACGCAGGCTCAGGATGTCCGCGTGCGTGATGCCGCCGATAAAGTTGCTGATGCGATCCAGCTATTTGCCAGCAAGGCCGGACGATTGCCGCGCGGCGGCTCTGGCTCTTCTACTGCCATCGGGGCCGCAACGGAATGTGCGAACGGCGCGGAAGGCTGGGCGGCAATCGGCACATATACCTGTACAGTCGAGGATACACTGGTGGCGAGTGGCTACTTGCCTGCAGGGTTTATGGCTAAGTTGCCACAGAACCCCACCTATCCTACGGCGACCTATAACCAGTCGTTAATGCTCTATTCTATGGGCACTGATAAGGCGATGGTCTTTTATAGCCAGCAGAGCCCTACCGCGGCAGATACTAGTTCCTTCAACGCCGAGATGACGCGATGTGGCTTAAACCCAGCTGGAACGATTGTGCAGCGTGATACGTATGGTATGCGTGGCGGAATCTGCTTCCAGTACAAATAGCGACAGCCGGGCGCTTATCTGTTATAATGCGTTATTATGAAGAGTTCTGTTAAACATGTATCCGACACCCGCGTCCTCGTGACGATTTCTGTCACCAAGGATGAGCTTGCCGACGCTGAGCAAGTTGCCCTAAAAAAATTATCTAAAGACACGAAAGTCCCAGGCTTTCGTAAAGGTCATGTGCCGCTAGAAATGGTGGCGAAGAACGTCGACCCGAATGTATTAGCCCAGGAAACGCTAGAAAACGCCCTCAGTAAGGCGGTCGCAACCAGCTTTATCGAAAATAAACTACAAGTTCTTGAGCGCCCAGCTGTCGAAGTTAAGAAGTTTGTTCCCGGCCAGGAACTAGAGTTCACTGCCGAAGCGGATATTCTGCCAGCAGTGAAGCTTGGCGACCACACTAAACTGAAAGTTACCAAAAAGCCAGTGAACGTAACTGATGCCGATGTGACCGAAGTACTCGACCGTATTCGTAAAGGGTTTGCTGAGAAGAAGGAAACCAAAGAAGCAGCGAAGCTTGGTGACGAAGCGGTTATCGACTTCTTGGGCAAGAAAGACGGCGTTGCGTTCGACGGTGGGAAGGGCGAAGATTATCCGCTATCGCTCGGCGCTGGCCAGTTTATCCCTGGGTTTGAAGAAGCGATTGTTGGGCACAAAGCAGGAGACGCTTTTGACGTTCCTTTGACGTTCCCAAAGCAGTATCAAGCCAAAGATTTGGCGGGTAAAAAGGTTGTCTTCGAAGTAACGGTGAAGAAGGTCAATCAAGTTGTCCTTCCTGAGCTGACCGACGAGTTTGCCGCTAAGGTTGGGCCATTTACTGCTATCGACGAATTGAAGGCCGATATCACCTCAGAAATCACCGCCCAGCAAGAGCGCGAAGCAAGTGATGCGCTGAAGGATGATTTGGTGCAACAACTTGTCGCTAAAAGTAAAGTGAGCGTTCCTGAGGTACTTCGCGACGATCAAGTTCGATCGATTGAACAAGACCTCACACAGAATCTTATGTACCAGGGCATGACGTTTGATCAGTATCTGGAAAGCAAGGGATTGGCAGACAGGGACGCCTGGGTTAAGGCCGAGGCTAACGAAGCAGCCGAAAACCGCATCAAAGCCGGTCTGGTACTTGCAGAGCTCAGCAAGGTACTCAAGGTAGAGGCAACGGCGGATGAGCTTGCAGAACACCTGAACACCTACCGTACGCAGTACGCGAACAACCCCGACATGGCAAAGCGCTTCGATGAACCAGAAGTGCAGCGAGAAGTAGCAAATCGACTGATCACCGAAAAGACGGTTGACCAACTAGTAGCCCTTAACACCAAAAAATAATACTACCCCTGTGAAGGTAATTGGCACTCGCACTTGACGAGTGCCAATTTGGTAGTATACTGGAAATATGACGAAGAACTATTTAGTCCCCAATGTGATAGTAAAAACTCGTGACGGTGAGCGCGGGTATGATATTTACTCACGGCTGCTTGAGGACCGAATTATCTTTTTAGGCGAGGAGGTAAATGAGCACACAGCCAACGTTGTGGTAGCGCAGTTGCTCCATCTTGCCAACGAAGACCCCGAAAAAGATATCCAGCTGTACATCAACAGTCCAGGCGGGAGTGTGTATGATGGGCTTGCGATTTACGATACCATTCAGTACATCAAGCCAGACGTACAAACGATTGGGATTGGCTTGCAGGCAAGCATGGGGGCGTTTCTGCTGAGTAGTGGCACCAAGGGTAAGCGCGGTGTGTTGCCAAATTCCCGTGTGATGATTCACCAGCCAAGTAGCGGAACGCAGGGTAAGGTGACTGACCAGGAGATTAGCCTTCGTGAGGCCCTGGAACTAAAGGAGCGACTCGCTGCAATCATGGCAAAAAACACTGGTCAGAAGCTCGCAAAAGTGAAAGCAGACATGGAGCGTGATTTTTGGATGAGCGCCGAGCAGGCCAAAGAGTACGGCATCGTCGATAATGTAATTGCAAAAGCATAGAAAAACGTTGACAAAATTGCACAAACTTCGCTATAGTTATAAGTAATGAAGATTGTGTAACGTGGGTCAACAGCATACTACGCCTATGGCGTGGCGTTTTAGTATGCGGCACACACGTTCGGTAAAGCTTCGGCGCCAAGCATCTGCGGACAATATGGGTATGACCCACCCCTGTTATCTGCGACCAACCTTACTAAACTAACTCTATACAGAGGAGCATACATGGCAAAAGCTAAGCCTAGCAACGTTGCTCCAGTGAAGCGTGTTTTCTTTACCACAGACGACACCGCACTGGAGGTTCCGAACCTCATTACTCACCAGAAGGAGTCTTGGAAAGATTTCGTCGAGACTGGTTTGAGTGAGATTTTCGCAGAACTAAACCCAGTCGAAGACTACACGGGACAAAAACTTGAACTTCGTTTCAAGGACTACGCGTTCCAGGATCCAAAAAACCCTGAACACTTTGCTAAAGAAAACAACTTGACGTTTGACGCGCCATTGCACGTAAATGTTGAGCTGACTAATAAGGTAACCGGCGAAGTAAAAGAGCAGGAAATTTATCTTGGCGATTACCCATGGATGACTGACCGCGGTACATTTGTTATCAATGGTACTGAGCGCGTTGTCGTCAGTCAGCTGATTCGTAGCGCTGGCGTGTTCTTTACCGCCGAAAAAGGCGTCAGCAAAAGCCTATACAGCGCAAAGTTGATTCCAGGCCGTGGTGCATGGTTGGAATTTGAAACCGCTGCAAATGGTGCTTTGTATGTCAAAATCGACCGACGACGTAAAATCGCCGTCACTACTCTGCTTCGCGCACTTGGCTACAGCAAGGTGAGCGAAATCAAAGAACTCTTTAAAGATATCGACACCGGTGAGACCAAGTACATTGATGCTACGCTTGAAAAAGACCCAGCTCATGGTGTGAATGAAGCGCTAATCGAAGTATATCGCCGACTCCGCCCGGGTGACCTTGCCACTGTCGACAACGCACGCCAAATGATTGAACGTATGTTCTATGACTTCAAGCGTTTCGACTACAGCCGCGTTGGTCGTTATAAGATGAACCAGCGACTTGGCCTCGACCTTCCAAACACGTCTGAATACCGCGTGTTCCAGCTGAGCGACCTCGTTGCGATTATTCGCGAATTGATTCGCCTCAATAATACTCAGGAAGCTGGTGACGATATCGACGCATTGTCAAATCGTCGTATTAAGCTCGTTGGCGAGCTTGTTGCGCGCCAATTCCGTGTTGGTATGCTCCGTATGCAGCGTAACGCCATGGACCGCATGAGCATGAGCGACATCACGACTGTTACCCCAAGCCAGCTGATTAATGCTCGACCTGTCGTCGCTGCTGTTCGTGAGTTCTTTGCGAGTAGCCAGCTGAGCCAGTTGCTCGACGAAGTTAACCCGCTGTCTGAACTTAGCCACAAACGCCGCCTCAGCTCTATGGGCCCTGGTGGTCTTAGCCGCGAGCGCGCAGGATTTGACGTTCGTGACGCTCACCCAACACACT
Source organism: Candidatus Saccharibacteria bacterium UBA6223 (assembly GCA_002421785.1). Classification (GTDB taxonomy): domain Bacteria; phylum Patescibacteriota; class Saccharimonadia; order Saccharimonadales; family Saccharimonadaceae; genus Saccharimonas. The sequence continues at coordinate 116,810 of DIRZ01000003.1, read as the reverse complement.
ATGGACGTATTTGTTCTGTTGAGACACCAGAAGGCGCCAACATCGGCCTGGTGCTCAACCTTGCAAGCTATGCTCGGGTCAATGAGTACGGCTTTATTGAAACGCCATATCGCAAAGTAAAGAACGGTAAAGTTACCGAAGAGATTGTATACCTCGACGCCAGCCAGGAAGTTACTGAAGTGATTGCTGATGCCGGTGCAGAAGTCGACAAGTCTGGCAAGTTTATCAGCGAGCGCGTGAGTGCCCGCAAGTTCTTGAAACCAGGTCAAGTAGATGCTGCTGAAGTCACTTACATGGATGCTGCTCATAAGCAGATTCTTGGTAGTACTGCTGCGCTGATTCCGTTTATTGAAAAAAACCGTATTGACCGATCTTTGACCGGTTCAAACATGCAACGCCAGGCTGTGCCGCTCCTGCGCCCAGAAGCTCCAACCGTTGGTACGGGTATCGAAGCACAAGTTGCTCGTGACTCAAGCCAGTTGATCGTCGCAGAAGCTGCGGGTGAGGTAACTCGCGCCGACGGTACTGTCGTTGAAGTGCAATACAAAGATGGCAAAAAATCGTACGAGCTCATTCACTTTGCAAAAAGCAACGACGACCGCTCGATTAACCAAAAAGTTCGCGTGACACGTGGCGATAAAGTCCAGAAGGGCGATATCCTGATTGAAGGTGCAAGCATCGCACAAGGTGAAATCGCACTCGGTAAGGACTTATTGGTTGCCTTTATGCCATGGGCTGGCTACAACATGGACGACGCTGTCGTTATTAGCCGCCGCTTGATTGAAAATGACGACCTGACAAGCATTAACATCAAGGACTACAACGTTGAAGTCCGCGAAACGAAGCTTGGTCCAGAAATCGTGACCCGTGACATTCCAAATGTCTCCGAAGATAGCCTTCGTCACCTTGACGAGAATGGTATCGTTCAGCTTGGTAGCGAAGTGACAGCCGGTGACGTACTGGTTGGTAAGATTACACCAAAGGGTGAACAGGAGCTCAGCTCTGAAGAGCGACTTCTTCGTGCAATCTTCGGTGAAAAAGCCAAAGACGTACGCGACACAAGCCAGCGCATGAATAACGCGGGTGGTGGTAAGGTTGTTGGCGTGAAGATTTTTAGCCGCGAGAATGGCCACGAACTGAAGGCTGGCGTGTTAATGCAGATTCAAATCTTTGTTGCGCAACTACGCAAAATTAGCGTGGGCGACAAGTTGGCTGGTCGTCACGGTAACAAGGGCGTCGTTGCTCGTATTCTCCCTGTGGAAGACATGCCGTACATGGCAGACGGTACGCCTGTCGACATCGTGCTCAACCCGCTTGGTGTCCCAAGCCGCATGAACCTTGGTCAGCTGTTTGAAACGCACCTTGGCATGGCCGCACGTGCACTTGGGTACAAGGTTGCGACGCCTCCATTCAATGGTGTGCCGAACACTGTTATCGAAAGTGAACTGAAAAAAGCCGGCCTTGCTGAGGATGGTAAGAGCCAGCTGTTTGACGGTCGTTCAGGTGATGCGTTCGAAGAGCGTACAACCGTTGGCGTAATGCACATGATTAAGCTTCACCACATGGTGAGCGACAAGATTCACGCCCGCTCGACTGGTCCATACACAATGGTGACGCAACAGCCGCTGGGTGGTAAAGCCCAGAATGGTGGTCAGCGCTTTGGTGAGATGGAGGTTTGGGCACTTGAAGCTTATGGTGCAGCCGCAACCCTTCAGGAAATGCTGACAATCAAGTCTGACGACGTATATGGTCGTGCAAAAGCGTACGAAAGTATCATCAAGGACGACATCATCACCGGTCCAAAACTACCTGAAAGCTTTAACGTCCTCGTAAAAGAACTTCAGGGACTCGGCCTCCGTGTTGACCTGATGGATGAAAGTGAAACGATTGACGCCGAAAGCATCATTGAGCAAAGCGGTCCCGAGGACAAGAGTGTGCCAGTGATTGATGACGGTCTTGATCATGAAGAAATTTTGGACGAAGCTGACGAATTCGGAGAAATCGACGAAGATGACGGCATGACCATCCAGGATATTGATGAAGTAGAAGAAATTAAGGAGGAGGCGTAATATGTCACGAGTTATCGCCAATAGTGGTATCGCTGATTTCGACGCGGTACGCCTCGCTGTTGCTAGCCCCGAAGATATTCTGAAGTGGAGCTACGGTGAAGTTACAAAACCAGAGACGATTAACTATCGTACCCAAAAACCTGAACGTGATGGGTTGTTCTGTGAGCGAATTTTCGGTCCAGTCAAAGACATTAACCCACACGATAACAAACTGAAGGGTGTTCGTAGCCGCGAAGCTGCTGTCGACAAAAACGGTGAGCTCGTTACAAAAGCTATCGTTCGTCGCGAGCGCATGGCTCACATTACCCTGGCAGCTCCAGTCGCGCACATTTGGTTTATGCGCGGTACGCCAAGCGCAATGAGCTTGTTGCTCGGCATTACGGTTCGTAATCTTGAGCGCATTGCTTACTTTGCAACGTATGTCATCCTTGATGTTGAGGCTGAGAAGCGCGATCAAATGCTCGCGGACCTCGAAGCTGAAACTGATGCAGGACGCATCGCAATCAAAATGCGATTTGAGCGTGAAGCTAGCGTAGAAAATGCTGATGTTAAAAAGCTCGCTGAAGAGCAGTCACGAGAAATCGAAGAACTCGACAGCTCATACACCTTGAAGAAAACTCAGCTGCAGAGCCTCGTGAAGGGTGCGCTCATTAACGAAACCGATTTCCGTAACCTTCCTGAAGAGTACGAAGAGCTGGTGAACGTTGGTATGGGTGGCACCGCACTAAAAGCGCTGCTTGACGAAGTTGATCTACCTACCCTTATTGCCGAACTTCAAGTTGAAGTCGAAGGCGCCAAGGGCCAGCGCGAGAAGAAACTCCTGAAGCGCCTGAAAGTACTCGAAGGTATGCAAGCAGCTGGTATCAAGCCAGGAAGCTTGACGCTTACCGTTCTGCCTGTGATCCCACCGGACCTTCGTCCAATGGTGCAGCTCACTGGTGGCCGATTCGCAACCAGCGACTTGAACGACCTTTACCGACGCGTCATTAACCGCAATAACCGTCTGAAAAAGCTTATTGACCTTAATGCTCCTGAAGTTATCCGCCGCAACGAAATGCGCATGCTTCAGGAAGCTGTCGACAGCCTTATTGACAACTCTGCTGCCCGCGGTGGCCGTGCCGTCAACGCAACTGGTGGCCGTCGACGCCTGAAATCTATCAGCGATATGCTGAAGGGTAAGCAGGGGCGATTCCGCCAGAACTTGCTTGGTAAGCGCGTGGACTATTCTGGACGTTCAGTCATTGTGGTTGGCCCTAAGCTGAAGATTAATCAGTGCGGTCTGCCTAAGCAAATGGCGCTCGAATTGTTTAAACCGTTTGTTATTAGCTGGCTCATCCGCGGCGAACACGCCCACAATATCCGTTCAGCGACTCGACTTATTGAAGCTGGAGACGCGGTAGTATGGGATGCACTTGATGCCGTAATCGAGGGAAAGTATGTGCTGCTCAACCGCGCGCCGTCACTTCACCGCCTCAGCATCCAAGCCTTCATGCCAAAGCTTGTTGAAGGTAAGGCAATTCAACTACATCCACTCGTCGCTTCCGGATTCAACGCCGACTACGACGGTGACCAGATGGCTGTTCACTTGCCCCTCAGCAAGGAAGCACAGGCTGAAGCTCGTGATCTGATGAGCGCAGTCAACAACTTGCTGAAACCTGCTGATGGTAGCCCAGTGCTCAACATCAACCAGGACATTGTGCTCGGTAACTACTACCTGACATACAACAAGCCAAGCGCACAGACCGAGAAGGTTGCAGTGTTCGCTAACAGTCGCGACGCTGAGCTAGCCTACGACATGCAGCAATTGCAGCTCCAAAGCCCAATTCGTATTCGTGCAAAGGGTGCTATCCGTACCACAACGCTTGGTCGCGTCTTCTTCAACGAGATTCTTCCTGAGGATTTCCCATACAACGACAATATTCAGAATAAAAAAGAACTGAAAAAAGTCTTGGCTCAAATTTTTGACCAGTATGGTGCAGAAGAAACTGCGAAGACAGCTGACCGCATGAAGGGACTCGCGTTCCGCTTTGCGACCGTATCTGCAGTATCAACAGGTATGCAAGATTACCTGACATTCGATGAGATCGGTGAATTCATCGCTGAAGGTGACGACAAAACTGCGACAATTTCGGAGCAGTACGACCAAGGTCTCATCACTGACGATGAACGCTATAACCTTACCGTTGCCAACTGGCGTGGTGTTGACCGTAAGATTGAAGACTTCCTGCGTGGCGAGCTTGCCAAGATGGACACCAGTATCTCTACTATGGTTAACTCCGGCGCACGTGGTAACATTACCAACGTGAAGCTTGCGAGCGCGATGATCGGTATCCAGGTGGACGCCACAAACCGCGAAATCGAGCTGCCTGTGCGAAGCAACTTCAAGAAGGGTCTTTCGAGCCTCGAGGCCTTCGTGGCGACTCGTGGTGCGCGCAAGGGTCTGATTGACACCGCACTCAAGACCGCCGACTCTGGATACCTGACGAGGCGACTTGTTGACGTGAGCCAGGACGTGTTTACCGTTGAAGACGCAGAAGGTGACGACGAAGGATTCACGATTTACCGTAGCGAATCTGAACTGACCATGATTGACTTCGGGAACCGACTGTACGGTCGATATACTGCAGAAGCAGTCCCAGGGCACGCCGAGAAAGACCAGCTCATTACTCGTGAGATTGCTAATGCAATCGAAGCGGATGCAGCGATTGCAGAAGTAAAAATCCAGTCAGTTCTTTCAACGAACAACCTCAACGGTATTCCTCAGAAGAGTTATGGTCTCGACATGGCGACGAACGAACTGATCGACGTTGCGCAGCCGGTTGGTGTTATCGCAGCGCAGTCTGTTGGTGAGCCTGGTACGCAGCTAACGCTGAACACCTTCCACAGTTCTGGCGTCGGTGGTTCTGACATTACCCAGGGTCTGCCTCGCGTTGAAGAGCTCTTCGAAGCGCGCAACCCTAAGGGTCAAGCATATATGACCGAAGCAACTGGACTTGTTGACCTATGGGAAGACGGCAAAAAGTACATCGTTCAAGTGACTCCTGAGGCAGGACACGTTGAGCGAATGCCGCTTGAAGGCCGAACAGTCACCATCAAGGCTGGCTCAAACGTAAAAGTCGGTGATGTCCTCGCGACAGCTGACGGCGAGGCTCATCCACTCGTCGCTCCATTTGATGGAATAGTCGAGATTGCGGAAGATACGATTGTTATCGCTGCGAATGCGAGCGCACCAGTACGTTACGAGGTACCTGGCAACATGCAACTTGTCGTGAAGAAAGGTGATGTCGTCGAGGCGGGTGACCGCTTGACCGCCGGTTCACTCAACCTGCACGACTTGATGCGCCTGAAGGGCACTGAGGCAACTCAGCGCTACATCGTGAACGAAGTACTGCGTATCTACGCGGCACAGGGTCAAGATGTAGCAGATAAGCACCTTGAGATCATCGTCCGCCAAATGTTTAGTCGCGTTCAGGTCGAAGACCCAGGCGACAGCGCATTTGTGATGGGTGATATTGTCAGCAAGGCAAGTGTCGTTGATGCCAACAAGGCACTTGCGCTCGAAGGCAAGACCCCGGCGCAGTATACTCAGCTACTTCTCGGTATTACAAAGGTATCAATCTGGAGTGATAGTTGGCTATCCGCTGCATCATTCCAGGACACAACCCGCGTACTAATCAATGCGGCTACTAGTGGTCGCGCCGATCGCCTGCATGGGCTAAAAGAGAACGTTATCATTGGGCGCAAGATTCCTGTTGGAACAGGTGCTCGTGGTGCGCAACTTGTCGACGATGACTACGAAGAAATCGTTGACGAAGTAGAGAGTATCTCTGCGGACGTCGATCTAGAGTCGTAAGAAACTGGCTAATAAAATACCCCGCGAGCGCGGGGTATTTTATTTAATTTTATTCGCTAAGACTTCTTTTTTACTGCTGGAACAGTCGTATCGATGTCTTTCGAGAGGCTACGGCATGGCTGGCCAACATACGCGTTTTTGAGGACATCTGTATTATACTGCTCGCATTCGATAAGTTTTTGAGCACGATCCTTGAAGTAGTACCAGATTCCACTGGGCGGTTGGTAGAACATCGCCCGGACGCTCGCAGAGACGATCTGGCCATTAGCAATGCTACTGACGGGCAGCTCAGCGAGCTGATAGCCCGGTGTAGCACTTGCTTTCACTTCGGGCTTTCCGGTGAATGCAACTTCACTACTGGTCGCTTGGGCGGGGCTATAGACGTTGTAGAATGGTCGTTGCGTCGAAGCAACCTCTAGGTAGGCTTCAATATCAAGACATTTCGCCTCAAGCAGCTGTGGGGCATTTGAGTCAGCGCTTCTTGTGGTAGTGATCTGGCACAGTACGTCTGGGTGGGAATAATCAGCCTGGTAGCTCGCCGCACCTGTTCCGTCCGAAATAACGTTGGCGGTCATGCCGTAGCTCGTCAGCGACGTGTCGAGCTTAGTAATGAGCGGCATTACCTTTGACGACTCTATATTATCGGCAAGGCCAGCGACTGGTGCGACGTCAGCTACAACGGTGTAGAAGTCGTTACCTTCCAATTTAACAGGCGTCGAAATGTTATGCGAGATGGGAAGGGTCCCAGGGAATACCTCTTTCATTCGCGCAACAGCCTCAGAAGCAGAGAGCGCTTTTGTGAGCGTTGTGGTCGGTTTATTACTCGTCTCTTTGGCGGTGCGCCCAGAAACAGTAGGCAAGTAAGCGGCTAGCAACGCTAGCCCCACTCCAAGAAGCGAAAGTACTACTAAGACAATAAGTATCGTGCGAAAGGCCTTTGGATGATACGTCCGTTTTGGTTGATCAATAATCGGGTGAAGGTAGTCGTGAACTTCGCTTGCTGGCACGACGGGGGCGGGCTGGGCGCCGGGTTCGCCCAGCGGTGGCTGCGGAGTGCTATTTTGTGGCTGCATAATTATAACGACACCTTAAGCTCTTGATTATTCGGCGCCATACAGCGACCGCCCGAGTACGCCTTTTTGAGGTCTACCGAGTTGTACTCGCTGCATGGCACGATACTTTGTGCGGCCTTGAAGAAGTGCCACGTTTGGTCGGGTGTTTGATAAAATAACGCCATAGAGCCGTTCGAGGCGGGCATTCCATCGTCAGCATAGCCCATCAGCGGTAACTCAGCTGTTTGATACCCCTTCGTCGACGATGCGACAATTGTCGGTGCTCCTATCGCAGTGATTTGCTGTATAGAGACCGAGCCACCGGTTCCAAAAGCGGTCATGAAAGGCTGCTGCACACCTGCGAGTTTTGTATAGTCAATCATATTGGCGCAAGCCACACTAATAAGGTGATCTGCGGCAGAATTGTTTAACGTTCGAGTCTGCTGTAAAGTGCATACGACGTCTTTGTGGGTCAGTTCGCCTAGGTAGATAACCTCTGTATCGTCCGGGGCAATCTTCTTCTCCTCAAAGCCCTGGTCCTTTAGCAGCTTAAGTAGATTCACGCGCTCGACATCTGCTTGCGCACTGGTAACTGTTTCGGATCGACTGGCAACGAGGTTGTTCGCTGCCTGAAGTTGTGTATAGAATGCCTTCCCCGCAATTTTCACAGCGGGTGGATTAGGTGCTCTTTCGGGCACAGTGGTGCCAGTCATGTTTTGCTGTAGGCTACTAATTACGTCCGAAGCGGAGAGTCCTCGCTCGGCTATTACCTGAGAGGGTTGAGACGTCTGCTTTACATGAGAAGTATCAAAATACAACGTATATACTGCCATTGTAGCAACCCCCCCAAGCACCGCGATGAGCAGCGCAAGGAGTACTACGAGCAGTGGTCGCGAACGCCGCTTTTTCTTTTCGGCGACGAGGGCGGCCGACGTGCGTGACTCATCACCGCCTGGACTGGCTGTGATCACTGTTGGCGAGCCAGTATTCGGGTTATTTGAGGTATGATTACCAGAGTCTGTAGTAGTTGGTTGGTTGTCCATAGATTCTCCTTATTAACCCTATTGTATGTCGCTCATGCTATAAAGAGCAAGCGCTCTAGACAAAAGGTGTAAAATTTGTTACTATAGTCGATGAGTTTCCTATTTTGGACGTATATGGCGGAAGTGAACGTGTACACGCTACATACAGAACCAAAACATAGAGACGACAGTGGTCATGCTGAGACCAGCGTCGTAAACGTAACTCCACAAGCGAGTTACCATTATCAATGTAATCTAAGGATGTTAGATGCCAACAATCAACCAATTAGTGCGTAAGCCACGCCAGACTGCGAACAAGAAGAGCAAGTCTCCAGCGCTTGGCCGTATTCACAACGCACTGAAGGTTCGTTACTACGATCAGGATGCGCCCCTAAAGCGCGGTGTCTGTGTAAAAGTAACGACCAAGACCCCAAAGAAACCTAACTCAGCTCTCCGCAAGGTTGCTCGAGTTCGTTTGACCAATGGTCACGAAGTCTGGGCATACATCGGTGGCGAAGGCCATAACCTCCAGGAGCACGCAGTTGTGCTTGTTCGTGGTGGTCGTGTTCCAGACCTTCCAGGTGTACGCTACCACATTGTTCGTGGTGCACTTGACCTCCAGGGTGTTGCAAAACGTCAGCAGGGCCGCTCGAAGTACGGCGCCAAGAAAGCGGATAAATAATCATGCCTAGGAAAGTTACCAAGAAATTACAACGAAACATTAAGCCCGATCGCAAGTACCAGAGCGTTCTTGTGCAGCGTTTGATCAACAAGAGCATGCTTGATGGTAAGAAACTTGTTGCAGAGCGTGCCGTCTATAGCGCACTTGAGCAGGCAGCAAAAACGCTCAAGAGCGAAGAGCCTCTCGAAGTCTTCGAAAAAGCACTCAGGAATGTATCGCCAAACTTCGAGGTTAAGTCTCGTCGTGTTGGTGGCGCAAACTACCAGATTCCGTTCCCAGTTGCCGGTCATCGCCAACTTCACTACGCATTTAGCTGGCTCGTTCAGAGCGCACGAAACCGTAGCGGAATTCCTTATGAAAAACGCCTTGCGCTTGAAATTGTTGACGCCTACAACGAAACCGGGGCTGCTTTCAAAAAGAAAGAAGATACCCACAAAATGGCAGAAGCCAACCGCGCGTTTGCTCACTTCGCCCGCGGCTAATTCTCTATCCGCGTCCATGACATATCGCCCGCATAATTGCAGGCGATATGTTTTTTGTAGCGAATTCGATGACAATCCGTTACGATACATACATGCATAGTCGTCAGTTTGGACCGGAGGGTCATCTGCCTCCACTTGATGTATGGAAAATAAATCCACGTCATCTTCGACGTATTGCCCCTGTGACGGATGACCGGGGGTTTGTTCTCGCGCGTCAGACTGCGGAAAAGGTAGTCGAACGCTTCATCGATGATTCCTACGAATGGCCAGTGGTGACGACACGATCAAATCACCCTGCGACACCAAACCGACATCATGTCCATTGGCCACGGGATGCGTACGATCCCGCCCACTTTGAACATGCGGGGGCGCTCGCTCATATCCCCCTCGTATTTCGTGAGCTCAGGACACAGATGGTGATATTACCACCACAGCTTCACCACCTACACCACGAAGTCACCCATGAAACAACTGTACCTCGTATTGAGCCAATGGAGCGTTACGTGAGAGGGTATCGAGCGCTGACGCGACTTGCACGCGATGCAGAGCGACTTGTGGAGATAACCGATCGGCATGACGAAGCGCGATTAAGACGAGCGTACCGAAAGTCGACAAGAGCAGTTGTTGGGATGCATGCGCTTGAGGCACTAAGGCTTGAGTATACGGGTGATCTTGATAGTGCCACCGATGTTGCCAGGTGGCTCCAGCCGATCATGCACTATCAGATGACGGATTTAACGACGCATTTTCCGACACGTGAGATAGATAGCAGAACAGCCGCCTGATACTACCTATGCTTGCAACGAGAAGCCACGGTGGGGTTAAATAGTAATCTATGAGCGAGATACCAAGCAGTAAGCATCCAGACTTTGACGATATATTTCGCGAGATGACCGATGGACTAGAGCCACAGCTTGGTGATCCATATCTAGAAGAAATACACAGTGAAGCACTCTCTCGTCAAGAGATAGTAGCAACATCGATGCTCACCGACACCGAGATCGACCCTCTTTCGATCCGACAGGCTCATGTACAGCAGCTCGATGCGAGGTGGCGATATATGAATATGCCCGTGACAGTCAGCGGCCGTGGTTGGGCGGTAGTCCCAGGATTACCCGAAATGCAGTCCTCGACGTACGTTGATCAAGAAGCAATTTCTCGCGGTTTCATATTTTTCACTGATTCGACCGAGCAATCAAATGATCATTTCCCGAAAATATCGCATCTTGTGGAAATAGACGCCGGAAAAGGTGATGGCACTCGGATGCCTATTGTTCTCCCCCTTGAGGAACTCGCAGGTATCGAGCTACCATTTCCGTCCCCCGAGCTACGAGAGCGTCGATTCGCGTATTATTACCCGGAGGATGCAAATACTATTGATGAACTTGCATTTACCAGCCGTCGCGACGATCAGATTATCAAAGATTTCGGTGAGTTTGTCTTTGAAGCAAACTTGAGTGACGAAGAACAACTTGAGCACGTCCGCGATGCGGCACAATATCTTCGTTCACGCGCGGAAATCGATCCGCATGTCAATTACCATATCTCAGTTGCGGGCGAGTGTATCTCCGTCAAAGATAACGGCGATGGTATTCCTGTGGTTTTGCGCTATCCGTACACACGGACGATGAGGGTCAAAGACGTCGAATTGCGTCCGTCTGATATTCGCGCGCAGGAACTGAAGGGCACGCACCGCTGTGTACCGTTTATCGAAGCGACTGCGTATGAACCAAATGGCTCTGAGCGAGAACTTATCATTCCCTGTACATCAATCGCCTGGATGAGTTCAGCGCGATATGATACACCGACGCCACCACAATTCTAGCGCTTATGCTTGCAAACAGGGGCGCATCTCTATTTAATTAGTTCATGATACGAGAGTCACAGCCACACTCTAACGATGACGATGCATTTGATGCGCTCATCAAAAACACATGGGAGACCGAACCGAGTCTTCGTGACACGATTGACCCGGGCATCCTCCGTCTTATACACGATGCAAAAAGCGCCGAAGACGCACTGAATTTTGCGACTAACCCGTCAGAAGACACCATCCAAGAAGTACTCCTCAATCTCAACGGTGATTGGGATATGCTTGGATTTCGCGACGAAGCAATCAAGGTAACCGGACGACTCCGACCAACTGAATACGCGCTCGATGAGAATGTTGTTGACGACGCCCATGAAGGCGCATTTCCTGGAATCGGCGAGCGCAAAGAAGATCTTCTCGGAGAATATTTTGATGCGGCAGGGTTCCGGGCGATCGTCAAAGGCTTTGACGTCGAGAGAGTTCCAATGGGTGAGTATGGATCAATGTACCGCGTCGTGATGCAATATGGTCTCGACGAAGACTACGAGGATGGACAAGTGTGGTTCACGAGTCGCCCCGACGACATCGAGTATATGGAGCCACACCAACCCTCTCGTGAAGGTGCTGAGGAGTTTGTGCGCGCCAATTTCCCCGAAGTATTCGCTGCAGTTCAGGCGTTGCCAGATGGCTGCCGTGATCCTGAGCTTATCCGTCAACTTCTCGATGACTTTAGCGTGACATTTGATGTGTCAAAAGCTGACACGACAATGGGTGACGATGAAGTGCTCGACCTGATTGAAACGTATATCACCGATCGACTCGCATTTGACAATGCAACTTACGACGCAGTCGTTCGAGGTGTCATCTATGGACGTACGATGACATATGCGAAAGTGCCCAAAGAATATGATGGAACGCTCCGTGAGCTGCTCATTAGCAATGTACGTCTTTTTCCGACGCCTGATACAGCAGAAGGTCAAACGCTCATCACTTACCGTCCCACGCTCGAGACGTGGTACCTCGTACCAGAGGCGCAAGGTGGACGTACCCCAATATATATCCCTATCGATAGCCTCACACGGCTGACGGCTAACCGTCCGGAGACGAGTGCGTATCCATTTGATGAAGATACGATTATTCAGCCAAATGAGCAGTTCGACAGCAATTTTGGAGTGCGACCACTTGAACAACGGCTAGGTGAGGCAGTGATAGACGCAGCTTCAATGACCAGCGTCGAGCACGCAGATGAGGCGAGTGACAGAGATGGTGAACAGGATATACCCGAGGATGAAAAAGAGAGGCAGCGACAGTTCCTCGCTGAGTTGCATGGACTACATGAAATAGTTCGCCAATATGCCTCAAGTGAGGCCGAGCGACCGTATCCGAGCAAGGCGGCGATTGCAGACGACTACGAGATGATCAATTATCGAATTTCAGCGTTCTTTCAACGGTGGCAAACGGACATGAACCCTGTTATCGAGGTCATTGGCCCAGCGCTAAGGATTCCCGAGGCTACCTTTAGTCGTGTGATCGATCAAGAGTCACAGACGCTTGATATACAAGTAAAGGGATTTGGCGTAAGCTCCCCAGATGTATTTAGCAGTGCAAAGGGAATCCTCGCTGAGGCTAATGTTCAAACACGCTCTTATGGTGAGGATGATGAACAACACGTGATCCGTGCGTATCTTGAGTTTATCGATCTCGGGCATGGGAATAATACGATTACGATTACAGATCCTGACACTAACGCATCTATGGTGACGATAAACGCGGCGCGACGGTTCGTTGTTGACCTCGGACTTCCTGCGGGATACTCTCTCCCGAGTCTTGATTATGACGCCCGTCGTAGCGAAGCGCTCGCCCGAACCGCGAAACTTGATATCGCGCAGTCTTCGCGACAAATGCTACAAAAGAATCTCGAGTATCTTGCGGGAGCAATCGACAGCGAGCCTCAGACAGAGATGACTGAGTTTGATGGTGTCGAGGGGCTTCGTGATATCGCCCTTGCATTTCACGATAATCCCAGTGCTATGGACGTGGCAGCTGATGCGCTCGAGGCGATTTTGGGCGCAGGACGCACACTCCGAATCGCGGGGCCATTTATTGATGATTCCGCTAAGCACATCCTCGGCCAGGAGATCCTTGCGACTCTCGATGGCGTCGTCACTGAGCACCCGTTCCTAAAGACCAGCGAGATTGCCCTTGTCATGCGTGTGCCTACACCGGAGCGAAACGATGTCGTTGCACGATATGTCGTACCACTAAGCACGCTTGAGGAGATGGCGTTTTAATATGCGTGAGCACATACCAGATGACAATTCGTTTTTTGAAATAGTCGGCGGTCTTTCAGAAGAACTTGGGATTGATACCCGGGGTGAACATATTGCCGTGTCGCTGGGCGATGACATGAAGCTACTTCGTGGCGCGTTTAATGACCACGTGAAGGCTTCTCTTGAGGCAGAGCCAGGAGTTCCTCTTCGGCCCGAGGACTACCAATTCATCGAGGTGATGCTCAACCGAGCGGATGTACCGAGGCTTTCTGAGTTGACTTCAGGTGATACTGTTGTTGTCGGCGAGGGTGCATTTACCTTCTATGTTACTGAGTCAGGAATCGCCTGCGAGAACGTTGTCGAAGGTGAGTGGGTCGTCGGCACATTCAACCACGTTGCTATCGCACCGATGCCGTCTTTTGATGCGATGGTTGGGGGAAGAGGCATCAACGACGATGAGTACGATATAGCGCTTATCTTGACCGATCCGCGACTTGAGATTGATGGGTTCGACCCACATGACATCAGCTCACCATATATTGTCGTTTCCATATCCGACCCAACCGTTGAGATATCGAAACGGCTCCAGCCAGGCGAATAGCCTGCAGTCTATTCCTAGTAAATAGCTACGAAATGTGCTATACTTCGACCTAAGTGCTGTTTTCTAATGCCTAGAAAACCTGGCAAATAATAATTATCTATAAAACGAAAGAGAGCAGGAGCCATATGGCAGTAACAAATGTCCCGCTAAAGGACTTCCGTAACGTCGGTATTATCGCACACATCGACGCCGGTAAAACAACAACGACAGAAGGAATCCTCTACCGTACTGGTATCAATCACAAGATCGGCGAAGTTCGAGGTGACGGTGACGGCGCAACAACTGACTGGATGGCACAAGAAAAAGAACGTGGTATCACCATTACTTCCGCTGCCGTAACCTGTTTCTGGAAGGGCTGCAAAATCAACATCATCGACACCCCGGGGCACATTGACTTCACGGCCGAAGTTGAGCGAAGTCTTCGCGTGCTTGACGGTGCTGTCACTGTGTTTGACGGCAAGATGGGCGTTGAAGCTCAGTCTGAAACCGTATGGCGCCAAGCCAACAAGTACGGCGTTCCACGTATTTGTTTTGTTAACAAGATCAACCAGACCGGGGGTGACTTCTACAAGAGCCTCGAAAGTATCCGTACTCGCCTCAGCAAACAGGCGTTCCCAATTCACCTGCCAATTGGCTTCGAAAAGGATATCAATGGTGTCGTTGACCTAATTGATATGAAGGCCTACACCTACACTGACTACACCGATCACGAACTTGTCGTTGGCGAAATTCCTGCAGACATGCTCGAAAAAGCTAAAAACGCACGCAGCCTGCTGGTTGAAAACGCAGTGGAAGCTGATGAAGAACTGATGATGAAGTTCTTCGATGAGGGCGAAGATTCGATCACAATTGACGAACTAAAGGCTGCGCTTCGCAAGCGAGTTCTTGCTGGTGACTTTTACCTTGTAACTGGTGGCGATGGCCGCGGCGTGATTGTCGAAAAGGTTCTCGACCTTATGGCTGACTACCTGCCAAGCCCACTAGACATCGACGCCATTTGGGGCAAAAACCCTAAAACTGGCGATGAAGTAAGTCGCAAGCCAGATGACAAAGAACCAATGGCCGCGCTTGCCTTTAAGCTTGCGACCGACCCATTTGTCGGTAAGCTTATCTTTGTGCGTGTGTACTCAGGTAAACTCACCGCCGGTAGCTATGTTTTGAACACAACAACGGGCGAAAAAGAGCGCGTTGGCCGTATCGTGCGTATGCACGCCGACAAGCGTGAAGATATCGACTCAGTTGGTGCGGGCGACATTGCTGCTGTCGTGGGGCTAAAGGGCACATTCACGGGGCACACACTAACAGACCCTGCGCACCCAATGGCGCTTGAAGCGATCACATTCCCAGATCCTCCAGTTTCTATCGCCGTTGAGCCTAAAACGAAGGCTGACCAGGAAAAAATGGGTATCGCCCTGCAACGACTTGCCGAAGAAGACCCAACCTTCCGCGTTCACACCGATGACGAAACCGGTCAGACGATTATGTCTGGTATGGGCGAGCTTCACCTCGAAATCCTCATTGACCGCATGAAGCGTGAATTTAACGTCGAAGCGAACGTCGGTGAGCCACAGGTTGCCTTCCGTGAAACCATTAAGGGCACGTCTGAAGTTCAGGGTAAACACGCCAAGCAATCCGGCGGTCGTGGCCAGTACGGTGACGTATGGGTACGCTTCGAGCCGAACGAAGTGGGCAAGGGCTTTGAATTCGTCGACATGATTAAGGGTGGTGTGGTGCCACAAGAATACCGCAAGCCTGTCGAGCAGGGTATCGTTGAAACATTGTATGGCGGTGTGATTGCCGGTTATCCAGTAGTCGACGTCAAAGCGACACTGTACGACGGTAGCTATCACGATGTTGACTCAAGCGAACTGGCCTTTAAACTGGCTGGTAGTATTGCGGCGCGTGAAGGTGTGAAGCGTGCAACGCCAATTATCCTCGAACCTGTTATGCATGTTGAAGTAACTACGCCAGAAGAGTTCATGGGCGACATCATCGGTGACCTTAACAGCCGCCGTGGACGTATCGATGCCATGGAAGACCTGATGGGTGGCGCGAAGCTTGTGAAAGCGATTGTCCCACTCGCAAACATGTTTGGTTATACCGGCGATATCCGCAGTATGAGCCAAGGCCGCGCTGCAAGCACGATGGAGCTTGCGCATTACGAAGAAGTACCACCAAACGTGGCACAGGAAATCATCGAAAAGCGCTCGAAGTAGTACTAACGATAAACTAGGGTCCGCTAACGCGGACCCTAGTTTATTTTTCGCAATCATCAGTATGCGATACGTAGCATACCGGGCGCCGCACTTACTGAGCGAGTCGATAAGCCATGGACCGTATGGTGCTATAAGCCGAAGCTACCGCTAGTATCAATGACAGTGCCATTGATAGCAAGGGAGCTAGGGGATAGAAGAAACACGACAACAGGAACGATATCATCAACGCGCAGGAGCGTGCCGTAGAGCGCTTTTGATTCGAGCTCTTCGATAATCTGAGGACTCCAGGCTCGGCTCATCTGGGTGCCAAGAATTGGCGTGGGACGCACGACATTACACCGAACCTTTGTGGCTTTGAGATGATGAACGAGTGATCTCGCAAGATTCTCTACCGCGGCCTTTGCAAATGCATATTCGATATTCTGATTGTCCGTGCCAGTGAGGGCGCGAATAGAGCTTACGAGCACGATACTGGCATTTTCCGCCATGACTGGCGCGAATATTAGGGTGCTTGCGTAGGGATGGAATAGATTTGGTGTCATGATATCCTTAAAGCGCTGGGTCAGTGTCGCATCGCTAGGCGTTTGCGTCGACCCTACGCAGTCCACGATTCCAGCTATTGTTAGGCCGCGGCCCTCAAGATAAGCACATTCTTGACGATAAAACGATTCAGAAATAACCATACTGCGTATTTCGATATGCTCGGCATCAAGAATACTACTATTCACTTTGTTGACGTCCCGCGCGTACCCAATCACATCATGACCAGCGTTGGCGAGTGCGAGTGATACTCCTTCGCCAAGCCCTCCGGTGACTCCCCAAACAATGTATAAAGATCTATTAGACATCGTAAACCATTCCTTCCCTTATTTCCTGAATAATCGGCATGCTCATTGGGTACCTGCCGGCGATTTCGTCGAGAATCTCCTGGGCATCGATGGCACTTCGGCGTGGTATATATGTGTCAGGCTCTTCGAGTATCGTATGCGCAACTTCGTTAGGCGTCAGGTTGCTTGTATCAATCACACGACCACCGAGAGCAACACTACGCTGGGCAATTCCGTCGATAATTCGTTGAACCCGTGCCGGTTCATTGAAAACAAGAAAATCGAACTCTGTGGACTCGGGATTGTTCAGTACACGCTGCTGGATCGTCTTTAGTTGAGCCGAGAGCGCGATGGGTTGAATATTGTGCGGAAGAAGGCCGGACACCTTATTAAAAAGGTTTGCCGTCGGCAGATCAAAGGCATCTTGATAGGCGGCGCCCCTTATCACGCCATGCGACACTTGAATATGGGGGCTCAAACGAGGATCACTCTCCTTGAGTGCCAACAAGTCACCAACAACGCTTGCAAGAAAGATGACATCCCTACCAGCTTCTGGACACCGACGCTGCCACTCCTGCGCTCTTGCGCGATAGTCTGGATAAAAATATCCCGCTGCTACGCCTACATCTGGCAGTAGTAGCTGAAGTTCCCGTGCGACAGAATCCTTACCGCTCGCATCGGTACCCTCAAGATAGAGCGAATGACGGGGGTACTCAATCATATAACGACATTGACATAAATTAAGTTATGTGATATCATAAAAGAATAGTAACATAAAAACGATAATGAATCAATAGAGTGTATCTTTATCTTTATGAGTATAGCGAATCATCTATCGAAAAAGCAAGACAAGACTAGGCAGCCGGCTGTCCTTGTCATCGGTGCCGGTCACCATGCACGACGCATCTATATACCTGAGCTAATAAATAATTCGCAAATTGCGCACTGCAAGGTTGTTATCCTGGACGTTTTTCAAAGCGCGCAAAGCATTGCACAATATTTGCTTGAACGCGACTATACAGAGCGGGTCGACACTTATTATCTTAACCCAACAGAGTGCAAGCAGCCATTTAACGATATTGCGCTTTCTCGCAAGCTACTTAAGGCATATGACTTTACTGCAGTCATTATCTCCACAGACCCCACCCACCATGTCGATTATGCAAAGTGGGCATTAGCTCATGATCTTCATATTCTCATGGACAAACCGGTGTCAACTCGAGATGGTGCCGTCAGCAATTCCAGAGCCTTTCAGCTTATAGAGCAAGACTACAGAGATCTCATGGACGTATATCACGAAAGTCGATCGCTTTTTTGCCTCAGCACCCAACGACGATACGAGTCAGGGTACAACTTTGTATTTGAAAAGTTGAGCGAGGTGGCCAACACGTTTAATATGCCGGTCACATCGATACAAGCATTTCATAGTGACGGTGTATGGATCTTTCCAGATGAAATAATGCATCAGACAATGCACCCCTACAATACTGGCTACGGCAAACTTTCCCATAGCGGTTTCCACGTGCTCGACATCGCGTGGCAGTTCCTCGAGCACGGCACCCCTAAAGTGAAGATGCCCGATACATTAGTAGCCTATGCCAGCGCAATCTATCCGAATGGCTATGTTTCTTCCATAACGCCCGATGATTACCGTGACTATTTCGGAAAATACACCACGCTGCACAACCTAGAGCACTATCAAAAGTCAATGAAAAATTTTGGCGAAATAGATATCATGGCAAATATAACTATGAAGCGAGAGGGATTTGCTACGGCATTGATTGGCGTCAACCTGTTGCACAGTAGCTTTAGCAAGCGGAGCTGGCGAGTACCAGCGACAGATCTATATAAAGGAAACGGTCGCGTCAAACACCAGTCCTACGTCATCGAACAAGGCCCATTCCAGTGTATACAGATCCATAATTACCAGGCAGTTGACGAGCACGATACTGATACCGGGGACGAGAGCTACTCTGTTGGTGGCAAGAATCATTTTGATATCTATGTCTTTCGAAACAGTGAAATGTTTGGTGAAAATGAGCCAGCCCTCCAGGTGTACAGTTCGGTTGACATCGACGACATGTACGCAAGCCAATCCTCGAAACTATCAAATGAGCTAGCGAAGCATGTGATGATAAACGAGTTCCTGGAAGGGTGCCATGATATACGCGGAGGCAAGCACACCCGCGATACCGTCATCGTTCGCAACAGCATCACTACCTACGATGTCCCTGTCAAAATGATGGCTGCGCTCTACGAGTCGTTAGTATCTGAGAGATTGCACTTAACTCCTACTATAGAACGGAGCATCTAAAATGAAACTTGACACGGTCGCCATGAATCTTCGGCATATCGGCACTAGCCTCGCATCCGCAGGCGCAGAGGTTGTGTACTATTACCCTGGAATGAGAGGCGACCTACTTGCTCACACGATAGTAAAGAACGTCAAGCCATCATTCAATGAGCGTAATGCATTTGAGTTTGCATACGGCGCATCCTTAGTAGGTGGTCGGAGCGTGACAATTTTTAAAGGTGTTGGACTGGCAGCAACACTCGACTCTATTCACCATGCGGTAATCAATGGGGTTGGGGGCGGAATGGTCATCGTCGTACTTGAAGATACTGTCGCACACTCATCGCCGGAAATCATTGATTCACGAGTACTTAATGATTATATCCACACACTAGTTCTTGAACCTGCAACAATACAGTCCGCCGTCAACATGACTGCTCATGTGTTTGAACTCTCTGAGCAACTTGACGTTCCGATTATTCTTCGCATAACCTACGATCTACTACAAAGTAGCTCTCCCGTTGATACTGACGACCTAGGAACAGTATATGCTACGCCGCCTGCGGTGATGCCTCGCCTTGAGCTACGTCAAAAATCAATCGGTGCATGGTCGGACCGTGTTGAACGATTTGAAAAAAAGCAAATAGTAATTCGTGCGTATGTGGCACAACAGTATACAGCGTCTTCAGTTCAGGACGTTGACGGCATTGTATTTGGTGCAGCACAACCAACTCAGCATGCTTTAACCATTCAGCACTATCCAATCCCTGCGGCCGTTTGCACGCTTTTTTCTGAGAAGCCCCACTTGACGATACGCGAACGTGGATCGAACTATGCCGAAAGAACCCTTCGGTCTAACCTCGAGCCAGCAATCGACTCCTCATTCATACATGAGGGCATAGCTCCGGTAATGCATGACTGGGATGATGTATTACGAGCGATTAATAAAAAAGACTACGCAATTGTGATCGGCGATGAAGGGAAGTATACGAGTGATTCATTTGGGCTCATTGATAGTTGCCTTTGTATGGGCAGTAGTCTATCAATTGCCGCGGGCGCATCGCTCTATGCCGGTTCTCGCGCTATGGCAATCATTGGCGATTTTGCGTACCAGTTTAATGGCTATGCATCCATCGTGGAAGCTGCAGCCCGGCATGCGCTTCTCGATATCGTGCTTTTGGATGACGGAAAAGCATCTTCAACGGGAGGGCAAGATGCCCTAACGTCGATCGATACTGGCGATGTGGCGTCACATATCAACACGCTGCATGAGTACGCGTACACGCAGCCACCCAAAAAGATCAGTGCAAGTGGTATCTTGGCCGGCATTACGCTTTATAGGATTAAGAGATGAAACAGATACTTTTTCTCGAAGGACCTGCATTCTCCGGTAAAACAACCTACTTGAATCAGCAGCGCGAGCATTCCTTATGCATTGCCGAATCGAGTGAGTTTTTAGGTGGAGATATGAATTTTCCGGACGCTCCAGTCGATGCGGTAAGTATGGCGTATTGTAGTTACTTTTTTACAGTTATGGAAAATGCGCGCTTGCAGTCGATAGCCCCGCCAAACGGTCGTGTCTACGCCGATCGGTTCACGCCGTTATCATCGCTTATTTTTTACTCGCTCAGGTATGCCAATGGCATGATTGAAACCAGCGAATATGAAAAAGGTCTGCGAATTAGTCGCCAAATATTTAATGATTTTTTGCAGTTGCCCGATGCGCACTATGGGTTCGTGCGATTTAGCCTATCATCGCCCCGCGTTCTTATGCAAAGGCTTGCGCGCGGAACACGAAATCAAGAATTGATGAATTGGGACGCCACGATGCATTACGAAGCACAGTACAAAAAATTACTCCCTAAGGATTCGTTGATGGTTATTGATGGCGAACTGCAGGATACGGTAATGCCAGACTGGTTAAACGCTACAGAGCTCAAGGCATTGCTTGGGGCGGATGCCACAGAATCTCAGAATAACGACGAAATAAATCTACTATTACCAGCAACAAAACGACGCAAGATCGAACAGGCCGTGAAGGTGTTGATAGAAAACAGAGGACGAAACCATGAAAACGCATGAAGCAACAGTAAGTAGCGAGGAGCGTATGCCCTTTTCGCGCTTTGCAACCAACTTCGAAAAGGGAGGTGCACTACCCGTGTTTACTCTGCTCGAGCCAGATACGGATGGCGGTATGGGCGCTGTACTGGTAGGCGACTACGTGGCAAATGATTTTGTCGACTACATGGAGCATGTCGACCCTTCGTTCCGGGAGCGCTGGTTAGTGGTATCAACAACGCAAAGCGACACGGTGCCAGTCGATGTTACGCGTACCGATTGCAATATATTTTCTAATAAATCCGGTGAACATGAGTACTTAAACGGTGCCGCTCGTAATGTCCCCCACTCGCTTGCGTTGGCTGATGGACTATTCGTCGATCCAGATATATTTTCGCCCAGCTCTGAGCCTCAGCAACCTGAGTCGGACATTCTTTACATAGCTAAGTGGTTCCCGACCAAAAAGACGGAGCTGCTACTTGAAGTCGCTGAGGCGCACCCAGAAATCAGTATCATGATTTACGGATGGCTGATGGCCTCTGAACGTAAACATGCGGATAGTGTGCAATACCGGAAAATGGTAATGGGTGCAGCTGCTTTGCTTGGCAACGTCACTATATACGATGCCGATGACTTTAGCACCACTGGGGATCATGTAAACCCTGATGGTAGTACTGTTCTGGGGCCGTTAACCAAAGTTCAAATTCGCGATCGGTTTATGCACAAAAGCAACACCGGTATCTATTTATCCGAGGAAACAGAAGCGGTTAATCGGTTTGCGACAGAAATGCTTGCATGCGACAAGCCTATGATTGTTGCTTTACCTACTCATGGAGGTATGGAACGATTCATGCAGGACGGGCTTACGTCTAAGTTTTGCGAGCGCACACCAGAGGGCATTGCCGAAGCGTATCACGACATTATGGACCATAGGCAGCGGTATTCCCCGCGAGAATCATTCCTTTCGTTTGGTGGTCGTGAAAAATCAAACGCGACACTGCGCGGGATCGTAGAGCAACTTGCCGGCGCACAGGGTAGGCGACTATCCAGTAGTCCGTGGAACACGTATGGTGGCGATTTATGGACACTTCCCGAAAACTATAATAGAATTAGGAGTAACTAACATGACAGAAATTGAACAAATACTACCCCACATTGCAACAATACACGACCTAACAAGTGAGTCGCTTGTGGTCAGTAATGACGCTCCATATAAAATGAATTTGTCTGACTGGACAATACGCTTGGCTGCGCGCTGTATCCTTGTCGATCCATCATCTGGTCGGATTGCGCTCCAGAGTTTAGATTCAGAAGGTGTCAATAAAATACCTGGCGGTGGGCTGCAGTACACACTAACAGAGTCAGATGGCGAGAGCTTCATGACTGGTGTTGTCCGTGAGATTGCAGAAGAAGTCGGCGTAGACGCAACGAGTATTAAGCTGAAGCCCCTTGGCCTCACACTTGAATACCGCTCTGACTGGAAGCTGATCCAAATATCGTACTGCTATACTGGCGACATTGATGATACGCACCTCGGTAAGCCGCTGGAAGATGGTTCCCACCTGGTATGGGCAGATACGCCGGCTCATGCGCTAAAGCTGATAAACTCTTACAAAGCAGATACCTATGATAAGTCATTCATGCAGCGCCGCGACAACGCCCTTATTGAGCACTATATTAAAATCGCATACGCTCAATAGCGATAGGCCTGTATATGAACTATGACACTATTGTTCACGAAATTACTGCAGATATTGAAGCTAACGATAAGTATCTTCACTTAACCCCAAACGAAAATGTTGTTTCTGAGTCTGCTAAACGCTTTAATATGAGCGATATCGCATCTCGCTATAACTTTGGCCCGGCACATGAGAACAATGATTTCACCTTGTTTCATGGGTTCACATCGCTTGCAAAAAATGGAATCAATCACGTCGTTGACACCACCCAGCGCCAGCTAAGCGAACGGCTACACGCGTACGGCGCAATCTTCGCGCCACTTTCTGGGCTCCATGCCATGATGATATCGGTGTTTTCGTTAACGCAGATAGGTGACGTTGTATACAGCCTCGACCCCAGTTACGGCGGTCACTTCGCTACGATTGGAATAATTAAGAATGCCGGGAGAGAATCTAGGCTTTTACCGATGGACACTAGAACACTCGACATCGACTATGACGCATTTGCGACCCAAATTTCCCGTATTGACCGCCCGATCTGTCTATATATCGATATGTCATACAGCCTCATCCCGTTTGACATCGCGCGTCTTCGCCAAGCGGTCGGGCCAAACAATCGAATCGTTTTTGACGCTAGTCATGTTTTTGGTTTAATACTCGGCGGCACTTTCCCCAATCCACTTGATTGTGGTGCTGATGTCATTAGTGCAAACACGCATAAAACACTCCCGGGGACTCATAAGGGTATTATACTCTGTAAAAGCCAGGGTATATTTAGCCATGTAGACAACCAAGCGCATGGTTATTACTCGTCAACACACCTCGACCATACAATCGGTCTATGTATTTCTGTCCAAGAAATGTTGTCTTTTGGTGAGCAGTACGCACACCAGATTATAGAGAATGCCCGCACCTTAGCTGATGGCCTAACCAAGCGCGGCCTCGTATGTCGGCGTTCCGATGACAAAGAATGGACGTATACCCACCAAGTCCACCTCATGACGTCCGCTCATGGGTCGACCGAAGACATAGCAAAGTACTTTTTTTCAAATCATATTGCCGTTGCCTTCGACGAAATGTATGACCAAGGGGCCTTTATTCGCCTAGGCGTACAAGAAATCACGCGCCGGGGAGCGCAGCAGGAAGACATGGATAAGCTAGCCGATATACTATCTCGTGCGATCCATGGCGAGGATGTACGGGCGAGTGTCGTGATGATGATAGAAAAATTCAGCAAAGTGCACTATTCTTTTGATATATCTTGATCGATGCTAGGGATTGTGCCTGCTGAGGCCAATGACCGGTTCTTGAACCTGAGGTCAGAAGTGACTTCCGGGCCAAACCAGTGAGGAGGTATGTAACTATCGCTTGCACGCACAGTATCAAACTCAATTTCGGCAACGGTAAGCCCAGCTAGTGGGCCTTCGTATATATCAACAGATATATCATCCGGTAAGTAGTAGCGTACCTTACTCACTGACCTATCGTTTACTGCAGGCCACAACAAGCTAAACTGCTGTTTGGATATTACCGTTTCATGCTCCTGCCTGACTAAACCGGTGCCTACTTTCACTGTCAGTATATAGTCAGGTCCTATTTGCCTGAGGCGGACTTCGTGAGTATCATCGATAGCCAGATAGCCTTGGAGTATGTTATTTGAAAGCACTCCCGCGAGAGGGGGTAAGGTTGCAATGAGATATTTTCTTTCTATTTCCATAGGGTTCCGTGTAGTACTATTGATTGATCTGGCCCTTGATGCCGCGTACATAGGCGCACTGCTCATTGAATGATTCTATATATTATATCACTTTAGTTTAAACAAGTCAACATTCGACACGTCTATAGATGGTCGAAACCCACTAAGTCGCTACGAGACAGCCGACTGATCATAGACGAGCAGCCGCGTTTGCCATGGCCCGAGCTGAAGCTGCTTGTCGGCGGCCGCTTGAACTATGATGGGCGCGCCGTCGTTGTCCGCTAGCACATCACTATAGTTAGCTATGGGAATGGGAAGATCAATGGTGGTGCGCGTCTCCGAATAATTAACCAGCAGCATGGCGACGGTATGCTCGTGCTGCAGCTCGTAGGTAATGATTGCCGAATCTTGGGTTGCGCGTGGTGACCAGGTTCCATCTCGAATATTTGACTCCTTGAGCCAAGCATATAACTTACCGTAGAAATCCCGAGTAGCCGAACAGGGCAGTTCATGGGCCCCACGCCCCAGCTGTACGGGTATTTTTATCTGTTTACCCTCTACTTGCCCATGATGGAGCAAGCTTGCCCCAGGCAATGTTGCTGTTATTGCGCCAGCCGCCATCGATTGGTCAAGGGGGAGCCTAGCTGCTGCTCGAGGCTCATCGTGATTTTCGACGAAATGAAGCATGTGCGACTGGATGTCAGCCGTTCGCGCGAGGTAGTCGCACGCACCGGCCGGATCATTCGCAACAAGGTAGTCGTAGAGTGTCTTGTCGTAACAGTAGTCGAAGCCCTGCTCAATCAGCGTACGCTCAGTGTCCCAGTAACATTCGGCGATGAAGGTAAAGTCAGGGTGCTGCTCGCGCACAGCATGCGTGGCGTCCTGCCAATAGGTGGTTGCGAGCGGCTCACCTGCGAGCTGTCCCCACGTGCGCTGTACGACATCATCTAGCATCAACATGGCCATGTCGCAGCGAACGCCGTCGCTCATCGATGCAATACGCCCTAAAGTATCTACCGTTGCTTTGCGGTAGCCTGGTGAAAACGCATTCATCTGTAACACGTCTGGCCAGGGGGCTGAGTTAGGATCGCGCCCCATGGCAATACTGTGATCACCAACAGCAGCATAGGCATCCGGCTCACGCAGAGCGGCATTGCTGTCGCTATGAATGTAGTAGTCTACATGTTCACGTGTCCACACATGATCTGGGGCGGTATGGTTGGGTACAAAATCGAGAATCAGGCCAATTCCGCGATGAGAAAGTCGCTCACGTAGTCGCGCTAATGCATCGTCGCCCCCAAACCGAGCATCAACAGTATAATCCTGCACGGCATAGGCAGAACCGATGACATCTTCTGGAGTAAAATCTGGCAGGACTGCGCGAAACTCTGCCTGCAGCCCCTCATTTGCCATATCCACAGCCACAGCCGCAGCACTCCGTTGCCAAACGCCCATCAACCAAACGGCATCAATGCCGAGAGTCATGAGTCGATTCAGCTCATCATCGGGGATTGTGTCCAGATAAATGTTCGTTTTGTCGCGGACGGCGAGTTCGTTTAGGTACGCGGCAGTGTGTATTTCATAGATGGTCGGGTTGTTAGGTAGGCGCATGATTATATCATAACCGAAATAGCTAGTCGACACAAAATTGTCGGCCACACTACATACTTAGAAGTTAGGGTCTCAGGCCTGGGGGATATGCGTTTTTAGCCATGTTGCGAACTCCGCCCAGAGTATTGCCTCATCCTCACTAAACCCTATAGTTGTGTCCTCTGCAATACTCTTACCATCCTGGCGTAGACTAAATATCTGCGTGACAAATGGTCCACGGGGCTCGCCCTGAGGTGATGTAAGAATTTTACCATGAACTTCGTGGGTAAAGACCTTTTCTACGGAGCCATCGTAATATACGACGGTATCGCGAAGTATTAGGCTACGGTCCGACTTCTCCTCCATGAGTTTCAGTAGATCCTGCTGCGTCAACCAGCCGACTATATATTTCATGTATGGCCCCGGGAAGCCGCCAAGCGCAGGAATTGCCCACTCAGCATCATTGATAAACAACGGCTCCTGAAGCTGATTATAAGCGTCGTGTGCTTTTCGTATGGCTACCTCTATGCCGGTGCCTGCCTGTATTTCATCGACAGACACACTAGCTTGATGAATGGTAACGCCTACTGTCTGCAAAAATGCAGTAGCGTTTTGAAACTTCGATTGATTACCGGTAACGTACGCAATACTCATTAGGTCCTCCCATTAGTCTACTGATGGTTATTATACATGACGATAGTCGCGATATGTCTCACGTGCAAGGACGGCGCTCTCGCCCAGCATTTCACTGGCTCGGTATACGAGATCCTCGAGTGTCCCGTTATTTGTAATGCAATAGTCAGCACTATCTCGAATCTCAGTGAGGCCCCGCTGGTCTTCGTCGAGAGTTATTTCACGATAGTCCTCGAGAGACATGGTCGCATCACCCTCATGCCGATTTCGAGATTTGAACCGCTCGTACGCAACAGACTCGTCAGCATCAATATATAGAATATGTGCCTCGGGTTTTAGAAACGGAATTTTTTCAGACAAACCAGACGCCGCATATCGTATACCACGAAGAGAACGATTTCCTGTAATAATGATATCATTGTATTGCCTGCCGCTGGCAAGCTCGCAAACGTACTCCTGCGCAGCGGCATCGACGATCATGTCATCAAAGAATTCCTCCCCGAAACGATGCTCCATATCGCGAGCCCAATCGCCAAGACTTCGCTCAGGAGCATCAATTGCATGAGCTGCTTGTACGATTGCGCTTGTTTCGACATGAAATAAATTAAAATCTGATGCGAGCTTGCGTGCGAGGAATGATTTACCGGAAGCATGGTAACCGGTTACAAATATCATACCTACTCCTTATGTGCGTTTATATTAAGCTATATATAACATATTTTTTATCGATTGACAAACAAGTGCTTCTACTGTATAAATAATAAAAAACAGATCCACGCAGTGGAGAGAGGCCCCAACATATGATGGACTATGAATCTGTTCGTAAGCTAGACCCACTTGGTCTTGACGAACGACTGCGTGAGCTTCCGCTAATAAATGAGCGCGCAGATGTCGGCACACTTCGCAATATTGCAAACGGAATCGCTACAGACACGGTACCTAGCGAGTTCTCAGCAGCAGATGCATTAGCCTCTCTGCGCGATTCGGATTTCATATTGAGCTCCGGGATACGTCACGGGGAGAATTATATTGAATCAGTTAATGGCTTCGAGCGCATACTTATGGCCCTGGGGAGAATCGCGAACACAGTTCCACGAGGAACAGTCACTACATATGCCCATGTTAACCCAAGCGATGAGCGTCAACGCTCATTTACGGGTAGCGATGCGGAAGCGCTGTTTATTGACTCTGTTCGAACAAGCTCTGCTGATGCCGAACATGCCATGCGAGTGTTCGCGGAAAATGACATTCAAACAGGACTCGCTGCTATTGATAAGAGTCTCGATACTCTCATTGAGTCAATTATTGCAGTACGTCGTGGCGTAACTGCGACATACTTTACCAATGAGTTGCGGCCATATTTTGATGCCGTGGAAATAGGGGGAACCTCCTATGCGGGTGCGGGTGGTGCGCAACTACAGCTAATCGCAACAGATTATGTGCTGTGGGGAGTAGGCAGTGCAGACAAGGTATATATGGATTACTACGCCGACAATGTTCGCTATTTAAGCCCTGACCAGCGCGCATGGATACAGCAATGCACTGATCGGCAAAATGGTCGGAGCGTCGTTGATTTACTTATTGAGGGTAATGATAGTGCGGGTCAAGATGCTGCGATAGCTATATTCCAAAAGCTCAAGAAATTTCGTTTCCCACACCGACGAATCGCCCAAGATAATTTCAAGTTACGGGGCGACGACAGCGTAGGGAGCGGCACCTACACGCCGGATATTCTTGACGTGCTCATCGACAAGACCCAGGAGAACCTACGCCGACTACAAGACGCCAAGGGAGAGCAGCATGCCTAAAATCGTTGCAACATTTCCGGCTGGTACTATTACGAATACCTGTACAATCAACCGAAACGCCGTGAAACAGGGGGAGTCGATATGTATTAAATATCCTGCGAGACTCGAAGCAATGGCGCTCGATCCCGCTAAAATCGCAACTAACGACTCACTTGTGTACACCGCAGGTCAAATTGATGTCTGTGTCGCTCTCTTCAAGAGAGTTAGTGTACGTATCGTACCATTCACGGGACGAGAGATCGAGATAAGCGAACGAACCGGCCGTAGGTCGTTGGTGCTACACGCAGCTCTTCTGATGCGGCAAACCCTCGGCATTCGTGATACCTTGCAAATTGATGTAGAGGACGAACTTAGCCTGCGTCACTGCGGACTTGGCTCTAGCAGCGGCACCATAGCAGCCGTCGCATCAGCTATCAATGAGCTGTACGGGCGCCCTATTGATCCGCATGCGTTATGTTTGTACTGTGCTCAGAACCATGGGGAGGAGCTTGATGGCAGCGATGATACACTCGTAGCAGTACAATGTATCGGTGGTTCTGCAGTTTGCGGAAACTACAGCGGCAGCCTTATTGTGTTGGCTGGCGAAGCCACGCCGATTATGCGCTCTGCCTTTCCGGAACGCTACTCAGTTGTCATTGGTATACCGATAGACTTCCAGCATCCAGATTCCCGCACACTAATGCAGCTTGAAGAAGACAACATGGATGGATTCATTTCAACCGGCGAACACTATGGCAAGGACATCGCTTACCACCTAGTGCATCAAGTGTTACCCGACCTGCAACTGGGCAAGTTTGATAGCTGTAAGAGGCTAATTTTTGATTACCGCTGGAATATGGGCAGTATCAAGAACTGCTCGTTCGTGTTACCTAGAATTAATGATATTGCCGAACAGCTACGTCCATTTGCCGACGACGAGGCAGTTGCTATGATCTCGCTTTCATCTGTGGGCCCAGGATTCTTCGCGGTCACTTCTGAACCTGAGCGCATTTCAAAAAAATTTGCTGAGCTAGACATGAACACCTACCATGTGTCTTTGTTCTCGGAAACATATCTCGTAGAATCCGTTGGCAAGAAAGGTAAGCAATAATATGGCTATCACACGGTCGGAGCGTCAATTTTGGAATTCACCTGACATCACACGATATTTTGAAAGTAAACCAGCCGATCCTCGAATCGTAGCGTTTATGGAACATTTTACGGAGACTCATCCTCATGCCCGTGTACTCGATTTAGGGTGTGGGGGCGGGCGTCATTCGGAATTACTCGCCAGTCTTGGCCATCTGGTAACGAGTGTCGACGTTAACCCTGGCATGCTAGTCGCCACGCATGCGCGTCTGGATTCACTCGGGCTGGTTGCCGATATTCACGAAGGTTCCATCCTCGCCATTCCCGCCGATAATGAGGTATTCGATATTGTTGTTACGACTGGTGTCCTGCACCAAGCGAACACCATAGAAGAATACGTACGAGCACTCGAAGAGTTAGCTCGAGTAACAAAGCCTTCGGGGTTTGTTCTACTCAACATATTCACCAATAAAGCTTGGGATGATACGTACACAGTAACTTCGCCGGATGGCTACTCAGTTCTTACCCAAGAAGGACTACCCCAAACACTCCTCCCACGCGAAACATTTGTATCGATGATGGATGCGGTCGATTTTGAGCTGGCCAGCGATCAGGGCGAGGAAGTAAAACAAGAAAACACGGGGAGCCGTGCGGTATTTCGAGCATTTTTTCAGAAGAGGGATAAAGCCCTCTAATAGTCTATGTTATATTAGTAAAATGAATCTTATTCTCGACCTCGATCAGCACGATATAGGGCTTCACGAGACCACTGACACATCAGTTAATTACACACGGCAAGCCGCACGTGCCGTGATGCGTAATGATCGTGATCAGATTGCTGTTATGCACTTCACTGTAACAGGTTCGTACAAACTGCCTGGTGGCGGAATAGACGAGGACGAAGACATTCTCGCGGCGCTTCATCGCGAGCTTCGCGAAGAAACCGGCTACACTATCACGGACGTAGCCGAACTTGGCACAGTGACCGAAAACCGTTACTACTGCGGCATGCACCAAATTTCGTACTGCTACACGGCGCTAGCGGGCGATTTTGTGGGCACTGAACTAACCGAAAAAGAACAGTCCGAGGGTATGGAGCTCTGTTGGGCGGAAACAATCGAGCAGGCAATTGAATGGATTGAAAGTAGTGACACTCTAGACGAAGATGGTAGCGCGACCGGCCTCGCGATGATGAAAGCCCGCGACATCGCTATACTGCGTGCAGCAGATTCAGTATGATGCATTTTCTCTGAAGAGTATTCCATCCCAAACCCACAAGTTACTCCTTTGCATGGGTGCTCCTGGGTATTATTACAACTGGCTTTGCACTCAGTATGCTTCTCACGCAGGACACGAAGTGGGCAAACTGGCACCTTAGCAGGCTCGGCGAAGGCAACAGCACTGCGTCGTTTATATTCAATGGGACGATGATACTCGCCGCCATGGTGCTGATATTGCTGGCCACGCGCATAGCTGACGAAATGCGTCGCCGACACAGCAGTAGCGGCGCACGGCAGCTACAAGCGGCGTTGGTGGTGGTTGCCATATGCTTGGTGGGTGTTGGGGCATTCCCTTTCGATACGTTTCCCGTTATTCATAATATCTTTGGCTATGGACAGTTTTTTGTCCTCAGCGGCCTCATCCTTACGCTTCGCCGCGTTCACTCCGGCTTTCACGCGCGAACCTACCGTATCGGCTACGCAGCAGTCGGCACTACGATGCTTCTCATGGTGTATTTAATCTGACTCACTTTACGACGCTCCTTGTCGTTGAGCTGATTGGACAGCTCTTAGCGTATGCATGGATATTGTCGGTTACACGTGACATGACTGAATAGGTTGCATTTTGTTGTCGGTTGTGCTATAATTGAACTATTACATTCGATAGAATGCCGAGCCGGCTCTACCGTCACACGCTTTGTGGGCACCAGAATCAATCTCGCCGTTACTACACGTCTGTGAGAGTGATACAAAATTCAAGTGAAAGGAATTAATTTTCATGCCCTATATCAACAGGGGTAGTTCATCTGCCCGTCCAACGTTTAATGGCCGCCCACGCCCCGGTGGCACTCGCGGTCGTAACTTCTCCCGCCCACAACAGGGCGGTCGTGGCTCAAACCGTGGTAAATCATCCACGATTCACCCAAGCAAATATATCAACAAATCCGTCGAGAAAGCTGCTGAAGTTGCCTACGAGCCACAGCACACGTTCGCCGACTTTGCCTTTGGCCCCGAGCTGAAGTTCAATATTGAGTCGAAGGGCTATGTCAACCCAAGTCCTATTCAGGATCAGGCAATCGAACCTATTCTGAACGGCCACGACGTAATCGGGCTTGCAAACACTGGTACGGGCAAAACCGCCGCCTTCTTGCTGCCAATCATCGAACGTCTTCGTGGCGTATCGGTACGACCAAGTGTTCTGATTGTTTCGCCAACCCGCGAGCTCGCGCAACAAATTGATGCCGAATTCCGTGCCTTTTCAAAGGGCATGAATCTCTATTCAACGCTTGTTGTCGGCGGTATGAACATTGACCGTCAAATTCGTGACCTTCGCCGTCGCCCACACGTCATTATTGGCACCCCTGGTCGTATCATCGACCTGCTTGATCGCCGCGAACTCCACTGTGGCAACATGACCACACTGGTGCTGGACGAAGCAGACCGCATGCTTGACATGGGCTTCCTGCCGCCCATTCGCCGCATCGTTGCCGAAATGCCAAAAGAACGACAAACGCTCTTCTTCAGTGCAACAATTACTCCCGAAATTGCTACTATCACCGCGCAGTTCCTCGACAAGCCGGTGACAGTCAGTGTCCGGACGTCCGAAACAAGCGACCATGTCGAGCAGGACGTCGTTGAGTTTACGAGCCAGGACCACAAATATGACTTGTTGATTGATATGCTGCGTAAAGACAACTACGACAAGGTCCTTGTGTTCTGTGGCAAAAAGTTTAGTGCTCAGCGTCTGGCAGACAAGCTGAACAAAACCGAGATTGCCGCAGCGGCGATTCACGGAAACAAATCGCAAAGCCAGCGCACGCGCGCCCTTGATGCATTCAAATCTGGCAAAGTCAGCGTCCTTGTAGCGACCGATGTTGCAGCACGCGGCCTGGACATCCCAAATGTCAGCCACGTCATCAACTTCGATACCCCGCAGGTGTACGAAGACTACATTCACCGCATTGGTCGTACTGGCCGTGGTGGCGCGCGTGGTCACGCCCATACATTTGTCCCTAAGTCGTTCTAGTTAAGGTTTCCGGATATTGCTTTTATGGCATTGATATGCTATAATATAACTATGTGTGTACATCCTGTACGCGCGTCGTTCGTTCTGTCGTTATGACAACACTAGCCTTAAGGAGACTTATGTTCATCACCGGCGTTCTCATGACCCTCATGACCCTCATCTACTTGTGGATGGCCGGCATGTACGGCACTATGGCCTACTCGGCATACGCGATCTCGCGTGGCTCCAAGGCCGACGACAGTCTCAGCGACGAGGACCTCCAGGTGCTCCAGAGGCGCGCCCGCAAGCGCTGGTACTGGGCACTCGGTGCCACCCTGAGCTGCATTGTCACCATCGTCTCGTACGATTGGTGGCTCCTCGCCAAGCCGTCGAACATAGCAGCCCTGGCGGGAACTGTGATTGGCTTCATCGGCGTGTTGGTCTTTCCGTGGCTGTACAAGCGCACCAAGCTCGTCGTCTACAGCACCACCATCGACGCCAACGGCACTAGGTATTACCTGTACGCCGACAACTGATCGCGCGCAGGTCACACAGCCCCCGCACCTCATTCGTGAGAGGCGGGGGCTTTCACTATGCAATAGCGCGGTCGTCCCGTAACACCGTACAAAGGTGTTTACATCGTGACGCGTTTCCCTTATAATGAACGTCATACGCTCGGGCGCGGTTTGTTATTTGTGAACACCCATTCACGACTAACCACAGCTCGCGTACCAAGCAATAACTAATAATAAGTAGGAGAATTATATCCATGGCAGACTTCGACCGAACGAAGCCCCACGTAAACGTCGGCACAATGGGCCACGTTGACCACGGTAAAACAACCCTTACTGCAGCTATCACGAGCGTGCTTGCAAAGCGCCTCCCAAGTGCAGTTAACAAACCAGTTGCATACGACCAAATCGACAACGCACCTGAAGAAAAAGCACGTGGTATCACCATTGCTTCGTCTCACCAGGAATACGAATCAGAAGCACGTCACTATGCTCACGTTGACATGCCAGGCCACGCCGACTATGTCAAGAACATGATCACCGGTGCCGCACAAATCGATGGCGCAATCCTTGTGGTTGCTGCAAACGACGGCCCACTGCCACAGACACGTGAACACGTGTTGCTTGCACACCAGGTGAACGTTCCAAAAATCGTTGTCTTCCTCAACAAAATGGACCTCGCTGACCCAGAGTTGGTAGAGCTTGTTGAAATGGACGTTCGTGAACTTCTTTCAAAGAACGGTTACGACGGCGACAACGCGCCAATCATCAAGGGTTCTGCTACAAAGGCCCTCGAAGGTGACGCTGCTAGCGAAGATGCTATTATGGAACTCGTTGCAGCCCTGGACAGCTACATCGACGAACCAAAGCGCGAACTCGACAAGCCATTCCTTATGCCAATCGAAGACGTCTTCTCAATCAAGGGTCGTGGTACTGTTGCTACCGGCCGTATTGAGCAGGGTGTTATCAAAATCAACGACCCAGTTGAAATTGTTGGCATCAAGGCTACCCAGAACTCTGTTGTTACTGGCATCGAGGCCTTCAAAAAGAACCTCGACCAAGGCCAAGCAGGCGACAACGCTGGTCTATTGCTTCGCGGTATTGAGCGTGAACAAATCGAACGTGGTCAGGTTGTTGTGAAGCCAGGTAGCCTGACTCCTCACACCCAGTTCGACGCCGAAGTCTACATCCTCAAAAAGGAAGAAGGCGGCCGTCACACACCATTCAGCAAGGGATACAAACCACAGTTCTACTTCCGCACAACGGACGTTACTGGTGAAGTTGAACTTCCAGCTGACAAAGAAATGGTCATGCCTGGTGACACAGTTACCTTCAAGGTCAAGTTGCTTGCTCCTATCGCTATGGAGCAGGGTCTTAACTTCGCTATCCGCGAAGGTGGCCGTACTGTTGGTGCAGGTGTTGTTACCAAGATCAACGACTAATTACACTCGTATTAGTACAAATACCCCGGTTTTCACCGGGGTATTTTGTTGTCATAAATTAAAGCGCCCGCCCCACATTCCACATAGGAGTGCAGAGCGGGCGAGCGTCAGCGGGCCGGGCAGTCCGGGCTATTCGCCACAACGGCAAGGCCGCCCCTGGTGTCGTAAGTGCGGTAGGCGGCCGTGCCGTTCGTGTCGCAACGGTAGAATACCGTGTCGTACCAGTTCCCAGTGTCGTTGAACTTCGGCACCCAGCCGGCATAAGGGTCGGTGTTGTTGTTACGAGCCGACACAGCCCGGTTGACCGTGGACGGAGGCGCCACGGCACCCTGCTCACCACTGCTCGTGCACGACGCAAGCGTCACGGCGGCGATCACCATCAGCGTCAAACTTCCGAGTTTCTTCATGCCAGTTCCTATCCCTAGTTGGTGTGACGCATTGTATTGCAGCATGAATACATTGTTTTGCAAGGTCGCACCAGCTTGCAAAAGTGGACGCTTTAGCGTATAGTGACCTATGTACTATTAATCGATGCGACAACTCGGCCAGAAGTGAGCCCCACGGGACACTAATCGAGCAGAGGTTACGCGTCACCACACAAAGGAGCAGTTACCACTATGGCAGCAGAAGCAAAAGCCAGCCCCGCAGAAGGGCTACGCATTCGTATTCGCCTAAAGGCATACGACCACAAGGTCATCGACCAAAGCGCAAAGCAAATCATTGAAACGGCTATCCGTACAGGCGCTAGCATCGCTGGCCCAGTACCACTACCTACTCGCCGCAGCGTCTACACGGTTGTCAAAAGCCCGCACGTTTACAAAATGGGTGGTGAAGCGTTCGAAATGCGCGTACACAAGCGTCTTATTGACATCACCAACGCGACACCAAAGACTATCGACAGCCTACAGAACCTCAGCCTGCCAAGTGGCGTTGACGCTGAAATCCGCATGTAAACTGCATGTTGTCCACTTAAATACCCCGCAGCTCGCGGGGTATTTAGTTACTCTCTGTGAATCGTTACGACTTTTCCATAGGAATAACAAGCGCATCTGCCTGCGCGTTTGTTGCGTCGATAGTGTCGTAAATGTGTTGCACTCTGACGCTAATGACGGTTACCCATATACCGAGCACGAGCACGAATGCAGCAAGTATAGCCCAATAGAGCGTCTGGTTCGTAAGGCGGAATGTCATGAATGGTTCCGAAGCGGGCGCTGGCGCAAATGAGCGCATAGCCGGTTTTTTAGCCTTTGCGACATGCTTTACCTTGGTTTTTGACACTGGGCGTGTCGGTGCTTTTTTTGTAGCTGTTTTCTTAACCGCTTTTGACGTTGCCATAGTACTCACTGTTCCTCTTTAGTTTATATTCATTATCGTACAGATGAAAAAAAGTTGCAATATGCTTATGCTATAATGCGGTGTATGGCCTCGAAAAAACACAAACAACGCACCTACGCGCGGAACCGAATCCTCACAAGGCGGGGTAACTTTACGTCGGCAGAAACAGATGGACAATATTTGCTCAAGCTCGTGCTAGTTGTGCTACTCGGCACATTTTGGCTCAAGTTTCAGCAGCCATTTGCTTTTATTAATATTCCAGTTGCTGGTATCCCTGTGGGCATGTTGTTTGGATTACTTTTGGTTGGGTACCGTGAGAAGTCACAATTTGATCGTAAAATTTGGTATGCTATCTTAATTCTCGTAACAATCATCAGCTATTTTGTTCCGGCAGGCATCGTTATCTAACCCGCCGTCGCTATTGCTCTCGTTTATCTGTTAAAAGCCTTGACATCAGGGGCGCTACTGTGCTATGATAGCTCGGTAACTTATTACGTAATACAAACTTGTTCCTGTGTGAATCGGCAAGTCCCAGAGGGGATACTACCGGCCACCGGGGATTTTAAATGGGAGCAAAGAGGGCTATGAAAGCACTTCTCGGTACCAAAATTGGTATGACCCAAATCATCGGTGAGGATGGTGTTGCAACTCCTGTAACACTTATTCAGGCCGGCCCAGTCACCGTGACTCAGGTGAAGTCCGTCGAAACCGACGGCTACAACGCGGTGCAAGTGGCATATGGTGAGGGTAAGAACCTGAGCAAGGCCGTTGCTGGACACGTTAAGTCTAGCGGTGTGACCCCGAAAGAAATTCGGGAGTTTCGTGTCGACGAACTTGGTGAGATCAAGATCGGTGACACATTTGACGTAACTGGGTTTGAACTCGGTGACGTTGTTGATGCTACTGGCATCAGCAAAGGTAAGGGGTTCGCTGGAACAATCAAGCGACACAACTTTATGCGCCATCGCAAAACGCATGGTGGTAAGGGTAATACACGCAAACCAGGTTCAATCGGTAGCATGTACCCACAAAAAGTATTTAAAGGTAAGCGTATGGCTGGGCACATGGGTGCCGAGCAAGTAACCGTCAAGAACCTGAAGGTTGCTTACATTTCGGCCGCTGACAACTTGATTGGTGTCAAGGGCGCTGTACCAGGTCCTAAGAAGGGCTTAATCGTTATCGGAGGTGCTAAGTAATGGCTGAAACTACCAAAGCAACGCCAGCAAAAGCAACCTTGCCAAAAGAAGTTTTTGCAGTAGAGGTGCCAAACCACCAGCTACTCAAGCTTGCTTATGACTCATTCCTCGCGAATGGCCGTCTGGCAAGCGCAACGACTCTCCAGCGCGGCGAAGTCCGTGGTGGTGGCAAGAAACCTTGGAAGCAAAAGGGAACCGGCCGTGCCCGATTCGGTAGCTCACGCAACCCGATTTGGCGTGGTGGTGGTATCGTCTTCGGTCCACGTGGCAACGAAAACTACAAACTGAAAGTCAGCAAGACAAGTAAGATCGTAGCCGTTCGCCAGGCGCTCACCCTAGCTAACGAGGCAAAGAAAATCACTGTTGCAGATATCAAGACAACCGGCAAAACTGCTGAAGTCGCGAAGTTCTTTGTTGACAGTAAGTTCCATAAAGACGCAAAGGTACTTATCGTCGTAGACGAAAAGACTCCTGAGCTAATGCGTGCGACGAACAATATCGAGAACGCCCTCTTGGTTCGCGCAACCTACTTAAACGTGTATTACATCTTAAACGCTGACCAGATTGTCATCAGCCCTGCGGCTGTCAAGGCAGTAGCCGGTTGGCTCGCACCGAAGGAGAGCAAGTAATGACTACCATCCTTGTTACCCCTCGTGCGACCGAAAAAGCTTACCGCTTGGTCACCGCACAGAACACTTACGTGTTCGACGTGCCAACCACAGCAAACAAGCAGCAAATCGTCGCAGCCGTTGAGGCTCAGTACGAAAACGTCAAAGTCGCGTCCATCAAGACAGTCGTTCAAAGCGGTAAATCAATCCGATTCAGCCGCGGCAAGAACCGCTACCCTGGCACGACGACTCGGCAGAACACCAAGAAAGCCTACGTCACTCTGAGTGAAGGCAAGATCAAGGTGTTTGAGCAAGAAGAAACGAAGGAGAAGAAGTAATGCCGATTAAAGCATACAACCCAACTACTCCGGGCCGTCGTGGCATGACTAGCCAGGACATGAGCGAAGTTACAACTCGTAAGCCACTCAAAAGCCTTATCAAGAGCAGAAAGCAGAACGCTGGTCGCAACAATACCGGTCGTATCACCGTCCGCCACCGCGGTGGTGGTGTCCGCCGTCACTATCGTTTGCTCAATCACCGTTTGGCCGCTGGCCTCACTCTGACGATTGAAGAAATCGAATACGATCCAAACCGCAGCGCTCGTATCGCTCGAGTCAAAGACCAACATGGTCTATACCACTACATTTTGGCCGACACGCAGATGACCAAGGGCAAAGTTCTTCAAACTGGCGCAGATGCACCTGTTGAAGCAAGCAACCGCATGCCACTTGTCAATATTCCTGTCGGTTCACAAATTTACGCAATCGAAATCAACCCCGGTAAGGGCGCCCAAATGGTTCGATCAGCAGGCACAAAAGCTCAGTTGATGGCCAAAGAAGGCGACTACGCAATGGTTCGTATGCCGAGCGGCGAAGTACGCAAGTTCCGACTTGAGTGCGAAGCGACTCTCGGTGTCGTTGGCAACGTTCAACACCAAAACGTCAAAATTGGTAGCGCTGGTCGCAACCGACGCAAGGGTATTCGCCCAGGCGTTCGCGGTGTTGTCATGAATGCTGCAGACCACCCACACGGTGGTGGTGACGGTGGACGTCATGGTACTGGTAAACCACCACGCACTCCATGGGGCCAGCTCACACTTGGCTACCGAACGCGCACCCGTAAATCAACTAACAAGATGATTGTCCGCAGTCGTCACGAAGCTAAGAGGAAGAAGTAGTTATGAGTCGTTCACTCAAAAAGGGCCCATACATTGACGCCAAGCTCGCTAAGAAAATAGCGGCGCTTAGCCTCGATGACCGCACGGTACTCAAGACCTGGGCTCGCAGCTCTACGATTACACCAGATATGGTTGGTCGTACAATCGCTGTTCACAACGGTCGAGTACATGTTCCTGTGCTTATTAGCGAAAACATGGTTGGCCACAAACTCGGTGAGTTTAGCCCAACACGCAAGTTCCGCAAGCACGGTGGCAAGGAGAAGAAGTAATGGCTGAAGAAATTTACACAGTACGAGCCTACGCGAAAGGCGTTGACCAAGCACCACGCAAAGTTGCACTTGTTGCCAGCCTTGTTCGTGGCCGTTCAGTCGCCGATGCTCTTGTCATCCTTGACCACACTCCAAAGCGCAGTGCGCTTATCGTCAAAAAAGCTATCGCCAGCGCGGCAGCAAACGCGACCAACAATCATGGTCTTGACGGTAAAACTTTGCAAATTAGCACACTCAGCGTCACTGCTGGTCCTCGCCTAAAGCGATTCAAACCTGCAAGCCGCGGACGTGCGCTACCTTTCAAGAAGAAAACAAGCCACATTCTAGTCGAAGTAAGTGGTGCCGAAAAAATCCGTAAGAAGCCAGCTGAAAAGAAGGCGGTCACGCCAACCGAGCAGCCAGCTGAAGAGGAGAAGAAGTAATGGGACAAAAAGTTAACCCAATTAGCTTCCGCCTACAGGTTCACAAGAACTGGAGCTCACGCTGGTTCGCTGGCAAAAAAGATTTTGCTAAGTGGCTTGCCGAAGATATCCGGATTCGTGATCTCGTTGAGAAGCGATTTGAAAGCCGTCCAACAATTAACAAAGTTGAAATTGAGCGCAGCGCAAACCTTATCACTCTTACCATTCACACTGCCAAAGCTGGTGTAGTGATCGGGCGTGGTGGTGCAGGTATCACCGAGCTCAAAAAAGATGTTGAAAAGATTGCTAGCCTTCCTGTACGTATCAACGTCGAAGAAGTGAAGCGTCCAGAGCTCGCTGCGAAGCTTGTTGCTGAAAACATTGCCCGCCAGCTTGAGCGCCGTGCGAATTTCCGCCGCGCAACCAAAATGGCTGCTCAAAACACTATGAACGCCGGTGCCAAAGGTATCCGTATCCAGGTTGCTGGTCGTTTGAACAACGCTGAAATGGCCCGCCGCGAAAAGATTATTGAAGGCTCAGTGCCTCTCCATACTCTGCGCGCAGATATCGACTTCCACTCAGCACGTGCTAACTGCCCAGGCGTTGGTATCGTCGGTGTGAAGGTTTGGATCTACAAGGGCGAAAGGAGCGATAAATAATGCTGCTTCCTAAGAAAACTAAATTCCGTAAGGTTCGTATTGGCAAAAACGAGGGCAACGCTACTCGCGGTCACTACGTCGCCTTCGGCGATTACGGTCTGCAAAGCCTCGATAACGAGCGCATTACCAGCCGCCAAATCGAAAGCGCCCGCCAGGCAATGACCCGCTACATTAAGCGTGGTGGTAAAATCTGGATTCGCATCTTCCCGCACACCCCTGTTACCCGCAAACCGCTGGGTCTCAAGATGGGCGGTGGTAAAGGAAACCCAGAATTCTTCGTCGCGAAGGTAAAGTCTGGAACCGTCCTATTTGAAATGAAAGGTGTTACAGAAGAAACTGCACGCGAGGCAATGCGCCTCGCAGGGCACAAACTTCCTGTAAAGACCCGTTTTGTAAAGCGAGAGGAGGCATAATATGGCTGAAGCTAAGCAAACAACCAAAAAGCCCGCTGCAAAGAACGCAACTGAAGTTAAGTCAATTGCAGACATGCAGAACGATCTTGCAAGCAAGCAAGCCGACCTGTTGGAGAGCAAACGCTCCCACCGTGCTGGCGAGCTCGTGAACCCACGGGTTCTCGGTACATCCCGAAAAGAAATCGCGCGTCTTCACACAGCTATCAAGGCTGCTGAGTTGGCCGCTAAAAAGGAGAGCAACTAATATGGCCAAGACATTGACCGGTATTGTTACCAGCAACGCTAGTGACAAAACTATTACCGTCACCGTTACTAGCCGTGAGACTCATCCTATTTATGGCAAGCAGTACACTGTTAGCCGTAAGTACGCGGCTCACGACGAGAACAACGAAGCCGGCAAAGGCGACAAAGTCGTGATTGTGGAAACACGTCCGATTAGTAAGCGCAAAGCATTCAAACTTCAGGAAATCGTTGAGAAATCTAAGGGTTCGATTGAAGTAAAGAACGACGTTGAAGAGGTGGAGAAGTAACATGATCCAGCAAGAATCACGTCTAAAGGTATGCGACAACAGCGGTGCAAAGGAAATCCTGTGCATCCGTGTACTGGGTGGCACCAGGCGTCGTTATGCCCGCGTAGGTGACATCATTGTCGCTACCGTGAAAGACGCTAACCCTACAGGTAACGTCAAAAAGAAGTCCGTTGTTAAGGCAGTTGTTGTTCGCACCCGCGACCAAATCCGCCGCAAAGACGGCAGCACCATCAGCTTTGACGACAATGCTGCAGTCATCATTAACGATGACAAAACGCCAAAGGCTACTCGCGTATTTGGCCCCGTGCCACGCGAACTACGCGATTTGGGCTATGCGAAAATTATCAGCCTAGCACCGGAGGTACTCTAGTATGGCACAGCGTATCCGCAAAGATGACCTTGTAAAGATTATCAGTGGCGCCAACAAAGGAACAACAGGTAAAGTCCTGAGTGTTACCTCTGAGGGTGCATTGGTAGAAGGCGTCGGCCTTGGCCGCCGCCATGTTAAACCAAGCCAGCTCAACCCACGTGGTGGCAAAAAAGACATCCATGTCGCAACACCGTTACACAAACTCGCTCTTGTTGTTGATGAAAAAGCAACCAAAACGAGTCGTGTCGGCTACAAAGTTGTCAGCGGTGTCAAATCACGTGTTGCGCGACAACTAAAAGATAAGGAGATTAAGTAATGGTTAAACCAAAAACTACTACTGCTACCGCTCCTCGTTTGAAAGCCTTGTATACTACTCAGTATGTCAAGGAACTTCAGACCGAACTCGGCCTCGAGAACGTGCACCAAGTGCCAAAACTCGAGAAAATCGTGGTCAGTGTCGGTATCGGTAAAAATAAAGACGATAAGCGTCACTACGAAGCTGTCAAGAATACGCTTACCAAAGTCACTGGCCAGGCGCCCGTTGACCGAATGGCGAAAAAGTCTATCGCTGGATTCAAAATCCGCGCCGGTATGAACCGCGTGGGTATCAACGTCACCCTTCGTGGCGCTCGTATGTACGAATTCCTCGACCGACTTGCTAACGTTACCTTGCCACGCGTACGTGACTTCCATGGCATCGGCACCAAGTTCGATCGTGGCGGCAACTACAACCTCGGCATCACCGACCAAAGCATCTTCCCAGAATTATCGTTTGAAGAGACTCAACTCGTTCACGGCATGCAAATCACCTTCGCCATCAAGGAAGGCGACAAAGTGAAGAGCCGTGCACTACTTGAAAAGTTTGGTCTACCATTTGAGAAAGAAGGGGGTCGCTAATATGGCAAAGAAGTCTATGATTGCCAAAGATGCAAAGCGTCAGAGGATGATTCTGAAGTTCGCTGCAAAGCGCGCTGAGCTAAAAGAGATGGGCGACCTCGAAGGTCTACAGAAACTGCCTAAAAACAGTAGCCCAAGTCGCTGGAAAAACCGTGACGTCCTGAGTGGACGACCACGCGCCTACATGCGACGCTTCGGCCTGAGCCGTATCAATTTTCGAGAAAAAGCTGTCAAGGGTGAAATCCCTGGCATCACTAAGAGTAGCTGGTAAGAAGGAGGAAACACTATGAGTCTACAATCTACAGATCCAATCGCTGACCTCCTGACCCGCATTCGTAATGCCGCTATGGTCGGCAAACATGAAGTACGCGTGCCAACGAGCAAGCTCAAAAAAGTTGTTGCAGAACAACTAGTAAAGAACAAATACCTTGAAGCAGTCGCCCTTGAAGATGGTAAACCACGCGGTACGCTGGTTGTGACCATCAACAAGCCTGGCGAGAACACCGTCATCAACGAGATTACCCGTATCAGCAAGCCTGGTCGCCGTGTCTACGTTGCAGCAGCCGACATTCCTAAAGTCAAATCTGGTCGTGGCATCGTGCTCGTCAGCACGAGCAAGGGTGTGATGACTGGTGGCGAAGCAGTCAAGCACAAACTTGGCGGTGAGCTACTCCTTAAGGTTTACTAGTATGGAGTTTTGGGCAGTAATTATAACGATAGTCGCATTGGGTGCATTAGGCTTTGCGCTACGATGGTCACTCGTTATGTTACTGACAGTAATCGCTAGAACTATAAATAAGAAAGGTAAATAAAATGAGTCGAATCGGAAAACTACCAATTAGCATTCCATCGGGCGTGACAATCACGGTCGACTCAGATGCCATCACCGTCAAAGGCGCCAAGGGCGAACTGATTGTGCCACATCTGAGCGACGTTACTGTCAGCCAAGAAGATGGCAATATCATTGTTACCCGCAAGGATGACGAACGAATCGCCAAGGCACAACATGGCCTACAACGCGCACTCCTGAACAACGCCGTGGATGGCGTCACGAAGGGCTTTGAGAAACGCCTTGAAGTAAAAGGCGTTGGCTTCCGTGTTGCAACGGCTAACAACGAGCTCGACATGAGCCTCGGTTTTAGCCATCCCGTGAAGTACAAAGCACCAGCTGGCATCACACTCACTAACGACAAGATGGTAATCATCGTCGCTGGTATCGACAAGCAGCAGGTGGGTCAGGTTGCG
Source organism: Candidatus Saccharibacteria bacterium UBA6223 (assembly GCA_002421785.1). Classification (GTDB taxonomy): domain Bacteria; phylum Patescibacteriota; class Saccharimonadia; order Saccharimonadales; family Saccharimonadaceae; genus Saccharimonas. Next base: position 72,822 of record DIRZ01000003.1, on the reverse strand, counting down.
GCTGAAATCCGCGCGATTAAGAAACCGGAGCCGTACAAGGGCAAGGGTATCGCCTACCAAGGCGAACAGATTTTGCGTAAAGCAGGAAAGGCAGGGAAAAAATAATGGCTCACACACTCGCTAAAAAGCTTCTTAACAAAAGCTTGCGTAAAGCACGTGTTCGCAGCAAAGTTACCGGCACTGCAGAGCGTCCTCGCCTGACTGTCACGATTAGCAACACACACATCAGTGCGCAGGTTATCGATGACGTCAAGCAACACACCATTGTTGCCGCCACAACTGTTGGCACCAAAGCCACTGGTACAATGACCGAAAAGGCCGCTGTCGTCGGTGCTGATATTGCAAAAAAAGCTAAGAAAGCAAAAGTAACCGCTGTTGTCTTCGATCGCAATGGTCGCCAGTACGCTGGTCGCCTAAAGGCGCTCGCTGACGCAGCACGTAAAGAAGGATTGGAGTTCTAGTATGGCAGAACAAGCTGCAAATACTACCCCTCGTCCTGCCGCAAGCAGCCACCAAGGTGGTCGCCCAGCTGGTGGACGCGGTGGTCGTCGCGATGACCGACGAAATGCTGCCCCAGAGGCACCAAAAGAATTTGAAGAAGTGGTAATCAACATCGACCGCGTGGCACGTGTTGTCAAGGGTGGCCGTCGCTTCCGATTCAAAGCACTGGTTGTTGTGGGTAACCGCAAGAACAAAGTAGGCGTTGGTGTAGCTAAGGGCGCTGACGTCCAAACTGCTATCGCAAAAGCAACTGATGTTGCAAAGAAGCACCTCGTTACGATTCCTGTCGCTAACGACACGATTCCTCACGAAATCGAAGTAAAACTCTCAGGTGCACGCGTTCTCATTAAACCCGCGGCTCCTGGTACCGGTATTATTGCTGGTGGCGTGGTTCGCTCGGTCGTCAACGTAACAGGCATCCGCAACCTCATTAGCAAAAGTCTTGGTAGTACAAACAAGGTAAACATCGCTTACGCAACTGTTGAAGCGCTTGGTAACTTGGTTGCACGCGACCAGTGGCTCGCTAACAGCGGTAAAGGCGACAAAAAGCCTGCCGCTAAGAAAGCAGTCAAGTCGGAAGACGTTGCTGTCGAAGCTCCTGCTAAAAAAGCTCCAGCTAAAAAGCCTGTAGTGAAGAAGGAGACCAAGTAATGACTAAGTATAACGAACTCCAAGTTGAGGCAAACAAATCGCGCAAGCGAGTTGGACGCGGTATCAGCGCTGGCGGCGGTAAAACTGCTGGACGTGGTACAAAGGGTCAGAATTCTCGTACCGGCAAGAAACTCCGCAGCATGTTCCAGGGTGGTCAAAACGGCATCCAAAGTGCCGTACCAAAGAGCCGAGGATTTAAAAGCCTTCGCACCCCTGCTCAAGTTGTCTATCTTGACCGACTTAACGACCTAAAGGGAACTGTTGATAACTTCAAGCTTTACGAAGCAGGGCTTATCGCGACTCCGTTCCACACCGTTAAGGTCATCCTCCGTGGCGAGCTGTCAGCAAAACTGACACTCAAAACTCAGGGTGCCTCAAAAAGTGTTGTCGATGCTATCACCAAAGCTGGTGGAGCTTTCGAAAAAACTGCAACTCCGCTCCCTAAGGGCGCAAAAGAAGCAGAAGCAGCTGACAAAGTAACGAAATAGTTCTCACTACTCGTTCCGTAAAACCCCGGTTTACATAACCGGGGTTTTTGTATGTATTGAATATGTTTTATGTTTGTGTTGTAATATAAAGTATCCGCTCTGAAAGAAGGTAGTCATGAATACCACTTCGTCGCGATGCACCTCTGCGGTAACCCGCGTACTCAGCGACACCACGGTCGCTGTTCGGATCGGCTGGAACTGGAAGACATACAGTGTCGACCCGCAGCTTCCCGATGGACTTCCAACCCCCGAGCGTGCCATGGGCCATGTTCGCACTGTGCTCGTCACCGATGACCTTGTCATCGAGATTGGAATCAACGGGCGCCAATACGCCACTCGGCTACAATCGTAGTCCCGGGTCACCCCATTCACCACCCGCCTATCGTAGAGTAATCTGCGATAGGCGGGGTATTTCATTTTGTAGGTTACAGTAATTCCTAGGGCAACGTGGTATAATAAATGAGAATTTAAGCGACTGTAAATGGGGAAGAATCGACACATATGAACTGGAAAACTGTACTTCGTTCACTTAAGAACCGCGATATGCAAAAACGCATGGGCATTGTCTTTGGGCTCATCGTGGCCTTTCGTTTTATGGCACACATACCGGTGCCGCTCGCAGAGCCCACTAAATTAAAGTCAATCATTGATAACGTCGTCAGTAACAGCGACTTTGGTGGCTTCCTCAACCTAATGAGCGGTGGAGCACTCAGCCAACTTTCAATCGTACTCGTCGGCATGAGTCCTTTTATTACCGCGAGCATCATCACCCAGCTCCTCACAAAAGCGATTCCTAAGCTCGAAGAGCTTCATAAAGACGGTGAGTCTGGACGTCGCAAAATTAACCAGTGGACTCGTATTGTCAGCGTGCCGCTTGCAGTCATCCAGTCAATTGCGTTTATCTACATCCTTCGCCAATCCGTACTCGCAGGCAGCACCGCCGGTACCGTTAGCACAAGCCCTGTCGAATGGGTTGTCGCAGTTGCAGCCATGACAGCAGGCTCCGTGTTACTGATGTGGCTTGGCGAGCTCATTACCGAGCAGGGCATCGGAAACGGAATAAGTTTAGTAATCTTCGCCGGTATCATTAGCCAGCTTCCAACGACGCTTGGCAGCATGATTACATCGCTCGTTGATACAAGCGCGGGCACCCTCAGCGTATTTGGTTGGTTTAACCTGCCAGTCAACCCAACAGCGTTCTGGGTAGTGCTAGGAGTGAGTCTCCTTGGCCTTGCCATGCTTTACATACTCGTAAAAATAAATGAAGCCCAGCGTATTATCACCGTGAATTATGCGAAACGCGTGAGCGGCAACACCAGCTACGGCGGCATCAAGAGCATTCTTCCTGTTAAGCTTATCGCTGCCGGCGTGATTCCCGTCATCTTTGCCGTTGCGTTCCTGAGCCTCCCCGCGTTCGTAGGACAGGTAATGAAAGCAATGCCTGACGCCGATCGTACTATTGCCGACAACCTCGTTAAATGGTTCCAGGCACCAACCGCAACATCATTCGCCACAGGCGATTGGGGCGTGGCTATTTATCCAGTCGCCTACTTCCTACTGGTCATTCTGTTCACGTACTTCTATACCGGTATCGTTTTCAACGCGAATGAGATTTCCGAAAATCTGCAAAAGCAAGGGGGATTCATCGAGGGTGTTCGTCCCGGGCTTCAGACCGAAAAATACCTCAGTCGCACCGTTAATCGCCTTATTTTGTTCGGTTCAATCGCGCTAGGTCTAATTGCCGTCATGCCGTTCATTATTGACTATGTCTTCGTACAGCTCGGTATTAACGCAGCCAATTTGAGTATTGGCGGTACTGGTCTCCTCATCGTTGTGACTGTCGGCCTCGAAACACTTCGCCAAGTCAACTCACGCGCTTTGATGGTGACGTACGATGACTACAAGTAGCCGATTCAAGCATGCGTGCACACCGGAATATGAAGTGATTCCAGAGAAAGCACCACAGCTCCCGATACTCACCGACGCGCAATTAGCGCAGTTAGCCAACAAGGCAATACTGATTGAATCTTCATTATCAGCTGGGGGTGGTGAGACATCAAACGTCTATTGCTTCGTCTGTGGCGCAAACACCCCCAACTGGGGTGGTGGCTGCATGAACTGCGGTGCACTCGATTCCCGCGCGTAACGTAGAGCCAAAGACTTGACGAATACAGACTGTGGGGTAAAATAGAGGAAGAATCAGGCAGAAACAAACATCTGCGAAATCTTAAATATCTGTTTACATTTGCCGTCATCTCCTCTATAATACGAAGCTGTATATCTATGGCGAGTCAAAAGGAAGTAATTAAACTAAAAGGTAAGGTAGTGGAAGCACTACCTAATACTCAGTTTAAGGTCGAACTTGAGAATGGCCTAAGTATTATCGCTCACATAAGCGGCAAAATGCGAAAACATTATATCCGTTTGGTACCAGGCGATACCGTGGAAGTCGAGTTGACCCCCTACGATCTTACGAAGGGCAGAATCGTTTTCCGCGCAAGAGATTAATAACGTAGAATCTGAACAGATATCATTCAGTTTCTCATTAATGCAGGTTTTTCCTGAAGGAGTTTTTACGCTCATGAAAGTTCGTGCGAGTGTCAAAAAGATCAGCCCAGATGACCAGCTGGTCCGCCGTAAAGGGCGCCTCCGTGTCATCAACAAGAAAAAACCTAAGAATAAGCAAAGGCAGGGTTAAGCATGGCTCGAATTTCTGGGGTAGTCATACCCGCAGAGAAGCAGGTGCAGATCGCTTTGACGTATATATACGGCATCGGTCCCAAGCACTCTTCGACCATCCTTGCGGCGGCTAAAGTAGAGCCGACCACTCGGGTGAAAGATCTCACCGAGGCTGAAGAACAACGCATTCGCGAGATAATCGATGCCGATTATACGACCGAAGGCGACTTACAACGCCTGGTGACCAACAATATCAAACGCCTCAAAGACATCAACGCGTATCGCGGTCTTCGGCACAAGTCTGGACTTCCAACTCGCGGTCAACGAACCCGAACGAATGCACGAACTCGCAAGGGTAAAGCAGTCGCCGTTGGTGGAGCACAACCTAAAGCAGCGAGTAAGACGTAGGAAAGGACAGATATGGCAGACGCTAATACAGCTAGCAAACCTAGCAACAAGAAAAAGCAGCGCCGATCAGTCCCATCTGGTCAGCTGCACATTCAGGCAACATTTAACAACACGATCGTCACATTTGCAGATAGCAAAGGCAATGTACTTGCTACGAGTAGTGCTGGCGCTTGCGGCTTCCGTGGTAGCAAAAAAGGCACCGCATATGCGAGCCAGGTTGCTGCCGAAAAAGCTTCAGAAGCTGTAAAGAGTGGCTATGGTATCCACACCGTTGACGTTTTCGTCAAGGGCGTTGGCCTTGGCCGCGACGCGGCGATCCGCGCACTTGGCAATTTCGATATTGCCGTCAATAGTATTAAAGATGTGACTGGCGTTCCTCATGGTGGCGTCCGTCCACGTAAGGCACGAAGGGCATAACCTATGGCACGAGATACTTCTCCAATTGTGAAGCAGAGTCGCCGCGAAGGTGTCGCACTTCACCCTAAAGCACACAAAATCATGGCTCGAAAGAGCGGCATTCCAGGCCAGCACGGTCAGGGGCGTCAGGGCAAACAAAGCATGTATGCAACACAGCTTCGCGAGAAGCAAAAAGTGCGACGCATGTACGGTCTGCTTGAAAAGCAGTTTGCAAAATTGATGAATGAAGCAAGTCGTCGTCCAGGACTTGCAGGTGAAAACCTGCTTCAGTTCCTCGAACTCCGACTTGACAACACCGTCTACCGCGCAGGCTTTGCAACAAGTCGACGTGGCGCAAGGCAACTTGTGAGCCACGGCCACTTCCTGCTTAACGGCCGCCGCGTTGACATTCCATCAATCCGCGTAAAGGCTGGTGACGAAATTACCGTTCGCCCAAAGAGCACCAAATCAGGTTACTTCAGCCAAATCAACGACGTATTCGGCAACACAGTTCAGGCACCCCTGAGCTGGGTAAAAGGCGACGTCAAGAAGCTAAAGATTGAAGTGACTGGTGCACCAAAGCGCGAAGAAGCAGAACAAGATATTAACGAGCAGCTAATTGTTGAGTTCTACTCACGCTAAAAAGGGTAAGGAGATATAATATGTCTAAAGTAATTCACAATCCAGCGCTCTCACGAGTTGAAGACACCGACACAAACGCAACCACGTTTGTCATCGAACCCCTTCACGCCGGTTACGGCAACACGCTAGGCAACAGCCTTCGCCGCGTTCTGCTTTCGAGCATTCGTGGTGGTGCAATTGTCGCTTTCCGCATTGAAGGTGCAACCCACGAATTTACTACCGTTGCTGGTGTTCAGGAAGATGTCGTCGACATCATGCTGAACCTCAAGGGTGTAAATGTAAAGGTTCACAGTGACGAACCAGTTGAACTCCGTCTTGAGAAGAAGGGCGCCGGTGAAGTCACCGCTGCTGATATCAAGGCGAACGCTGATGTCGAAATCTTGAACCCAGAGCAAGTCATCTGTACTATTGACGACCCAAAGAAAACTGTCGTCATTGACCTTGTGGTCGAAGCAGGCCGTGGTTACCACGCTATCGAAGAATCAAGTAAATCCCGTGTCCACAGCGACATGATCGCGCTTGATGCAATGTTTAGCCCAGTAACTCGCGTACGCTTCAAAGTCGACCCAACTCGCGTTGGCCAAGAAACCAACCTCGACAAGCTCGAAATGACTGTCGAAACAGACGGTACATTGTCACCACGCGAAGCGTTTGAGGAAGCAAGTGCTATCCTCGTTAACCAGTACTCGGCACTTGCCGGCGCAACAACTGTTGAGTCAGCACCTGCCCTCGGTACTCAAGTTGACGACGAAACAAGCGAACTCAACACCCCAATTGAAGAATTAAACCTTAGTGCACGTACAGCCAACGCGCTTATCAACAACGATATTCGCACTGTCCACGATCTTGTAACGCTCAGCGAACAAGACCTACGTGAGCTTAAGGGCTTCGGCAGCAAAGCGCTTGACGAAGTTAAAGATAAACTCGCAGAACTGGAGCTTTAAATGCATCGTCACGGATATAAAGGACGCAAGTTCGGTCGGGAAACTGACCAACGCCGTGCGCTGGTGAAAGGCCTCGCTACTAGTCTAGTGATGGAAGAGCGGATTGAAACCACACTTCCTAAAGCCAAAGAGCTCGTACGGTACATTGAAAAATTAATCACCAAAGCAAAGCGCGGTGACCTCGCAAATCGACGTATGGTTATTGCTGGACTTTCTACTCAAATCGCAGCTTTTAAGCTCGTTGACGTGATTGCACCACAGCTAACTGGTCGCACAAGCGGTCACATCCGCGTTGTACGCACCCGCCTTCGCGTTGGTGACGGCGCTCAGATGGCTGTTGTTGAGTTCGTAGACGAACTCAAAGCAGTCGCTAAGCCCGAAACGGTAACAGCTAAACCTGCGGCGGCAAAAAAGCCAGCAGCTAAGAAGGAGGCCAACTAATCATGGCCGGTAAAACCTATTCACAGAAAACCAGCGAAATCGAACGCCGATGGATTCTCATCGACGCAAAAGATGCAACGCTTGGCCGACTAAGCACACAAATTGCTAAGTATCTTATTGGCAAATACAAGCCTACCTACACACCACACATCGACAGCGGTGACTATGTCGTCGTTATCAATGCTGCTGAAGTGCCGGTTACAGGTGCGAAAGAAACCGATAAGATTTATTACCGCCACTCAGGATTCCCAGGTGGTATCAAGGACGCGCAGCTGAAGGAAGTTCGCGAGAAGTTCCCAGAGCGCATCATTGAAGCTGCTGTTCGCGGGATGCTCCCAAAGAACAAACTAAGCCCAGAGCGAATGGCTCGCCTCAAGATTTTTGCAGGCAGCGAACACGCCCACGCGGCTCAAAAACCTGAGAAAGTTGAGGTAAAGTAATATGGCTGATGCTAAAACATACGACTACGGTCTTGGCCGTCGTAAAGCCGCCACAGCACGCGCTCGCCTAATCAAGGGCAAGGGCAATGTGACAATTAACGACAAGCCAGCTGCCGACTACTTGTCAGGCAACAAAACAATGCTCGCTGAAATTACTGACCCGCTTGCGCTGGTTGGTAAACAGCAGGAGTTTGATGTCACTATCCGCGTCAGCGGTGGTGGACTCGCAGGTCAAGTAGACGCTATTAAAATGGCGATTGCAAAAGCAATCACCGTTGGCGCGCCTGATCTTCGAAGCACGCTCAAGAAAGCAGAACTATTGCGTCGCGATCCACGCGAAAAAGAACGCAAGAAATACGGCCTTCGCAGTGCTCGTAAGCGCGAACAATACTCAAAGCGCTAAGCGTACATCGCATAACAAATATCCCCTTACGAGGGGATATTTGCTTATTTGGCTAGTCATATAACGATTCAAGCACCCGCTTACGTACAGCAATTTGAAGGTGATATTCCTTTGGCACTTCGATAACCTCGCCATCGAGCTGAATGAGTGGGCAATTGCGCACATGCGCATCGAAATGTCTACGACGCTTTGCGCCGGGGTGAACACCCACAACAGATTTAAGGAGTGTAACGGCGACGTTCCACCAAGAATGGTGGGGGATCGCAAGCACATCAAATTGACCATCGCGAACTCGGCGATGTTTGCTTAATTTAATAACTTTCGCCATCTCAGGAATATTTGCAAATACGAGGCTATCGTAGCGACGCCAGCCCATTGGACGGCGTACCATGAACGGCTCGTGGTTGCGAAGTGTTTGCAAAATTGCATTTGCCTCGTGTAAACCGCCCTTCTCGCTTTCATTTATAGCCTTACCACCCTCAGCGGAAAGCCCAAGTCCAATATAGGAGTGAGCATACCGCTGAACAATTTCGCTATCATACCGCACCGTCAGGCGCAATAAATCGAGCGGCTTTACTTTCTTGGTGCGAACCAGCTCGGCCAGCGACACATCATCGCGCATCGTGCGCTTATGGTCATTGGCATTTCCTGCGGCCACAACCGCCACGACGGGCCGGACCTGCGAAGACTTCTCCAATGCTGACATCACGCCATTTATAACCTCGTTGTACCCGCCATCTCCGCTCACCGATACAATGAGAGGTCGCGGACTGCTAAGCGCAGCCTCTCGCGCCAAAGTGATGGCATGACCAGCATGTCGGGTAGGAGAAAGCACCGTCCGCAGCCCCAGTGCCTCAAGCTCTTTAGCGACTACTTTTGCCTTTGGTTCAGCATCGCCCGTGCTTTTGGGATTATATATCAACACCGCAACTGAAAATATCTTCATAGTGTTACTATAGCTCTTTTGGTGCTAGGGGGCCAGCCGGGCAGTTGCCGGTAGCATAAGCACGTTGTATGATACATATATGAATATTATTTCAACGAAGGACTTCAGCCCAGAAAATCTGGGTTATTTTTTTGACAAAACAAGCGAGATGCGCCGCCTAGACAACGGTACTATTGACGAACGCCGCGAACTAGCTTCTCGACATATCGGCAGGCAAATGTACTCGCTTTTTTATGAACCGTCCACTCGAACTCGTAGCAGCTTTGGTCTTGCTGCGGCCAAGCTAGGCATCGGCAAAGATCAAACCGAAAACGCCAAAGAATTTTCCAGCGCAGCCAAGGGTGAAACGCTCGAAGATACCATACAGATGTTCAACAATTATCATGTCGACGCACTCGTCATTCGGCATCCCGAAACTGGCGCAGCTGCGCGTGCCGCTGCGGTAGCGGCAGACCACATGGCAATTATTAACGCCGGTGATGGGAAAGGGGAGCATCCAACTCAGGCGCTCCTCGACAGCTACACTATCTACGAGCATTTCGGACGGCTCAACGACCTGAGTGTCACGATAGGCGGTGATTTGCGTCAGGGCCGCACAGCACGGTCACTAGCGCGTCTACTCGCGCTGTACCCAGGCAACGACGTTACCTTCGTTTCTACACCATCATTTCGCATCGCCGATGACATCAAGCAGGAACTTACCCAGGCAGGCACCTCGTTTCGTGAGTCAGATAACGTACACGATTCGGTCAAGCAAGCAGACGTCGTCTACTGGACAAGGCTACAAAAAGAACGGTTCGACCCCGGTGAGTCGATGCAGGATGAAGAGTTCGTGATTGATCAGAACGTGCTTGACGTCATGAACCCGAGCGCCATTATTATGCACCCCTTGCCGCGCGTCGGTGAGATTACGACAGATGTCGACCGCGACCCGCGCGCGCTCTACTTCCGACAGGCAGGCAATGGTTTATACGCCCGCATGGCGCTGCTTGATTATCTGATGGCGCGAGGCTAGCCACACTACACACTTTACCGGTGACAACGTATACTAAGAGTATGTGGCAAAAACTTCTTCACAAATGGCTTAAAGCGCCATATATTTTACACACTGTTCACTACCAGGCTCCCAAGCAATACGCAGCGACCGTCATCTTGCTTCATGGCATCGGTAGCTCAACAGCAATGTGGGACAACACTGCATCGAAGTTACCCGCACATTCACGGGTTATCGCACTAGACCTACTTGGGTTCGGCAAATCGCCAAAACCCGCTTGGAACACCTACAGTGCCCGTATCCAGGCAGATAGTATCGCCACCACGTTATTTGCAATGCGAATTACCGGCCCTGTCATCATCGCCGGCCATTCGCTCGGAGCCCTGGTTGCCATCGAATTTGCACGCAGATACCCCATAATGACGCGCGAGCTCATTCTCGTTAGTCCGCCGCTATACGACATCGATAGGGAGCCCAAGTCAACCATCGTGTATCATCCGCGCAGAATGCTTCAGAATGTCCATGCAGCCATCAGTAGCCATCCAGATTCCCTTGCTAAGCTATTCGTCCTTGCTTCGCAATATAAGCTCGTGAATCAAGGGTTTGATGTATCACGTATCGATTTACCGACCTTTCTCGGTACGCTCGAAACAGCAATTATCAACCAAACCTCTATGCGCGACCTTATACGGCTCAAAAAACCAACGACCATCCTCACCGGAAAACTCGATCCATTTATCAATGAATCAACAGTTCGCAGGCTAGCAAAAGAATACCCGAGCATCACATGGTCATCTGTTATCGCTGGCCATGAAATTAAAGGCTTACTAGAATCAAAGGTCGTAAAAACAATCGAGCGGTCTATAGCGAACGTGAAGCCAACGAGGGTATCGACACAAGCACAATAGCGTCGTATAATAGTAATATGAGCTGCATACACAATCATCGGTACTGGGGTCCAGGAACTGCGTGTGGCGGCCTGTGTTCTTGGTGATTTTCTTCTCTAAAGACAGTTGGTCGCCGCATTAGGCGACTTTTTATCATTATCAATACTTACCAGAAAGACAATCACTCCATGAAAATTCTCATCATCGCCGCAACACACGGCAACGAGTTGCTCGGTATCAAGCTGTACCAACGGCTTCTGCAGCAGCGCTCCCCGCTACTCGAGTATATCGATTTCATTATTGCCAACCCGCGCGCGCTCGCTGCACGGACGCGCTACATTGACTGCGACCTAAACCGTAGCTACGGCAGCAGGGGCACACGCTACGAAGAACAGCGTGCCCGCGAGATTAGCGACTACATTGGGCACACTAAGCCCGATGTCGTACTCGACATGCACACGACCAGTTGCCAGCAGCCAAACTGCCTCATCGTGGGTGGACTCGACGGGGCAATGCGACGACGCTTCCTGGGCGCCAGCCATATCGATACTATCCTGACAGTCCACTCGCTCAGCGATGTCGCAACGCTCGGCGACAATGTCATTGGATATGAAGTGCCAAACCACCACATTACCTCCGCAGTACTCGACGCCATAAGTCAGGATCTACACAACTTCATAGATGGCAATGCACCACATATCGCAAAACAGCACTTCACGATGATCGATAAAATCTACAAAAATGAGGTGACGTCCGAGCAAGCGACAACCTTTGTCAACTTCGAAATGAACGCTCTTGGCTTTGTGCCCATCATGACAGGAGAGAATTCATACAAGAAACTAACCGACTACCTAGGCTTTAAGGCGAGCATGCCAGAGGAAATTACGCTATAATGGAAACAACTATGACTAAACCAGTAATTCTCACCGGCATACGTGCCAACAACGACCTCCATATCGGTAACTATTTTGGCGCGATGATGCCGATTATCGATATGGCGAAAACTCGCTCAGCAGAATATGATGTCAACTTTTTCATCCCTGACCTCCATAGCTTCACGACACCCGTTGATCACAGCAAGCTATATGAATCAATTATGAATAATGCCCGGGTATATGCAGCAGCCGGCTTGCCCCTTGATAACGACTCCATCCACCTTTACCGCCAGAGTTACGTGCCCGCGCACAGTGAGTTAACTATTATCCTAAACAGCTTTACTGGATTTGGTGAAATGAGCCGCATGACACAATTCAAAGACAAGTCTGCGAAGTTTGCAAATACCACCTTAAAAGAGGCGGGGGCGCTGGATGTTGTTGATAGAGAAACCCGCAAAGCAACTATGCAACTTTTGAACAATGCGGGTACAGTGAGTGTTGGCTTGTTCGACTACCCGGTCCTCATGGCAAGCGATATCTTGCTCTATAACGCGCAGTACGTGCCCGTTGGCGACGATCAAACGCAGCACCTTGAATTTACCCGCGATATCGCAGAGCGTATGAATAGCAAGTTCGGTGAATTGTTCGTCGTGCCAGAACCTGTTGCCAAGCAACACGAATTCTTTGGCAAAGACCAAGGCCTACGCATCAAAGACCTGCTCGACCCAAGCAAAAAAATGAGCAAAAGCGATGAAACAGGCAAGGGCGTGATATTCCTGAGCGACAGCCCTGAAGAAGCGGTCAAAAAAATCATGGGTGCTACTACCGACAACCTCGCGAGCATTCATTACGACAAAACCACACAACCAGGCATTAGCAACCTACTGGATATCCTTGCGCTTTTGCGCGGTAAGCCAGTTGCCGAAGTTGCGGCAGAGTTCGAAGGACAGGAACGCTACGGTGACTTCAAAAAAGTCGTTGCCGAGGAGATGGCAGCCTTTTTGCGCGGCTTCCAGGAACGCTTGGCTGACGTCAATGATGAAGCGATAGTAGCTAAACTCGAATCAAGCGAACGCGCCATGAATGATGTTGCTAACGCAACGTTGCTTCGCGTTCAAAAAGCAGTTGGGTTACGCGCCTAATGAAAGTCACGAGCAGCGACCTCCTTGCGATCCTCCGTCGATTCCGCGTGGCCGACGACAGCAACGTACCCCGCCATATCGAACATGTCAAACAAAGCAACCCCAGCCCTACAAATCAGCTGATAGCGTTTCGATTTAATCGACACCATTACTACGTGTTATTTGATGAGGCAGCCGAAGACGACAGCAGCTACATCATGCGTCAAATCTATACTGCAAAGAGCGATGCCGAAGGTGTCATTCTCGAAAACCCCACGAGCGAGCTTACCACCTACGGGCTGCCGTTTAAGGGCAAGGATGCGTATTTATTCCAGCTCATCAGCGGTAAGCAGCGGCTCGACGTATTACTCGCGGAGCGACACCCTGAAGTTAGCCGTAGCACATGGCAAAAACACATCAAAGCGGGTCATGTATCTGTAAACGGCACGCCAGCGAAAAATGCAAAACAGGACGTTACCGAAGCAGATAGTATTGCGATTAACGTACCTGATAGCATTGACTTTAGCGCTCATGAACTACCAATTATATACTTAGATGATGACGTTATTGTCGTCAACAAGCCCGCGGGAGTTCTGACTCATAGCAAGGGCGCCCTCAACGATGAGTTCACTGTTGCAGACTTCTTCCGGCGCTATACAACCGTCGGGCTCGACACCAATCGCCCAGGTATTGTGCATCGGCTAGACCGCGACACAAGCGGAGTTATCATTGGTGCACGCACACCCGAAAGCTTCGCGCTTCTTAAAGAACAATTCGCTGACCGTAAGGCCAAAAAATATTATGTGGCTGTTGTTGAGGGTACACCCAAGCAGCTCAAAGCAAAAATCGATGTACCTATCGGGCGTAACCCGAGCGCGCCAAGCACATTCCGCGCCGACAGCAAGGGTAAGGCCGCCGTTACAGACTATGAGGTTTTGGATACCGCAGGCGGCAAAAGCCTCGTCGCGCTCCACCCGCTTACCGGTCGTACACACCAGCTCCGCGTACATCTGACATACCTTGGTACGCCTATTCGGGGCGATAGGGTATACGGTAAGGTCGCCGAACGCCTATTCCTCCATGCATATAAGCTAGTAGTAACAACAGCCCTAGGCGTACGCCAAACATTCATCGCCCCAGTCCCAAAGACGTATGAACAGTTCTTCCCAGAGGTGTACAATGACGTCGCCGATTTATAATAAGACAAGCTTCAACATCGAACGACTTCGCGATACGCTGCCGCATGCGCTCCTACTTGATGGTCCCGTTGGCATAGGGCTGCTCACGATAGCCACTCACTTGGCAGGCAAACAGCTTGCAAGCATCGTGCTGCCCACCGACAAAAATGGTACCATCGACACGCTAAAGGGAAGCATAAAAGCCACGCAAATCCGCGGCTTGTACGATGCCACGAAAGGCAAGACATTATCTCGTCAAATATTTATCATCGATGATGCAGACAAGATGGTCGCCGCAGCCCAGCACTCCTTCCTGAAGCTGCTTGAAGAGCCAGCACCAAATGTCCACTTTATTCTCACTAGCCATCACAGCAATAAATTGCTAGCCACAGTCCTGTCACGAGTACAACGTCATACGCTGCGTCGTATCAGCACCGAGGAATCCCGTGCGCTCCTAACTTCGCTCGGCGTTGCTGATGAAAAGCAAATGAATCAGCTGCTCTTTCTTGCCAGCGGCCGTCCTGCGGAACTGATACGACTAGCATCGGGTAGTGGAGAATTTGCTGAGCGTATTCATAGTATTACGGATGCGCGGGATTTACTGCAGGGCGATGCACACGCGAAACTCAGCGTGATAGCAAAGTACCAGAATGACCGCCAGGGGGCGCTACAGCTCATCACCGCAGCCCAGACTATCCTCGCGCACAGCATGAAGAACAACGACCCTCGCGCGCTTATTGTCACAGCCGACCAACTCGCAACGGCTTATGATCGTATCGCCGCAAATGGGAACGTAAAGCTGCAGCTCGCCACGGTTGTGGTATAATAAACTTATATGCTAGGACTACTCCTTGTTGTTGCACTCTGTGTCTGGGCTATAACACGCCAACAGACAATTGATGAGGTCGTTGCTGATATTCCGCAAAAATTATCAGGGAAGCTTGATAAACTATGGGATATCGCACAGGAATCACTCCGTGATCGTAAATACCTGCGTGCTGAAAAAGCCCTCCTAACTATCTTGCGTGTCGATGAAAAGAATGCCACAGCGTACAACCGACTTGGCATACTGTATGCAAAACAGCAGGCATATAGCGACGCCATTGAATGTTTTGAGATTGCACAAAGCCTCGAGCCAAGCGCCAGCAGCCTGCATAACGTAGGCCTGATTTACTTCGAGACAGCCCATTATGAAAAAGCAGCGCTCGCGTTCGAACAAGCCCTGGCTATCGAAGATTCACTCGCGGCACGGCATATTGCCTACGCGAAAGTGCAAGAAAAGCTTGGGCACCACAAGAAGATGATCGAGTCCCTCGAAAAAGCAGTTCAGATTGATCCAAGTGTCCAGAGCTACCACATTCTTGCCGACGCGTATAGCCGAATTGGCGAAGAAGACAAGGCACTCGAAATCCGTGAACGAATTGCGTCTGCAGTAAACTCAAAAAATCCACTCACAAAGCAGATCCATCAAGTCCGCAAAGTGGTCATGTAACCCTTGTCAAATAGGGGAACATAGGATAAACTTGGTGATGTACCTTTTTATAATATGCCGCTTTAGCTCAGCTGGTTAGAGCAGCTGTTTTGTAAACAGCAGGTCTACGGTTCGAATCCGTAAAGCGGCTCCACGATGTGTCAACGAAGTTTCGTTGGTGCATGTATGGATTACAATCTGCGCCGGAGTCGTCTAGCGGCAATGACAGGAGACTGTAAATCTCCCCCTTTTTAGGTTCGTAGGTTCGAGTCCTACCTCCGGTACCAAATAAATACACCCACCGTATAGTGGGTGTATTTTCTATTTATACGCAATTTATAGTTTAGTCTTTGAGCTGACTTTGTCGTCCATATAGCTCACTGAGATACTTGCACCGTCGGTAATGTAGTTACCGTAAGTACAGAACTCCGTTTTACCGAATTGTGATTCACTGGCTGAGCAATCGTCCGACGCCTTACCTGTGATTGACTCTACTTCAGCTTTAGTCATACCAGTAGTGATCTTCTCGTATGCTGCGTCTGCATCCCAGTCTGCGCTTGAGACTGATGAAGATGCTTCTGACGAAGACTCTTCGATAGCTTTCTGTACATCAGGACTACTGACAAGAACGACGGTAAAGAGAAGCATACCTAGGCCAAACAACAGGCCAATAGCACCGAGTACCAGTCCGGCAACACCCATACCCTTGCCCGAAAGCTTCTTGATTGCAAATACACCCAAAACGACCGCAGCAATACCGAGTGGAACACTGAGGAACCACAAGAATCCGGTCAAAAATGCCAAGATACCTGCGATGAGCGAAATAACGCCAAGCGCTGATGATGATGGAGCGACCGATGTGGCCTGAGGCTGCACTGGAGCGGGAGCAGGAGCCTGCTCTGGAGTTGGTGATGGCTGCCCTAGCGGCTGATTATTGGGTTGATTCTGATCTTGCATAGCACCTCCTTGGCTACTTATGACACCTGCATGTTGTCCTAGTTACATTCTACCGTAAGCATCACAAAAATAGAATGATACTTTTATTAGAGTTTAGGGCCGCTTTTCGTCGTACTCGCGTACAAATGCGACATCATGTGCCGGATCGTGCGCGAACCTGACTATGGAGCGACTTGCGCGTGCGTCTTCCTCGGATAGCATGGCAGGATCAATCCACTGAGCATCACTCACATCAGCCCCGTGAGCCAAAGTGTATTCATCAAGGAGTGTTACCTCAAGGCCTACCAGCATCATGCACCGCTCGTTAGGCGCATCGTACAGGGTCACAATATCAATGTACTCGTAGGTAAAATCACCAGCGTAGGCTATTTCTTCCTGCAGCTCACGCGCGAGCGCCGTTCGCACGTCCTCACCATGCTCAATGCCGCCACCCGGTAGCTCCCACCAGGTGCCATTTTCTTTGACGCACAAGACTTCGTGCTTATCATTACGAATAACCGCCTTGAGCGATACGCGGTAGTAAGCGTCGGGATATTGACCATGTTGAACCATTCTATTCAGTATACACCAGTTCTGCGCCGCTTTGCCATCGTCTTCGCTTGCCACTAGACGTACTATAGTCTACACTGGCAACAAACGGGTGGATTGGAGGAACCATGGCAGAAACACTCAACCACCACTTTATTCCGGAGAATGCCCGGGTGGTCGTATTGGACTGGGATGATACTATCGTAGGGTCAATCGAAGCAAAATTACGACAGCACGTTTACGTTGCGAACAAGCACTTCGACATTATACTTAACACCGATGATATGAAGCGCGACTGGGGCAAGCCACTCCACCAACTCATTGAAAAATGGTATCAGGTACCTGCAGATGATGAAGCACGGTACCAAGCAGTGTTCGAAACCGTTATTTCCTACAGTAGTCAGTTTCTCAAACAGCCGCTGCCCGGCGCTAGCGAAGTACTTCGGGCGCTGAAAACATCGGGCTATCCACTAGGAGTCGTGACAGGATCACCACGCAACGATGTTTACCACGATTTCAGCGCAACAGGGATTCCGCTCGAGCTATTCGACTACTTTCAAACGAGCGACGACAGCGAGTTCCACAAACCTGACCCTCGGGTATTTGACCCGACTAATCGCTGGCTCGATACAATCGACGTAAGCCCGCAGCAAGTGCTCTACATGGGTGACAGCTTACGTGATTATGAAGCCGCCCGCGATGCGGGGTACCACTTTCTCGGAGTTGAAACGGGCGCAAACGACCTACCGTCGTTCTATAGTGCTGGCGCGCTCAGCATTAGGGCCATCGGCGATTTGTTAAAAAAATAAATCCTACAAAAATGGAGCCACGATCGGGGGTCGAACCCGAGACCTCATCCTTACCATGGATGCGCTCTACCAACTGAGCTATCGCGGCACACTGCCATTCGCACTTAAATTGCGCTTAGCATATTTTAACAGATACACTGTATAATGTTAATAGTAACAGGAGGATATATGGCTACATTCAGTTTCGACGTTGAAAGCACCTATGATAAAGCAGAAATGAATAACGTATTCGGTCAGGTTGAGCGCGAAATCGCAAACCGATTCGACTTCAAGGGAACCCCCGCGCAAGTAGAGTGGATGGCTGACAAAAAAGGCTTCAAGATAACAGGGAGCAATGAATGGCAGATTGATGCGCTCGTCGACATTGTTCGAAAAACACTCGCAAAACGTGAAGTAAGCACAAAAGTACTCGATGAAACGGGTAAAGTAAACGAAGCCAACTTCCACGCCACCAAAGAAGTGCCATTCCGCGATGGGCTAAGCCAAGATAATGCCAAAAAGATTACGAAGCTACTCAAAGAAACTCACCCCAAAGTAAAAACACAAATCCAGGGAGAAGCCGTCCGCTGCACGAGCGCGAGCAAGGACGAACTACAGTCGGTCATGCAAGCACTGCGCGGAGCAGACTTCGACTTTGCTGTTACGTTTACAAATTATCGCTGACCCTTGTCAAACAGCGTAAATTCTGCTAAACTAAAGCATTGAATTATAGTATCAACCGTTAAAGGAAGTTTATGGCAAAGAAAACGAATACTAAGCGCAAAATTATTGCACTCGTCAGCGAACTAACCGGTCACCGTACCTACGTTACTCGCAAGAACACAATGAACACCCCAGATAAGCTGGAGCTTATGAAGTACGACCCTAAAGCACGCAAACACGCGAAGTACGTCGAAACCAAAAAGTCTCTTGGTCGCAACGAAGTCAAACCCCGCAAAGGCTAGGCTTCGTCACTTTTCTGCGGCGCCTCTGGTGCATATGCAGTATCGATTGATTCCGCGAGCCATAACGCATTTGAAAGCATTTTCTCTAACAGCACCTCAGTGGGGTGCTGGCTTTCTATATATAGATACATGGTATTGTTCTCGATTTCTATGCTCGCATCGCTAAAATGAGTTGCGATTACAAGCGCTACTTCAGGAGTAATCGTTTGTTCAATCTCAATGCCGTCCGCAGGTAATCCATATACCGCATATTCGCTAAGGAACTGCGAGGGATAAGCTGCATACATACCCATATTCAGTCGATGCAATCGCTCGTATGACGCAAGGAACGCTTCCTCTCGCGCCGCATGCCCCACGTACAAGTGAGGTAGGTCAATTCGAGTATGGAGATCGATGGCGCAAATCAACCAATGGCATCGCTGCTGCTGACGGTGTCGAGTAGTAATGACGTCATTACGCGAGACCATCATGACATCATACCCACGTAAAGTGCCTATGGAGTAATTATTGTCAGTGTGGGTCGCCGAAACCGTATGACCCCGCACAAGCCGGTGCTCGTCATCGTTCTGGCTAACGTACCCAAAGGACACCATTCCCACTTTGTCGGCAAAATCGCGCATCAACCTGCGAGTCATGCGCGTCTTCACGATGTGCGATGGCGTCATGTGCCTCATAATGCGTTTCGTTCGAAGGACGATTCGTTCACGTGATCCCATGACTATTTGTCCGTAATTGTGTCTAAAAGGGTTGATACATACTCTGCCTGGCTCCAGGTAAGTGGCGATACCGAAGGCTCTTCCCTCGTAAGCGGATCTACCTGCTCGGGCATCACACCCGTACTCCACGCAATATCGCGTACCCAATCAAGCGCTACCTGAGCCGCTCTTGTGTCGCCAGTTTCTAGGTTGTATTGCGCCATCCATAGGGTTGTCACGAGCCACCAGTTGCCCTGAATTTCCGCGTGAGAGCGACGATAGTCATCATTTTCATAACGCGGTAACGCGGGCTGTGATTCACTTAGCCCGAATAGTTGCGACGCAGTTGCAATCGCCGATTTTGTTTCATCGCTCGCAACAGGGAACAGGCCGAACATAAACGCGCCGAAGATACTCGACAAGTCAACCGTAGGGTCTTTGGTAACCACACCGTCTGGACTCACGGTAATGCCTTTATAAAACGCTTTTCGATCGGTGTTATACAACTGGCGACCAGCCGCTTCATGTATATCGCTCGCAGCAGAACGCCACTGCACCGCGCTGTCTTTGTCTTCGCGTATTTCTGCTAGGTCGGCCGCCGCAAGTAATGCTGCATGAACCACAGCTGTTGTGTACGTTGTTGTCATGTACACTTCTTCCCATAAATCGTAGGAAGGCTTAGGGAGACCAGTGCGACTATCAACGTAACTCGCCAAAAAATTCGCCATCGGCATAACCATTGGCTCATAAAATTCCTTAAGAAGCGACGCATCCTTGTGTGTATGATAAAACTGGCTAAACACAAACAGCACAAGTGCCGTTTCATCTTCCTGGATAGGTGGCGCTACCACACCGTCTTCGTGAAGATAGGGGTGCCAGCTACTTCCCAGCGCACCGTCTGCACGGTACTTGTGCATCAAGTATCCGCCAGGTGTAAGCGCGCGGCGACAGAAATCGAAGAACCGATACGGCTCGTCCTTATAGCCCATGCGGATCAGTGGCCACAGCACATAGGCGCCATCGCGCGGCCAACAGTAGGCATAGGCGTCACGCCAGTAATTCAACATGGAGCTGTCTGTGCTTGCGATTACCGCACCGCGTTTATCAATGTGCGACTTAATGAGCATGACACTCTTCAAAAACGTGTGGCGATGAGATTTATGCAGCTTATTTGCTACCTCGGTCGCTGGCTTAAGCCATTCCGACCACCAGTTAACAGTCCGCTCTAGCCGTTTGTGGAGACCCTGAGTCGTTAATTGCTTGTGAATATATAGTGCCTCGCGAGTGGATGTGCCGCAAGCTACCCAGTAGTGAAGCCGGGTCGAGCTGTGTGGTTCCATCGCCAATTTAAACCGTAGCACCGAATCAACCCGACCATGCTCAACCGCAGTTGAACTGAGTTCGCCGTCGTCAGCATCCCGATAACTACCTTCGTAGCCCTCGATACCAAACAATCCCACTGTATACTGATCAAACCAACCGCCGCCATCGGTTTGGCCAGATACGATAAATGCGCGACGACCGCGGTAATGTAAAATACCGTTTGCGTCAGGCAAATACTGCGCCGTGTCGGTGTTACTGCGCGAATCGCCAATGACAAATGCCTGATGGAAGAATACTCGGACATCCCGCTGCGTTTCGCGCAGGTTAACAACGTGGACATTACGCATAAATGCGCTAAACTCGGCATCAACACTGTCGTCAAATTCAAGCAATATTCCAATATGGGTGTTGCGCGCGACAATATGCCCGATCAGTGCCTCATGAGGGTAGCTAAACTCAAACTCCCAGCCGTCTCCATCGAGCCAGTTAACCGTGCCGTCAACCCATACACCAAGTCGGTGGCGCAACAACTGTCCGGCTGCGTGATTCTCGAGACCGACGTAGGGGTAATAGAAGTCGTGCACCTCACCAAACTTGTTGATGCCGACATGCAGTTCGCCGTTGCTTAGTACTATCGGTCTTGCCACTACCACCCTCCACGGTGGTGTTGCATCAGGCGGAATCGAACATCCCGGAGTGCATTCATGAAGTAAAGAAACGCATCATATGGTGAATCGTATGGACTAAAGTACGCGTGAACATCGCCGTCCGTAAACCATTTCGTACACATATAGTAAGCATGGTCGCTCGTGGTAAGCTTGCGCCAATCGGAAATCAGTTCGGTATCGCCAGTACGCAGGATGTCTTCTTCCAGGGCATACAGGTGGTGCATCGCTTCGTGTTGCATACTATTACCAAGCCAGGCAGTCAAATCACGCTCGGTGTCTGCCCAAGTAATAGTGTTCGGCGAGCTGACGTCATCTGCTGGTTCGAATGTGTCGGCGGCTTGGCTGATGGTATAGAATGTGTTGGCGTCATTTTGTAACCACTTACCAACAAACGCTTCAAAGAAGTCGAAGATACCAGTGTCAGCCCATTGGTGTTCGCCAAAGGTTTCGTAGTCCATGAACAGGTTTACAATTTCGCCCTCATCGCCCAGGCTACTGTTCACCCAGTCATCATACGTATCTGCATTCAGCGGGTACTGTTCCCAGGCTTTGTTGCTGAACCTAAAGGCAAGGTCGTCACTCAGTCGGTAATTTTTCATGAGTAGCTTAATATTGTCAGTACCGACCGGCTTGTACACATAGTTAGGACTGCGCCAACCGAGCACGGGATCCCAGCCTTCGGTAATAATTGCTTTGTAGCCGTAGCCGTCTGCCCATTTAGCAAGTTCATCGTTATAAGAAAGCTCTGTGTTGCGGAAGGCAGTTGTTTCGACGCCGAACAAATCGCGTACTTTGCTACGGTGCGCTTCGACCTGATACTCAAACTCGCTGCGGCTGTAGAAGAACGCAAGGCTATGGTAGTAGGTTTCGCTCACGATTTCTACGCGACCAGTCTGCACCAGCTCGCGGAAGCTATCGATAACATCTGGCGCCCACTGTTCGGCCTGCTCCATGAATGTGCCAGTAATACTAAGAGACACCTTGAACTCAGGATGACTATCAAGCATCTTTTTGAGCACTGCGTTCATTGGGCGGTATGACTTATCTGCAACTTTTTCGAAGATAGTGCGGTTGTTGCGGTGCACTTCGGTCGTACTACTAAAGTAGTCGTGGCTCTCGGCTGTATCAAACACAGTGTAGTCACGGACTCTCCATGGTTGATGTACGTGTAGATAAAGGACTATGCCGCGACCCGTCATGCAGTTGCTCCTATCTTCATGCGGTTATATAGAACGATACATTTACGGGCGACATCATTCCAGCTGAGGCGTGCGTATTCCTGCTTAATGTCTTCTTTTAGCGAAGACTTCAACGCCGGTGAGGTTGCGATACCCACTAACTGATCCGCTAACTTATCGACATCCCAGAAATCATAACGGAAGATGCTATTAAGCACTTCACCTACACCAGACTGTTTGCTAATTATCAGCGCGGTATCGTGATGCGCAGCCTCGAGAGCAGTCAAGCCAAATGGTTCGCTGACACTACTCATCACAAAAACATCAGATACGTTGTATGCGTCACGCCACTGCTTACCGCGAACAAACCCCGTGAAGAACACCCGGTCACTCACGCCCAGGTCGGCGGCGAGCTGAATCAGTTCGTCGCGCTGTTCGCCATCACCAGCAAGCAGAAGACACATTTTATCGTAGCGACTACATGCTTTTGCAAAACCATGCACCAAGTTAGTCAGCCCTTTTTGCACTGTAAAGCGGGTCACAGCCGAAACAATCAGATAACCTTCCGACTTCAGCGCCTCCAGGTAGCGGTACGTGCGGCCGTCATATTCGTAATTGCCCATCGTCGCGACGTCAATCGCGTTATGTACGACTTCGATTTTGTCTGCAGGGATGCCGTATTTGTGAACGATAATACTTTTGGTGATATTACTGACGGCGATAATGCGATCGGCCATCATCAGCCCCTGATACTCGATTTCATGAACAATCGGGTTACCCTGGTCGGACCCAGAGCGATCAAATTCGGTAGCATGCACGTGAACCACGAGCGGCGCATTAGTAAGCTGCTTGGCACGCATGCCAGCTTCCATCGTTAGCCAGTCGTGTGCATGAATCGCATCGGGCGTACCGGTGGTTTGAACAAGCCGTTCAACAAACTGCACATAGCGTTTTTGCATGCCACGCATTGTTTGCAGGTCCTTCATATCAACTTTATCAAGGTCAAGCTCATCAACAGACTTGCTGTCGTAAGCGCCAAGGAGCCCAAATTTGTGGATAGGATTCAGCGTCGTGGCTGAATGAATAGTCATATATTCGGTGCCAGGATGTTCAGCAGAGTAGGGGAGAACGAAATCGATTTTGGCACCATGCAGAGCGAGAGCCTTCGACATGTGGTAACACGCCACACCCAAGCCTCCACTGTTGTGAGGCGGCAACTCCCACCCTAGCATTAGTATGTTCATTTTACCTCACGCGAATAAGTATCCGCCTGTCTCCTTGTGGTGTTATAGGTCATTTCATAACCATTATAGCCCCGCGCTTATGCTTTTGGCAACAAAATCGTGTGAAAATTATCACACTATCTTATCCACAGGCAAATTTGTTATACTTATATATATGCCGACAGATTCACAGATACAAAATTCTATTCATGATATATCTGAACTAGCGACAACGCCGAATGCATTTCGCTCCGTCATGATTCTCATTCTTTCGCTTATACTGGCGTATTGGCTCAGCCGCTTCCTCTCGCGTGCCATTGTACGTGTCGCACAAATCGTTGCAGTACGCAGCGACAACGCTTCAGATGACCTCCATGTCATGCGACTACGCCAGACCGAGACATACCTGAGTATTGCTGTAGCCGTTGTCCGTGCACTCGTTGTAGCGATAGTGGGGTACTACGCCTGGCGACTACTTAGCCCGTATTCCGACAACCCCTCTGCCAATAGCGTTGCCGCCATCGGGGCCGGAACAGTATTTGTCGTCGTGGCGGGGCAGACAATCGGCATCATCTTGCGCGACCTGACCGCTGGCTCAGTCATGATCACTGAGGGGTGGTACAAAATCGGCGACTTTATAAAAATCGAGCCATTCATGGAAGTTGCCGGCGTCGTTGAGCGCTTTACGCTGCGCAGCACCCGCCTACGAGCACTAAATGGCGAGGTTATTTGGGTACACAACCAAAACATCACCGCAGTCCACGTCACGCCCAAGGGTGTACGAACCATCGCTGTTGATATATTTGTGCGCGACAGAGAGGTTGGCGAAAAAGCCATCAAAAAGATTATCGCAGCGATTCCCAAGGGCAAGACTATGCTCGCAAAACCTCTTCGTATCATTCGAACCGAAGAATGGGGCGAGAACCGTTGGCGCATTACTGTAGTCGGCCAAACCGCACCAGGCCGCGAGTGGCTTATCGAAAAGTTCTTTGTGGAAGCGGTTATTGACCTCGATGACGGGAAGACGGGCTCCGACAAGCTGCTGGCGCTACCACCGATGCCACGATTTGCTGATGAAGTCGCCGACAAGCACTTCAAACGTGCGGTCCGCGTAAAACTCGAAGAAGACAAATAACTCCTGTAGCAACACCTTGGATAATTTGCTATAATACCCTGGTACATATAGGGGCATAGTACAGCGGTTAGTATAAAGGTCTCCAAAACCTTAGACCGTGGTTCGATTCCACGTGCCCCTGCCATAAAAAATTGATCAGCATCTGCTGGTCTATTTTTTATCACCGACAAATGGGTTGAATCACGGTCGCGTCAGCTCCGGCTGGCGCCCAGACCGTGGTGCGCTAAAGCAACGAAGAAAGCGAAAATTACAAAAACTGAAACAACGCGGCACCAATAATAAATATGGCGATAATTAGCCAGATTAAGATGTCGAACCCATTCGCGACCAGGTTCTTTATGGCCGCGTTCACTTTGGCGTGCAGTTTGATGTCGGTGTAATTGAGCCGCAACCACGCGCCGTTGACTAGCAGTAGCCCAAACGTGTTAAATATGCAGTAAATGCATAGTGACTGTATCACGAAGATGCTTTGCATCAGGAACCAGAATCCGAAGGCCAAGGTGAACAACGACAGCGACTGCGTGACAAATCGCATTCGCCTGGAAATAACGCCACCTGTTAGTCCGGCGAGCCCAATGGCAAGGAAGAAACAGAACATGACCGTGCTAATGAGTGCGTTTGGCGGGCCCAGTACCGAGGCCTGCGGGGCATTAAGCACACTCGAGCAGCTGAGCGCGCTATTTACATTGCAGGCAAGCACCGCGCCGCTATCTTTGAGCAGTGCCAGCTTGTCCATCATTTGCATAAACGATGCGACCAAGCCTACAGCAGAACCGAACGTCATAACTGCATATAATCGAGTCATGTATTGATTATGTTTCATGTAAATATAGTAGCACCAACTGCGCGGGCGTCCATATAGAATAAATGCTAAGCTATAGACATGACTATGAAAACACAGATACCTATTTACGAGACAGAAAACTTTTACATTCAAGCGGCATCGCGCCCTTTCATCGACCGCGCTGAGGGTGGGCATGTATATGTGTTTCCCAAAAACGCACTGAGGGATCGCACACAGCTGACGCCAAAACTGGCCATAGAGTACCAGAAGCTTTCGATGGTCGTTGGCGAAGCGCTCAAATCAGCGATGGCTCGCCGTGGCGTTGACGTTGGCATCGTGAACTATCAAGACATGGGCAACTGGGGCGTGTATAAACCAGAAGGCCCCACACTCCATATGCAAATATACGGCCGCGCTACGACAGCGACGATTCAGAAATATGGCGACGCCGTCCAGCTACCGCACCGTGAAACAGGCTTCTACGACGATTTTAGCCCACTCAACGACGAAGACGTCACCGAGATACGCAACGACATCGAAGCACTGCTACAGTCCGATAAGTACGGCCGCCCTTGGAGCGAATAAATACCAGAATTCATTTTGTAAAACAAGCATAAACTAGTTGCCTTATAGCTACCATGCTATATACTAGACTTATGGCCGAATATATTTCCGACATGTCGGAAACAAAACAAATAGAGACAAAAAATGAAGCAAATCCACACCTTCAGCCCTTTGTCGCCGAAAAGCTCTACCAGGGGGAGCTGCTTGAGTATTATAACGCCGGCCTCCCCGGTTACGAGTCTAATTTCCCACGGGACGATGCCGTTTCCGCCATTCTTTCGGGCGATTCGCACCTACTGCAAACACACCTAGCTATGTGCGTGCGCTTCCAGGCTGCCGAGACAAATGCACGTAATGGGGCATACCCTGGCAAGATTCACCATGAGATTCACATCGAAGACCAGGAGGTGGCACAGATTAGCCTAGAAGGTCGCGAAGACCGGAGCACTGAATACAATAGCTGCGATTCAACGGCCCTATTCCTAATAGGCGTGGAACAGCTACGCATCGTAGACCCAGGAGCCTACACCGACTTTATTGGAAAGTATCGTAACAACGTGCACGCCGCTGCAATACATATCATGGAAATGCTCGATGAGAATGGCTTGTTTACCGACAATCCACCCAAAGGGCTAGGCGACGATCATGCTGCTCCCGGCCGTTTTGGCCTGCGCGTCACATACTGGAAGGATTCCGTCCTGCCGAGTGTTAATGCCAAAGAAGAGCCTCGATATCCAGTCAGCTACGCGCTTGCGCACTTCATTGCAGCGCGCGGCATGCTTAGCGCCGCAGCCACGCTCGAATCGCAGTACTATGCAGACACCGCTGACCGTATGTACCAACGCGGTATCGCTACTTTTATACGTGAGGATGGCTTTACGATTTACCAGGACGGAGATGGCCCGTACATACAAGCATCTTCCGATGAATTACACAGCCTAGCCTACATCCCGAACTACTACAGCCACTTGCTCCCCCTTTCAGCCATTCGCCAGCGTGCAGAACAGCTGGAAACGCCATTTGGCTACGCATGCACGCCAAAAAATGTCGGAGAAAACCTGCGAGATACCTACCACGGCTATAAGGTGTGGATTTTTGAACAGGCACTTATTCACCATGCTGCAGAAAAATTTGCATTTGAGCACGAAGCTGCTGTTGCCGCGCAGATCCAGCCGGTCATTCATAGCGGCCAAGAACTCGTCGGCGTGTACACAGACCCTGCAGGCGTAGTCGTCGCACTGCCCGAGGGTAACGATCGGCAGCTGTGGTCGGTAGCTGCGCAAATCTATTTTGACCGCGTGCAGGCACGAAATCTCGTCGCACGCCCCCCTTACACTCTCGATTGGCTATAAGCCCAAGCGTGAAGTGTTGCATAAACTACACCCACCGGTTCGCCATAGGCAATGTATAATGAATGGGTAATGTCGGTGAGGGGACTGTATTAATGCTGAAATCCAGAGGGGAACATATGCCAGCAACAGAGAGAGCAGGGAATGATTATCTGCAGGGCCGCCAAGATGCGCGCAAGTTTGACCGCGTACTTGACCATTTGGTTGAGCGCACCGATGACGAAGCGCACCGCGCCGCGTTGACTGCGCTCAAAAACGAATTCAACGCTACGGACAAAAACGTCGCCATCGTGTACGGGTCAATGGAATTTTATGACCGCGAAGATAACGACCTAAAGGGTGGTGGTGGCCTGGGCGTACTTGCCGGCGACACGCGCCGTGTGTGCGAAGACCTCGGCATACCACAAGTTGTGCTGACACCGTTCTACACTCAGGAAAGCCATCAGGTCCTGAAGAGTTTTTGGCAGCACGAACGAAACGATGACACAGATCCAAGCCGCCTCTACACAAGGCTAGGCCAGGTTGGCATTAATAGCAGTGTTGACGTGGGCATCGGGCTGGATGTCTACGGCCGACAACTCGGCTCAACCACCATGCTCACCATCACCGAGCCAAACTTCGGTGAACTGTACCCAGGCAGTAACAGCGGCGACCATCGCCTGTATCAAGAAGCAGCTCTCGGGTTTGGTGGCTACAAAGCGCTCAAGGACCAGGGCATCACTCCTGCGTTCACCCAGCTTAACGAAGCACCCGTGGTATTCCTCGCGATCGCCCAGCTGGACGACCTTGTAGGCCAGGGTGTGCCATTCCAAGAAGCCCTGGATCGCACACGCAGCCGCACGCTCTTCACCAATCACACACTCGTCCCGGCAGTTGAAGGCGAATTTGGTCGGGCTCAGTTCGAAAACTTAATTGTACCAAACATTAACAGTCAGGAAGTCCGCGAATGGGTTGGCTACATGTTTGATCATGCCGGCCGGCTAAAACTAAGCCTGCTTGCCGCTGAAGTATCTGGCGTACAAAGCGGTGTCAGTAAGCTGCACGCTAAGGTTGCTGAGTATTACAAAAAATCGGGTGAGCGCGTCGAGTTTCAGGCCGTCACCAACGGTATTTCAAACAAATGGATCAACCCAGGTATCCTGAAGTTGTTTCGTGAGCGTGGCATCTACGATGAATTTAGCGCGCCGGCAGAAGGTTATGCGGAAGCTATCGAGGGCCTCGATATTGATACCATTCGCACACTCAAAGCAGAGGGCCGCACCATCATGAATGAGGTACTCGCAACGCGTCGCGACCAATATGGTGAGCCGATTGAGATTCCAGCTGACGCAGTACTGTTCAATTTCAAACGACGCTTCGCGAACTACAAACGCCCAAGCCTACCGTTTGAAGACCCTGAGCGCCTGGCAGAGCTGCTTGTCGATAACAACGCACACTTTGTGCTGACCGGCAAACCGCACCCGAACGATGACCCAATGAAGGGTGAGCTCCACCGAGTACTCAGCCTTATCGACGCCGATCCACGACTCAAAGAGCGCGTGCACTACGTGGAAGACTATGACGAAGAAGTTGGACGCGCACTGACAGTTGGCGCCGATGTTGCCATCAACCTACCAGTTGTGGGTGAAGAGGCCTGCGGTACATCATGGATGAAAGATATCGCGAACTTTGAAGTGCTGATTTCGACACCCGACGGTGGTGTTGCCGACGTCATACCAATTGAGTGCCTAGAAGTAAGTGGCGACGAGCGTGAAATGACATACGTACGCATGCAAGAAGCCGCCGAAATCGTCCGTAGCGACACACGGCTTGAAGCAGAGGTAAAACGCGAGCTAACCGCGTACCTGGAAACCATTTCCGGTGCCCGTATGATGTTCGACTACCTGGACCTGTTCGCCGCTAAGGCAATGGCCCGCACAAATAAGTAGCCCTAAAATGCAAATAGCCGGGGTGCACGCTGATTTCTCAGCGCACACCCCGGCTTTGGGTTGCGAGCTACCGTGCTCGCCCAATGCGGGAGGTGGGATACACAGTGTAGTCTGCGCGGTACACCAGCAGGTACTTGCCGTCCACCGGGTGCCGGTGCCCCTGTCGGTGGAGCGAACCTCGTCGGGCAGCTATAATGAATGTCAATTGACCTACATAAAACTACCCCTGTCGTCGGGGTAGTTTTATGCTCAAATTTATTTACAGTAATCTGCGGCTAGCGCGGTAGTAGTACAGCGAGGCGGCAATTGCGCCCAGGCCAACACCACCACCAAGGCTATCGACGATACCCGTCTTTGGTAGCTCAGTCACAACAGGTGTATCTGCTTTGGGGTTCGGCGTTTCCGCACACTTGGTTTTGTCTTCACTATACTTCGCAGCGTCAAACTGTTCGTCGTTAATCGTCACGATTGCTTTGTCTTCTAGGCGACAGACTTCGAGCAATTTTGGCGTGTCAACCGTTGCGTCGTCGCAATCATCTGGCTTGCCGGGAACAGTAGGGGTGTCGACACACGCGGTGTTTTTCATCGTCCCAGCCACATACTTAGTCAGCTTTGCAGTGATATCAAATGTCTTACTCTCACCGACGTCAAGGTCATCGATGACTGTGCTCCATGCGTTATTGACGATCTCGCCAGTTGCGCTCGAAACAAAGCTAATACCTGCGGGCGCTTTGTCCGTAACCTTCGTATCGTCCAACATTACGTTGCCCGTGTTCTTAACGATAAGCCGGTAGGTAAAGTGCTCACCAACCTTTACACTTGCGTGCTCTGCCCCGTTGACTGTTTTATCAATACTCACAGACGGCTTGTCTTCTACGCACAGTGGGCTATCTTTTGGCAAGCTTTCTTTGCCAGGAATTGGGCAAGGCTCTGGCGCAACAACTACCGTCACTACACATTTGCCAGGCGCATTCACGGTCTGACCGTTTACTGTTACGCGAACATTCACACGAACTGTA
The DNA here is from genome assembly GCA_002421785.1 of Candidatus Saccharibacteria bacterium UBA6223. Classification (GTDB taxonomy): domain Bacteria; phylum Patescibacteriota; class Saccharimonadia; order Saccharimonadales; family Saccharimonadaceae; genus Saccharimonas. The sequence continues at coordinate 42,253 of DIRZ01000003.1, read as the reverse complement.
TAGGTACCTGGCTTCGCATACGTATGCTTAGTCGTAGCGCCTGCAGCCGCAGTAGTCCCATCACCAAAGTTGTATGAGTAGTCGCGAATGCTTGCGCCGTTAGCAGCAACAGCGTTCGTGGTGAATGAGTACTCGTTGCGAGTAATCTTCGCTGCGACCAGATTGTCGCATTTATATACAGGCTGCGGTGGTTTAGGTACAGGATTTGCTTTGATCGGGTTGCCGCAATCAGTCATGATTGCAAACTTGAACTCACCGTTCACCATACTGACGAGTAGGGGACGGTTATCGCTGACGAGTGCGCCAGTCGTGTAACTATAGGCGTCGGTCGTGTTTGGAATCTTCACCTGGCTATAGCCAGAACCCCAGCTGTGCCCAGCCGTCCGTGCGCCGGTCGCTACTTTTTGACCGTTTACGAAAACGTCACCGTTTCGGAATACGTTGCCAGATACAAATGATGCATTTACAATCCCGGCACGGGTAATGCCCATGTAGTTATAGATTGTCTGCGTGCTTCGTTCGTTTTTGTCGTAGGCTGCTAATATTTCAGCCTTACCGCTTACTCCACACTTGACCACAGAGGTCTGATCTGTGCAGCTGCCACCAGTTGCATACAATGCCGGAACCGCAAAGAACAGTCCAGCAAGGGCAATGATTGCACCTACTACCATTACCTTAATATTCCTTGTCATAACCATCTCCTCGCTCTCCACATCATCAAATAATGATTTATAATTTTGATTATAGCAAATTTTGTACAATATGTCAATAATCATTATTACTATGTACTCCTTATGCTTATAGCCAACACAGCCCCTATTGCTCACTACTTTTGCCACTGTTTTAGCTTCTGAGCATGGCAAGAGGGCAATAAACTGGTATAATAAATGTATGAAATCGTTACGACTGGCGCGTCCGCACGCGATTATGATGGTGGGTATACCCGGGAGTGGTAAGACTTTTTTTGCAGAAAAATTTGCCGCGACATTTGGCGCACCCTTTATTGACAGCCTGGCGATTGAAGCCTTGGCTAAGGATGAACAGTCCGCAGGAGCGCTCATTGCGCTGACCGTCGGCGAGGTAGCAAAAACTAAACAAACATTTGTGTTTGAAGGCAACGCAGACTCCCGCGTGCGCCGCAGCGAGTTCGCACGGTGGGCATCGAGCCGTGGCTACCGCCCGCTTTTTGTATGGGTCCAAACGGACGAAGCAACTTCTCGAGCCCGTACACTCAAGTCGAAATCCTTAAGCAGGGAAGAATTCGACACGGCCATTGCACGATTTAGCCCGCCGCACCCCGATGAAAAGCCAATCGTCATTAGTGGCAAACACACGTACGCTAGCCAAGCAAAAGTTGTCCTGGGCCACCTGAGCGCCGAGGCGCGACCCGCAGCTGAAACCAAGTCTAGCCCCATTGCCACACCCCGACCTGCCGCTCGCTCAATTACAGTACGGTAGGGAACTATGACCTCGTTTAACGATGATGAGCTGGGAGAAATCGTTGTTCGTCGTTCGGCACGGGCATCAACCATTCGCATAAAAATCGGCACAGATGGTCGATATGTTGCGTCTGTTCCCGTCTACACACCACTCTTCTTTATCAGGCAAACCGTACGCAGCTCGCGCGCACAGCTGCGCCAGCTCGCAGAGCACACCAACAAGCCCACCGACTACCAACATGGCCAGCCCGTCGGCAAAAGCCATTCTATTGCCGTTGTTCCGACCGGCATGGTAACGAAGCCTCAGGTCAAAACAGAGCGACAGCGTATTGTCGTATTACTCCCAAATACCGCTACAATCAGCGATCAGCCCGTACAGCAGCTCATTCGTGACGCGGTAGCTAAAGTGCTGCGACGTGAAGCCAAAGCGTATCTGCCGCGCCGACTGGCCACACTGGCAACCGCCAACGGATTCAGCTACGAGCGCGTACGATTCAGTCACAGTGGCGGCCGGTGGGGAAGCTGCAGTAGCGCTGGGACTATCAGCCTCAACATTGCCCTCATGAAGCTCCCCCATGAACTCATCGATTACGTACTCATCCACGAACTCTGCCATACTCGCCACATGAACCACTCGCCCGCATTTTGGTCAGAAGTCGCCCGTTACGATCCACACTATAAACTGCATCGACGGCAAATAAAGCGGGAAACTCCAACCGTCTAGCTCACTACTTTGCATTTATGACGTTTATGCATATAATAAACTGTAATGAGTCAGGGAGGGGTAAACGTTAACCAAAGAACCGCGCGGATTATTCGATTTGCTGGGTTCTTGATCCCAATTGTCCTCGCGTTTTATTGCGTTCTGCTACAAACTGGCATCCTGGAATCGGCAAGTCATGTCGACGGAATACTGGGCTATATCATCAATATTCCGTGGCTTCTTCTGGGAATTTACCAGTTCCTCGTGCCAGCAATGTCACGAAGGAGCGCCGCACTCCAACTTATCGCATATCACGTCTTCGCAACATTGTACGTATTTTTCATCGCAGGCTTCAATAGCCCCTTTATCTACACATGGATGATTCTGTTCCTGGCCGGTTACGCCTACTTCTCGTATGACGGACTGCGGCTCAGTATTCTCGCGTTCTTTGGTGCCGCAATCGGCGACGTACTGCTCCATCTCGACACTCCTGGGTATTTCGTCGGGAACCTGCTCGCAATGCTGGGCACACTTATTGTCGGCATCATCGCGGTAACGATTGGCCAGGCACAGGAAGTTGACCGCGACGAGCTATCACGAAGCAAGGCCGAAGAAATACTACAGCGCGATCGTATTCTCACGATTGTCAACAATCTTGCGGACGCAATCTTAAGTACAGACAAAAATGGTACGATTCAGGTATATAATGCCGCTAGTCTCGGCCTGCTCGATACAAACACTGGCCTGAATGGACGAGCCATCGATGATGTCGTGAAGCTCGTTGACGCCGATGGTAAGCCTTTCAAACTAGCGCAGCACCTGAGAGCAGCGCGCAGCGTCGAAAATCGCGACGATCTAAGCGCTCATATTTCCGGCGAACGGCTACATTTGAGTGTTATTTATTCGCCAATCCGAAGTACGGATAGTCACGACGAAAGCGGCAAGGATGGATATATCGTGATTTTACGTGACATAACTAAGCAGAAGTCGCTCGAAGAAGAGCGCGACGAATTTATTAGTGTCGTCAGTCATGAACTCCGCACTCCGATTACAATTGCCGAGGGGACGCTCAGTAATGTACAGGTTATGATGGGTCGGAACGATATTTCGAAGACAACACTTGTCGATAACGTCACGCTTGCCCACGAACAAATTCTCTTCCTCGCAAAAATGGTCAACGACCTTAGCACGCTCAGTAGAGCTGAGCGCGGCGTCGCGGATACACCAGAATCAATCGACGTAAAAGCCATGGTTCATGACCTGTACAACGAATATGCACCCCAGGCAGGCGCAAAAGGCTTACACTTCAACCTGGACCTGTCGCCAAGACTTAGCCCAGTGATGGCCAGCAGGCTCTACCTGAAAGAGTTGTTGCAAAACTTCGTGACGAACGCGATCAAATACACTAAAACCGGTGAAATTATCGTGAGCGCACAGCAGGTTGGTGATACGATCGAGTTTAAGGTGAAGGACACCGGTATTGGGATTAGCAAGTCCGATCAAGCCCACATCTACGAAAAATTCTATCGCAGCGAAGATTACCGTACGCGCGAAACCGGGGGAACTGGCCTCGGCTTGTACGTCGCCACCAAGCTTGCCAAAAAACTTGGCGTTCACATCGAAATGACTAGCCGGCTGAATCATGGCTCATCCTTTGGCTTCACTATTCAGACCCAGGAAGATGAAACGCAGTAGTACAGTAGTCACCTTGACATTGATTCATGATTAGCGTAGTATAAGACTTGACAGTCTGCCTAAGCAGACTATTTTAATTGGGAGAGTAATCACTCGTGGCAACACCAGCAAAAAAAGGCAAGAGCGAGACCAACATCACACGCATCAGTGCAAGTGACAAAGGTAATGCAAAAAAGCCTGCAAAGGTAACCAAAGCAACCAAAGTAGCTCGCGTAAAACCAGCTATCGATACCAATAAACAGCAGCGAGCTGCCAAAGAAGAGCAAAAGGCGCAACGTAAATTCAAAAATCCGTTAGCTCCACTCCTTCGATATCTCAAGGGTTCTTGGTACGAACTACGCCAAGTACGCTGGCCCGACCGCCGTGCGACATGGGGAATGACCGGTGCACTTATCGCGTTTACTCTCTTTTTCGTCCTGGTCATCCTACTCCTTGACGTAGGATTCAGCTATCTATTCAAACTAATCATGGGAAGCAACTAGAAACATGGCTCACAAGAATCGTTATGACAGTACCCGCCAATGGTACGCAATCCACACCTACAGCGGCTACGAAGAAAAAGTCGCCGATAGCATCAAAACTCGTATTCAGGCTGTCGACATGGCCGACAAGATTTTTGACGCAATGGTGCCCAAAGAAAAGCAAATTCAGATTAAAAACGGCAAACGAAAAGTCGTTGAAGCAAAAATCTTCCAGGGCTACGTGCTGGTTGAAATGAAGCTGACGGATGAAACGTGGTATATCGTTCGCAACACACCAGGGGTGACTGGATTTGTCGGCAGCGGCACCGAGCCAACCCCTGTTAGCGACAGCGAAATTAGCAAAATCAAAAAACGCATGGGCGTCGAAGACCCTAAGCACCAGATTGATTTTGCACCTGGCGAAGTCGTCAACATTACCGATGGGCCATTCAAGGGCTTCGATGGTGCCGTCAGCGAAATCGATACCGCAAAGGGCAAACTGAAGGTGATGGTCAGCATGTTTGGCCGCGACACTCCTGTAGAACTCGATGCGCTCCAGGTCAAAAAAGTTTAAGCTACCCGCTTCTCAGATACCCCGGTCCACCGGGGTATCTTAGTGTCGATATTAGGACGTAAATTGACTAAACAATGATTATTTGGTATAATAATAGTAGGAACACGCCGGATATCAAAGGAGATGGCCTTGTCTACTCGCACATATACCACCCAGGACCTTCTGTTCATAGAAGCAGAGCGTAAGTTCTATCAGCAACAAATGGAAGGCTGGATTGCGGCCGATGCAGCTCACGCGGCAGCGCGCCCACGCAGTAGCGATGACGATTTCGCCATCTGCAGCGCAATCCTCATGGCAACGTACGCGTACGGCCAGAAACCGATTGACCCGACGACGGATGGAAGTACTTCGACAAACCCATACCTCGTTGCGTTGCGTCAAGAGAACGAACGAATAACCCAGGCCAAGCAGTTCATGGCGCACCCAGACAACGGTCATGAGACCTATGCTGCGCCTGCATTGCCATGGTGGATGCGAACCTTACGGTGGTTAGGCATCATCTGAGAGCTGGCCATCGTCCCGTGCCTCCGCAATTCGCGGGGGCACACTTCATGCCTGGCGGTTTTCGGGTAATAGTGGTATAGTAATCTTATATGAGTTCCTACGAACATCTTCCTTTTCGCTCGCTTAAAGAGCAAAACCAGCGCACACTACGAGGTACACTTCACGAACCTGTCGTCGTAATCGAACACTACGATACATGTGATGCGATCGCCCAGTCGGGTATGAACGGTGGATTGAGCAACGATGGCGAACGGATGTCACTTTATAAGAAAAATTCCGATGACACCGTGGAGCTTCCAGTCCCAGATGAAGGGGTGGTGTATGCAGGCTACGAAACAATCGATGAATACATTAACCAGATGTTCGACATTACAGAGCAAACAGGAGAGCCACTACCGGCCATTACCGGCCTTACCGTTGCTAGTATGTTTCCTGAGTACTTTAGTGAAGCGCCCTTGGCAGTTCACGAGTCACTAGCGGCTCTTGTGGCCGAAGCAAAAGGGACATCAGACCAAGAAGCCCTGATGATGGGGGTGCTCGGAGCGCCGGTCCACCTGAGGCAGTTCGTGCTCACCACCTTAAGCGAACGGGCAAAAACCCACAAAACCTTGCATGAAATTCAGCAAGACAGACCCCTCATGGGAATGGTCTGGGCCCTGAGCGAGAACACCGGCATGTCGGAGTCGCAAGCGCTACAAGCAATCGCCGCGTGGAGCAGCGAAACGCTTGCAAAATAGCCACAACTAGGCTATAATTGCTCACTGTTACGCACTGCAAATGCTTCAACTAATGCAGTAAATCTATAGAGAAGGATTATTATAATTATGGCAAAAAAAGTCATCGGTAACCTCAAGTTACGTATTCCAGCTGGCCGCGCAACCGCAGGACCTCCAGTCGGTAGCACCCTAGGTCAGTGGGGTCTTAATATGATGGATTTCATCAACCCTTTTAACGACGCTACCAAAGCAGATGCGGGCAAAGACGTGATCGTACACATTCAAGTGTTCGAAGATCGTACCTTTGCATGGAAGAGTCTGGGGCAGCCAGTTGACGATATGATTCGTGAAGCGATTGGTATCAAAAAAGGCAGCGCAAAGCCACACACCGACAAGGTTGGCAAAATTACGCGCGCTCAGCTAGAAGAAATCGCAAAAACCAAGATGGAACAGCTCAACGCAATCGACCTAGACGGTGCCGTAAAGGTTATCGCTGGTTCAGCTCGCAGCATGGGCGTCGAAGTCGTCGAATAAATCCGTATTCTTACACACCAACTGTCGCCAGTCTTCACAGAATGGCGACAGTTTTGTTTATTGCAGCCGTCATTCGTTGATAGCACGACATGCTTATGGTTAAATAGGGGATAGCATGCTTATTCCTCTTTTTGTTAATCAGGCGAATAGGTTGCGGCAAAGAACATTTGTCCGCACCACACCCACTTACGGGTTTACTATCGTGGAGCTGCTCATCGTCATTGTTATTATAGCGATTCTTGCCACAGTGACCGTTGTCGCGTTCAACGGCACTCAGCTACGCGCTCGTGATTCAATTCGCGCTAACGATATCGCCTACATACGCAAAATGCTTCTTGCCTACCAGGTGGACAACGGCGGACTCCCGCGCACCGCTACGTATGGTGGTGCGGGGCCCGGTGGCTGGAACATTAGTTCTAGTGCTTCGTGGCTATCATTCCTAGGAACAACCTACGGCAAAGTACCAAGCGATCCTGTAAATACTGGCACCACCGACCCGGGTGGGGCGGGCGCAGGCTTAGCCTACTTTTATTATTGCTACGACGCTGGCTCTGGAATGCTGCCAGCAACAGCCAACGTTTCAATTGGCTATAAATCTGAAGTTGCAAATACCTCACGCAGGACTAACTTTTCAGTAGAAAGGTGTCTCTAATATGAGTACTGTCCGGAAGCACAGCACTGCCAAAACAGCCGGAGGCTTCACTATTGTAGAGCTCCTAGTGGTTATCGTCGTCATTGGCATTTTGGCTGCCTTCGCTGTGGTCGCCTACCGTGGCATTCAAGACCGAGCATGGTCATCCCGAGCAAACGCAACAGCCATCACCTACGACAAAGCGATTCGTATGTATTACTCTCAAAACCAGCGTTTTCCTGTCGGAGGATTCGTCAACAACTGGGCGGGTGGCTGCCTGGGTACTGCAGCCGACTACCCAGCAACCGCAGAATTTGCTGCAGGCGTCTGCTACAAATCATTAAACAAATCGACGGGTGTCGTGTATAACTACTCACTCGACCCTCAGCTTAGTACCGAACTAAAATCAGTCATCTCAACCATACCCAGCGGTTCGACATCGTATGTAAAAATAAGTGATGCCACCTATGACGACTCGTACCGAGGCATTTTCTACTACTTTTGGAACTTCCCCCCGGGAAGTGCTAATAAGGATAGCTTTCAAATTATCTACCATGTGAGGGGTGACATGCCGTGTGGAGCAGATATTTGGGGCTCACGCTCTGTTACAGCCGATAAAACTTCGACAGAATGTAATATGCGCATAGATTTCGACACAAACGGCGTCGACTAGACAGCAAGTGTGTGCGATACAATATGTCAAAAAGCGTATGCACCATAAAATTGATGATCGGTGCAGTACAATAGGATCATGCGCATAAATCCACGCCGCCATCAACAGCCCGCCAAACCCCGCCCGGGGTGGTGGCGCCAACGAATTCCTCTGATGACCGTTCTTTTGATACTCGTTGCTAGCACGTGGGCATTCGTCACCATTGCCGACAACCAGCAGCGCGCTCGCTTGTGGAACAGCGTGAATTTGCTAAGCGTATTGATGCGCAGGTAAAGGCAACTCTGCAAAAACGCATTGACGATGCCCGCAAAGCAGAAGCCGAAGCCAGGGCAAACGCTGACGCCGAAGCGGCTGCACGTGCTGCGCTCACCAGTCCATCAGTGCCGCTTGCTCGCACGACAAACCCTACAAACTGCGCGATAAACAACCCTGACTCACTGCAAGCTATCATCAACAAAAAACGCTGTTTTTCACCACTCGATTACGCTCCTACTGACTTGGTGGACACCGGGGACGTTACGATGCGTCAAGAGGCAGCCGATCATTATAGCGCCATGGCTGCTGCCGCGACAGCTGCAGGCCAAGGATTTAGCGCTAGTAGCAGCTTTCGGTCCTACGCCACGCAGGTTACAACTTACAAATACTGGGTCGGTGTCAGCGGGAGTGTCCAGGCAGACACTTACAGTGCCCGACCCGGATACAGCGAGCACCAAACTGGCCTTGCCGTTGACGTAAAGGTTGGCAGCTGCGCACTCAGCTGCTTTAATGGCTCATCGCAGTACGTATGGCTACGCGAAAACGCCGCAACCAATGGATTCATTCAGCGCTATCCCGAAGGCCTGACGAGCATCACCGGCTACACTGCCGAACCGTGGCACTGGCGCTATGTCGGCATGGCTGTTGCGAGCGATATGAAAGCCAAGGGAATCGAAACACTAGAGCAATATTACCGCGTCGAGGGCGGCGACTATCGACAATAGTTTTCACGCATTTTTGCTCGTTTTCACCATGAATATCGCCTATTACCAGACTTGACGGCCTATACCTGCCGAGCGGTACAATAGATACAGGTTATGGGAGTACTTTGGCGCAAGCTGATTTCCACTTCCAAACCATGACGCATTAGTTTGGCTACGCGGCCATGCTCCACAATCACTACTTCAGACATACTGCGGATGGCGCGCAAGTGGCACCATGCAAGGGTCTTGTAGTTCATACTCCACCACTTGAATCAACTTTAGGACATAGGAGAGTATGCTATGAATGTCACAACTATTAACAGTCCTGTTAGTATCACCGCCGTAGGGTTCGGTCGTAATATGACCGCCTACCCGAAGCGAATGGAATGGGCTGGGCGCACGTATTGCTTTGTCGATGCGGGCATCCGCGCAACCATCCGCCGTGGTGAATCACTCGCAAGTACCGTCACACTGAGTGATGGCGCACGCAGCTTTTGTTTGCGACAGGCGAGTGGCCAGTGGACACTCCTGAGTGTTTGCTAGCTAGCCTCCAGGACGAAGGCACCCCACGAGGGGTGTTTTTCGTATGGCTATGGCTTTTTTAAGTGTTTTATGGTATAATACGCACTTGTCCACCTAGAGAAAAGGCAGGAAGAAGCATGGAACCCATCGTCATTGCCGTGTTGATTGTGCTGGCGATTGCTGGCCTCATGTACGGGCTGTACAAGCTGTACGCCGCAAACATACAACGCGAAGCCGAGAAGTACACGCTCGACTGGGTCGAGCATATCGAGCAAGCCGAAACCGACGAGGAACTCATTGGAATCGGTGAGCTCTACTTATCTCCGTACCTCAAGCACGTGCATTTGAGCGATGCGGCTCGCGAACATGCCGCCACGCTCAAGTATCTGGCCGCCACGGCACGAATCAAGACGGCCAAGCTTGCAGCCGAAGCGCATGTTGCGGATGCATCGGACCTGGCATGCCTCTGCATCAGCTACTACGAAGACTACCCGTCGCTCGATGCGGAAGCGATCTTCGGAGTTCCGAGCAGCGAGCTCGGTCAGCTATTCACAGATGCCATGGCCCAAACGCTCATCGATGCCCGCTCGGGCAACGTTCTGGCGCTCTACAGCTACAAGCGCGTCATGAGTAGCAGCTACATGCAGCGCTTCTGCGATAAGTACAACGCCGAGCAGCCGACCTACCCAGCGGACTGGGACGACATTGTCGTCAAGTACATCGAAACTCCTTCGGTGAGTGACTTCAAGAACACTCCCGAGCAGACCGTTGGTCAGATCCAGATGATGGCCGCGCGTGCTACCCGCACCAACGACATCAAGCTGGCCAAGCTAGTGCTGGCCTATTGCCTTGCCGAATACGACAAGTACGGCCGAACCATCGAGGAAGAATGGGGCCAGGGTTACTCAAGGTATAGTCACGAGCAGTCCACGTGGCCTTTCCGCGACGCCATCGGTTCAGTGATGCTGGACAGGCTCATCCGCCTCGTGGAGTCCGTGAACCACACGACTTCGAGCTACCGTGAGGCGCTCGAAGCCTGACACCTTGCCCTGTCAGCATGCACGCAACGCGTGTGTGCCGACAGGGCACTTTATTAGAAGAAGCAAACACCCCCTCTCGCTCGGGGGGTGTTTTTTGTTCGAACTAGTAGATTCCTAGTAGATGAACGCTCCAAACGTGCCAGGCTGAACTGTTCGTTCGTTGTAGTTTCCGGCCTGGTAGTTCCAGCCCATTTCCTGCACCTGGTAAGATCCGTCAGCGTTGACGCCACTCACATACGCTACGTGACCGTCAGTGACAGCAACCGCACCAACCTGTGGCGTGCTGCCGGTCGCTTTACCATCTGCCTGTGCGGAGCTAATCCAGCTATAGCCTGCGTTGCCATAGATAGGCACGTCTGGTCGGACTGAGTGCACGTAGTCAGTACACCACATACCATTGCCGACGTAGTAGCTACTTGAGCTCACAGGCGCACTTGAATAGCTACGCGTGGTGTACGTTGTTGCAGTCTGTGCGACCACTTGCTGCTGCGCCGCTGCCTGAGCCGCTGCGATTTCGCTGTAGCGGTCAGGAAGATCTTCGTCCTCGCGAGGGATACGAACTTTATCTCCAGCATTAATGACATCAGGGTTCGCGAGTGTGTCATTTGCGTTGAAGATTCGTACCCAGGTTGTTTTGTTCGCGTCGGCGATTTTAGTGAGTGAATCACCTTCCTGAACGGTTACGATTACGGGAGCCGGCTCCTTGGTAGTCGTCGGGGCTGTTTGCGCAAAAGCGCTTTGGCCACCTAGTACTGTAGCGGCAAGAGTAATACTCAGTGCCACCACTGCTTGGTTGATATTCATATTCTTATCCTCCTTAAACCCCCTAGAGTACTGATATTTCTGTCACTCCAAGGACTTAGTGTTTTGCATGGTTTTTTAGCAACTTGCCAAACACAATAGGAACCATCTTACTATGTACGTAGCGCTTATGTCAATATTCGACACGCTATATATGGACAAAAACAGAGATAACTATACATTGTTAAAATTGCAACATTTTCGTATAACAGAGACAGCTTCAAATACCTATCAAACAGGGGTGCCCGCGACCCGTAGGCCACAGACACCCCAGGGGGTGTTATCGCCGGTTCGACATGATTCGTTGCCGAAAAATATCAAAAACAGCATAGGTGAGGCGGGCCTCCAGACTCTCGGCCGCAAACGTCATCGGCGGCGGTGCGTCAACGATGGCGAGCCCCAGCCGCGTGGGCGGCCCGTCCAAATCGTCGTAATCGAGAAGCACTAGGGTGCTCTCTTCCACGGTGACCGTGTCACGCAGGGAAAACTTTGACGGCTCGACGGGACGAATGCGCTGCCATTCCTCGAATGCGCGACGGCCTTCGATTTTGCGCTTTTCGCGCTGGGTGCGCTCCGCTACAAAGCGCTGGATCATCTGCATCAACGCCAACGATGGGCGGTGAGGCAAGAAGCCAACGACATTAGTCGCAGTGTCCTGCTCGTAGTAGTCTGCCAGGCTGACGGTCGGGTGGGCGTCGATGAAGTCGACGGCCCACACTGCAGTGGATGCCATAGTGTCACCTCGTTCCTTGGAAAGTACACGCGGGGTTGCGTTGTTATATGATTATACGCCTACTAGTACATATTTTCAAATAAGAGCAAGCCTATATCATTAGCTACGGGCGATGTATCCCGCGGACATCATACCAGCTAACTGAATCCTAGACCTTTGGCCAACTTTGTGCTAAAATATTATAGATACAAATTAATGTCGGGAGGCCTCGTAAGCCGCTACTACCGCAGGAGATAATTTATGGCAAAAAAAGCCGAACTATTAGAAGAAGCTAGCAAGCTTAAGCTAACCGTCACTCAGGCAAACACAATCGCTGAAATTGAAGCAGCCATCGCTGCCGCAAAAGCAGTCAAAGGCGTAGACAAAGAAGTAATCACAGAACGCAAAGCCGACGTCGCCAAAAGTGGCAAGCGCAGTGAAAAAGCGCGCGAAGCAGCCGAAGAAAAAGCCGAAAAAGAAGCCCGCAAAGAAGCAGGGGACACCACCCCCGTTGATCCAAGTGCAGTTGAAAACCGCGCCAAAGGTCCCGCACCAAAAGTTCGTCCACAAATCGAACGCCGTGGCAAAAAATTCCAGGAACTTGCCAAGCTTGTTGATAGCACAAAAGTTTACGGTCTTACTGAAGCACTCGAACTTGCGACCAAAACCAGCCCTGCAACGTTTGACGCAAGCGTAGAACTCCATGTTCGACTCGGCGTTGACCCGCGCCAGGCAGACCAGAATGTGCGCGCAACCGTGAGCCTACCAAACGGCACAGGCAAAAAAATCCGTGTCGCAGTGTTCGCACCCGAAGCAGATGCCGCAGCAGCTCTAAAGGCTGGCGCTGACATCGCAGGCGACGAAGAATTTACAAAGCAGCTCGACAAAGAAACCATCGACTTTGACGTACTGATCGCAACCCCTGCTTACATGCCAAAACTTGGCAAGTACGCACGCTTGCTCGGTCCAAAAGGTCTGATGCCAAACCCTAAGAGCGGTACTGTCGCAACCGACGTTGCAAAAGCCGTTACCGAAGCCAAGGCCGGCAAGGTTGAATACCGCGTCGACAAGCAAGCAACAATTCACCTTAGCATCGGTAAGGTCAGCTTTGGCACAAAGAAGCTCGAAGAAAACGCAGCAGCGTTCTTCGCAAGCCTTCAGAGCCAAAAGCCAAGCAGTTTGAAAGGCGTTTACGTCAAATCTAGCGCCGTAGCGACTACTATGGGTCCTGGCATTAAGCTAGAAAACCAAGTCAACTAGTCCACTACGGAATATTAAAATACCGCGCCGCTAGAGCGCGGTATTTTAATATTCCGTTTCGGCGTACATACACACATCTTCTCGAAACGTCTCGCCACTCGCAATCATGTCGAGCGTGGCGCCCGTGGTAGGGAACAGCTTTTGTTTCGAAAGGAGGGTTGAAATATCCATCCATTCACTATGGCCGCCAGACCATTCGTGCGGCGCAACTGGCAAGTTAACATCCGCCACCAACACAGCAAATATCTTATCCTCGTACACCACGCCACAGCGATTTGTGTCGATAACGCGGTAACTCCCGGCCACACGAAAGCGAGCGGTAATACCGGTTTGCTTTTTGAGCTCGCGCTGTGCCGATTCAACAACCGGTACACCACGCAGCACGGGCGCGCTTGCAATACCCCAAAATCCGTTGAACGGCTCACGGTCGCGGCGATGGCCGAGCACTAAGTCACCCGAACGCACCACCATCAGCATTGATGATTTTGGCTGCTCAATTTCGCGCCCCGTCTGTTTGTCGAGTCGGCTAACGAGCGCCTTACCCTCGGCAGTCAGCTCATATAGCCCGTCATCGGCCTTAACAATATGCCCGGTACGTCGCAGTTTACGTATATGGAACTTAAATACGTCGCTTTCCATGTGCGCAGCGTGCTGCAGCTCGCTATAACGCGCTCGCGTGGCATACTGCAGCGTATACAGAATGGTGCTCTGCGCCTTGTGCAACTCTCCAGTGCTTGTCATGCCACTATTTTAGCATAAAATCTAGGGTACTACTTCGCCCTAGCATGAGCAGTATTACCCTAATATACTAAGACAAACAGTTGTAATGTAGAGGGGTAGTGATGAGTCTAGAAAAACCACGTGCGGAAATCCAGTACCTGGACTGGGCGCAGACAATATTAAACGAAGGTGAGCCAACGAACGATCGTACCAATGTTGGCACACTTGATCTATTCGGAGACGCTGAAATGCGCTATGACCTGCGCGCAGAGTTTCCGCTGCTCACGACAAAAAATGTAGTGACTCGTGTCATACGACACGAACTAGGCTGGATGCTCCGTGGAGACACCAATCTGCGCTATCTTGCAGAAAACGATGTGCACATCTGGGATGAATGGCCCCTCAAAAACTGGCTGCGACAGACCGGCGTTCCGGTCCCAGAACAGGGAACCGACGAGTGGAGCGCCCTGCAAGCACAATATGTCGAGAGGGTAATTAGAGATGATGAATTTTCTCGACAATACGGTGAGCTTGGACCGATCTACGGCCACCAGTGGAGAGCGTGGGAAGGTCCCGACGGCAAGGCAATCGACCAGCTGCGAGACGTCCAGGATCATATTCGCAACATCGACAACGAGCGCGGCAAAAAGTTCGGTCGCCGACTCATCGTCAGTGCATGGAATGTCGGCGATATTGAAGCTATGGAGAAGGCGGGTTTACCGCCATGCCACACGCTATTTCAGTTTAATGCACCTAATCAGGTTGATCCCGAGACAGGCAAAAAATTCCTCGACCTTCAACTTTACCAGCGTAGCGCTGACTGGTTTTTAGGTGTTCCCTTCAACATGGCTCAATATGCGATGCTACTGAGCGCTATGGCACAAACTACTGATCGGACACCTAGGTACTTATACCACAAATTTGGAAGTGCACATATTTATAAAAATCATATTGACCAGGTTAACGAACAGCTCGCGCGCCGTCATGAACTATTCGAGGCGCCACACCTCGAGCTAAATCCGGACGTGAAAGATATTGGCGACTTCAAAGCAGACGATTTCCGCGTCGTCGGCTACAAACACCATCTGGCCATCAAAGGCCAGGTAGCAATTTAACAAAAATTGACGCTAGGGCTAGCGTGTACCGCTAGTTCTAGCGTAGGTCACAAAGTCGTAATCGTACTTGTTGCGGTCATCGGCCACGTGGGGCTCGCGAGCGCGCTCCTGCCACGAATCATCAAGCGCGGGGAAGAACACGGTAGCCTCGGGGAATGTCTGTTGCACTTCGGTCGCATACACAACGTCAACCCCGGCTATTGCTTGCTCGTAAATTTGGCCACCACCAATCACGAAGATGTTGCCGTGCGCCGCGGCATAGGCAGCCTCGAGGCTCGTCACGGCAATGACATCAGTTGCGTCGATAGGACCATGACTCACGACAATGTTTTCACGTCCCGGTAGCGCACGGCCAATCGATTCATACGTCTTGCGACCCATCACAATTGACCCGCCCATCGTCAATTGTTTGAAATGCGCCAAGTCAGCCGGTAGGTCGCGCTGCCACAACAAATCACCCGCCGCGCCAATGCCACGTTGCTTATCGTAAGCAACCACAATACTCTTCATAGATTCATGGTATCACAGCCGCGCGTAGGGTATACTAAAACTAATTGGTGGGCGCTAAGAGAGGGAAGTTAATGTGAGCGTCTACAGCAATACTGAAATTAAAACGGCCATTTGTAACGACACGATTGTCAGCGTGCCATATAACGAAGCGCACGTCAGCGAAGCCAGCCTGGACTTTACGCTCGGCTACTATTTTTACAAGCAGGAAGTGCGCGAAGATTCCCGCATGTATAACCCGTTCGACAAAGAAGACGTTGATCGATATTTCAAAGGCCCGCTAAAAGCAATTCCGCACCATGAGTGGTGTGAACGCTACGGCTACAAACCATTCGCCAACATCCCGCGCAACCACCCAATTATCGTCTTGCGACCCGGTGAGCGAATCCTGGCGCATACACACGAGTTCATGGGCATTCGTGCTCATGGTGGCGCCGCAGAAGTACGCGCCCGTAGTAGCTGGGGGCGCAACGGCGTAGCGGTATGTTTTGATGCGGGCTGGGTAGACCCGGGTTATATTAATCGCATTACGCTCGAAATTTACAACCTAAACATGCACGAGAGTGTCGTACTGCCCGTCGGCGAACGCATGGGGCAGCTAGTGTTTCATAAAACGGGCGTCGTCGAAGGCGACTACAGCACTGGTCGTTCGGGCATGAGTGGCAAGTACCAAACAACGGACAACTTAGACGAACTCATTGCAAACTGGAAGCCCGAAGATATGTTGCCGCGCAACTACAAAGATAAGCGCACAAAACCAAAAAAGATTAAAGGACTCACGGAAGGAATATTGTAATGGTTAAGCAGCACAATGGTATATATATCGCACTTGAAGGCGGAGATGGGTCAGGCAAGGGCACACAGGCGCGTGAATTGGTAACAGACCTTCGGGAGCGAGGATTTGACGTGCTCGCAATGAGCTATCCTCAGTATGGCAAACCGTCCGCACGCTACGTTGAACGTTATTTGCGTGGAGAGTATGGGCAAGCAAATGATGTCCCTGCCGACCTTGCAGCGCTCGCCTACGCACTTGACCGCGTCGATGCCGACACTCTCGCAACTGTCCGCGCACACCTAGAGCAGCCGCGTGGAGTTGTTGTGAGCGACCGAAGCCCTGCGTCGAATATGGCCCATCAAGGGACCAAAATTGCATCCCAAGAAGAGCGCCACCGGTTCTACCGTGAAATGGTGGAACTAGAGTATGATATCCTCAAAGAGCCGCGGCCAGATCTAAATATCGTGCTGCGCGCTGACGCAACAACTGCCCAGGCAAACGTCGACCGCAAAGATGCGAGCGTCCACAGCTACACAGATGCAAAACGAGACATTCATGAAGCGGATGCAAACCACTTAACTCTAGCACTCCGTAATTACGATGAGCTATGCGAGATTCTGCCCGACGAGTTCATCCCGATTGACGCATTGGACAGCTTAAACAATATGCGACCAATCGACGAGGTACACCAACAAATCATGGAACTTATTTGGGTGCGCAACCTCTTGCCAAAACATGACAGAAATTGACATTATTACTCATTTATGCTAATGTTATAATATGTACGAACATGCGTCCGAGAGGCCCTCAAATCGAGCGGCCTATCCTAACCATGAGTTTCCGCTCGCGCCGGAAGCTGTTCGCGCTGCCTATGCCCAGTATTGGCAAAGTATCCAGGAGCCAGCGCATTCACTTGCTGCAAGGCAATCTGCGATGGCGACTACAAATACGCTTATCGCCGACTTTTGTGTTGACTATTTGACGCCGCAAACCTACCATGCTGCCATGCTCAGCGAGCAAGCTGATGGCCTGCGCGATCCGCGCTACAAGGAACACGCACTGCGCAGTCTCAATACCTATCGCACCGCGTCGCATGAGCCACACGAAGATCAACACTTTATATTTGGGCTCCTGTCGGACCGTGAAGTAATCGATGACTTTTGGCGCGAGAACACTACGCAGACGTATGCAAACGACCCAACGCGCCTTGCGCTCTATATGGACCAAAACAACTCGCTCGCCGTCCCGCGCGAGGTATGGCGTCAACGCGCCCTCGGCACGCGCGTCACTGACATTTTGAAAATCCGTTCCGAGCGTGGTGTGAACATTGAATCGCTGCTTATTGGCTCTGCCGAAGCCCAGCAATGGCTCAATTCTGACAAGGCACAAAATAACACCGAGACGTACCAGCGTATCCACAAAGCCAAAACACTCTACGCACCCCTTGCTGAAATTATTAGCTTCGATGGTATGGGGATGGCACTCCAAAGCAAGTCAGAGCTCCTTCAACTTGAATTTTCTGGACGACCCGACCTCGTTGCGCTCGCGCACACCATTGCCGATACGTTAGGCACCCCAAATATAATCGAAGAACGTGCTCAAGTGATGTTGGAAGCGGTGCTGGGCGAAAACATACACGAACAGGTACTCACACACACCGCAGCGCATGGAATCGTACTTGGTGAAGGCATCGCTACTCACAACAAGCACCGGATTGTGTGGCGTGCTAAAACGGTCGGAGGGATTGCCCGGAGATTATGCCAACTCGGCATGGACAAGCTACCACCGCAGGCCATCGAAAACATACTGAAGCGCCCACCTGAACATATCGTCAAGAAACTTTTGGAAAAAGGAATGTTGCCTATCGATTTATTGGCAGCTACCGTCCTGACGCAAACACCAGAAGAAATCGGCCGTGAACTGCGCGCCATTCTTCAGCGCACCACGGCCGACACGCGCGTTATTCTTACGCCGTCTCCAAGTCGCGACAAACCACTCCACGTCAAGGGCGACCTAGGGTACCTTGCAGCCGTTGCACGCGGAATGGGCTATGCCGACATCGACGAAATGGGCCACGATGTCGATGTCAAAAAGGGCGCGTACCACGTGGGCAAGGTGACGCTTCGATTCCAACGCTGGGGTGAGCCGGCACCGCTGCCTGCTGAAGTTCAATTTAATACCGTCGCCGACCGTGTGGTCGCGCGTATCGGAAGCGCGTCACATGCCCAGTATCGCCTTGCGGAAGGTGAGGACTATTACTTGGGCCCACAAGATACTGCCGCGCTCGCCGACTTTAACGCGAAAAAAATGCACCTTGGACAAAACGGCCTTACGCTTATCAGCCGTGGCCGTGCGGATGAAATGATGCACCGGGTTGATTCAGCCAGGCCCTAGGCAGCACACTTGACGTTTAGGGGGTAATTTGCTACAATTACTCCTAGACATTACCAAAGACAGTGGCGGTGAGAAATCACTTAATCATACCACCGAGGGAATACTATTCTTTCCAACGGTCTTTGATGTAAACGTCAAGGGCTTTTTTAGTCCCATGGCCGCTGCATCTTGTCTGAAACTTAACAATGTGGTCGATCTATACCAAAACTAAGGAGATTTTATCTGATGGCAATTACAAAAGATAAAAAACAAGCTTTGGTGAGTGAACTTAGTGAACTGTTCGCCGGTGCAAAGGGAACAGCTGTTGCAAAGTATCAGGGGCTCAGCGTTGCTGACGTTCAGGATCTTCGCAAAAGCGCCCGCGCCGCTGGTGTTTCAATCAAAGTAGTCAAAAACCGCCTTGTGCGCGTTGCCATGGGCGACAACAAAACCTACAAAGCTGCTGATACCAGCGCGCTTGTTGGTCAGTTGCTCTACGCATTTAGCGCCGACGACGAAGTAGCTCCAGCGAAAGTACTGAATGATTTTGCAAAAACTCATCCTGCACTCGAGCTCGTTGCTGGCTTTAGCGGCGAAGGTCTTGCGCAAAACGCAGCCGACGTCAAAGCCCTTGCTAGCCTGCCTAGCAAGAACCAGCTTATCGCCGAAGTGGTTGCACAACTGCTTTCACCTGTTCACGATGTTACCAACGCCCTATCTGGCAACCTTCATGCGTTGCTTGATGGCGTGGAAGCCAAAGCTACCGCGTAATATTACGCTTATACCAATTCTAACGAACCAAAGGAGTCTACTATTATGGCAGACGTAAAGAAACTTGCTGAAGAGCTAACTAAGCTGACAGTACTTGAAGTAAACGAACTTAAAAACGTCCTGAAAGACGAATATGGCATCGAGCCAGCTGCTGCTGCAGTTGCCGTTGCTGGCCCAGCTGCAGACGCTGGTGCAGCCGCAGAAGAGACTAAGAGTGAATTCACTGTTAACCTCAAAGACGCTGGTGCACAAAAAGTTGCAGTTATCAAAGCTGTTAAAGAAATCACCGGCCTTGGCCTTGGTGAAGCTAAAGCACTCGTTGACAACGCTCCAAGCGCAATCCTCGAGAAGGCTGGCAAAGACGACGCTGAAAACGCTAAAAAGCTTCTTGAAGAAGCTGGCGCTTCAGTCGAACTTGCCTAAGTTCACAATCCTTTCGACCACATATGTTACCATTCACCCCGCTTTATGCGGGGTTTTTGGTTGGCCAGTTGCCTATATATTGACATTTTATGTCGATTATGCTATACTGTAGTTTAAAGCTATCATTCGACCAATGAAGGAGTAATAGATGGCTCGCACCAACACCCTGCAGAAGCCCAAGCCGACCGCCGTGGCACGCCGACGCGCCGCCAAGAAGCGGGCCGCGTTCGTGGCGACGCTCGATCGTCGCATGGTCATGGGCGTGGACGGCAACCTCCGGCCGAACTCGCACCCCCGCGAGGAGATCCACTTCATGACGCACCTCCGGCACGTCCGGGCCGAGCGCCTGGCACAGGCCAAGGCCGACATGGCGCGCCACACGTTCAAAGAGAGCCTCTCCGAGGCCGACCTGGACGAGTTGGACGACTACGAAGTCGACGACGACTGGGACGACGAGCTCGACCAGCCCCTCTTCGACGAAGAGGAGATCGACTCCGACGAGTGGGACGACTTGTTCGCCAACTGGGACGCAGACCTCGAGGAGATGTTCCCCGAGGACCTGCAGCCCGTCGACGACCACGATCCCGTCTACGGTGATCGCCACATCCACACCGAGGACATCGACGACCAGGGCAGCTACGGCTCCTACCGCGGCGTCTACTTCCTGGGCCGAGGCTACGGCCTCGACGCCGTCTTCGGCGAGGGGTACCTGAGTGGCAACTGCGGGTTCTCCGTGACGACGCGCCCCTAGGTGCCCGCTGGTGCCCACCAAGGCCCGACCTTGCGCTCACTACGAGCGTGGGGCCGGGCCTCTTCACTTATAGCGTGGACGAGCCTATCCCGCATGTGCTACACTTATGTTATGAGCCAAATCCACATGATTCTCAGCGTGATTATTCTTCGCAGTAACCCTGCGGCGCTGCTAGCTCATATCTAACCAATCATCATAGACCAAACGAGCTCCCGGCGACCGCCCGGGTTTTTTGTTTGCTCAGCGCCTACGAAAGGAGCACTATGCCGTCAGCACGCGAACACCAGCCATCACCCACAACCAACGGGGACTACGCGCTCGATATTATCGACGATTTTCGCTCGGCACTCCATGACGACACAAGAATGGAAGAGCTTGAAGTCGAGTTCCCAGACTTTACCGCATCAGTCGGCGCATACGGTGTGGCGCTCATGAACCTGAGCGATAACGATGCCGGCGCGTTTAAGTGGCGTGGCGCAGTCGTAGGCATGACAATGCTAAAAGAGCAGGGTATTGACCATGTTATCGCGCCCTCTGCAGGTAACCATGCCAGGGGAGCAGCGCTTGCTGCAAAACTGCTTGATATGCACCTCACCGTTGTCGTACCCAAAAGCGCGCCCCCCGAAAAAAAGGACTTCATACGTCAGCTGGCGCCCGAACGGCTACTGAGGGTTCACGTGACTGGTGATACGTTCGACGACTCGCTCGAGTGGGCCCTCAGCCAACACGGTACAACGCTCCACCCTTACGACAATGCCGACGTTGTCGCAGGACAAGGCACGGTCGTCGATGACCTACTTGCCCAGCACCCCGAAACACAGCACATCGTACTGCCAGTTGGGGGAGGTGGCTTACTAGCGGGAGTTCTGGCACGGCTAGAACAAAAGGGCAGAACAGATATCACGGTTTACGCCGCTCAGGCCGACGGTAGCAACAGCCTCGGGCGTAGCGTGGATGCGGGCAAATTAAGGGATGCTCACTGCCCAAATCAGCGCTATGGAGGGTCCGCGGTGCGAACCATTGGCGCATTCACGTTAGCCCAGAGTCTCCGCAGTCCAAACCTCCAGCTCCTTACCGTTCCTGACGACGACGTTGCGGAGCTGAGCGAGCTATACGACCACGATCGCCGCCGACTGCTCCGAACAGAAACACCCAATTACGAACCCACAACACTTGTTGCGGTGGCCGCACTGAAGCAATTAACGCACCTCGATGCACCGGTCACCGTCCTTGGCACCGGCCAAAACGACACCGTCTATCCATCAGCAACACGTCGCAGGAGGTATCTGCCATTTTAATGATGGGATATTTACAACGATTATTCATCGACCCCAGAATTCGTTGTGGAAAATTTTGGGGGTTGACTTTGTGCCCGGTCAGCGGTATATAATGAGGGTATTACTACAAAAACAGACAAAGATTGCGAGAACCCCATGTCTGAATTACCGGAAAAACAAGTCAAGCGCCTGAAGTCGCTTATACAGGAGGCCGAGACCAACCTCGCGGCAGCCAAAGAACTTCTGATTAGCATCATTGGTGATGACGGTAACGTTGTCACGCCAACAAACAGCCGCGAAGATGTCAGTGGCAAGGTTATTGAAGGTGTCTTTGATGGTCAGGTCATGATTGGCCCCGATGGCAAAAGCTACCCTGTGCCAGCAAACTATGCGAGCAAGAGTAAGCTTGTCGAAGGAGACATTCTCAAACTTACGATCGCCGACGACGGCGGATTTATCTACAAGCAAATCGGCCCGATTCCACGCAGGCAAATCATCGGCACCTTGGTGCAACACGATGGTGCCTACTACGTCGAAGCAAGCGGTCGTGAATACCGAATATTGCTTGCGAGTGTTACGTATTTCCGTATCAATATCGGCGACCAAGTCACTATCATCGTTCCTGAGGACAATCCCGAGGCTACTTGGGCAGCAGTTGAAGCAGCGCTTTAGCGCACCTTTACGGCAACACGACAGAGCATGGTAACGTGCTCTGTTTTACTATTGTAAAAACTACGGACGACACAGCGCGGCTGGCTGAGTATACTAAGAAAATACAGCTACTAGGGGAGAGACATGGCGAAACTAAATTTCAGATACGGCGCGATGAACTGCGGCAAGAGCGACACAATGATTAGCGCGGCATACAACTACACCGAAAACGGTCTCGCGGTCGTAACTATCATGCCCGAACTCGCAATGCGTAAACCTGGCTTTACCACCAGTCGCGCGGGCAAAGAATGGCCCGTCGACATCGCCACCAACGACGAGACTGCGATTCGCGAGGAATACCATCGGTTTATTGGCGAACGATTAATCCACTGCGTACTCGTCGACGAGGCAAACTTCATGACACCCGAGCAAATCGATGATCTTGAGAAAATTGCCAAGCTTGATGATACGTCGGTGATTGCCTACGGGCTGCGCAGTGACGTGCAACGACGATTGTTCGCAGGCTCCCAGCGACTATTCGAACTATCAGACAACATCGACAAAATGATTACCATGTGCACCTGTGGCCGGCAGGCAGAATACAACGGCCGTTTCGTGAATGGTGGATTCCACGTCGGTGAGCCAATCGTCATGATAGATAACGACCAAACAAGCGTACGCTACCAAAGCATGTGTGCCAACTGCTATCACGACAACAGCCAGTCGCCCGGCGCTATCACGGCCTAAACTACAACAGACAACGCACGCGAATACGTGTAAAATAGAACTAATGGGGCAGGCGTTATACCGCAAATATCGAAGCAAGTCGCTCGACGAAATCGTCGGGCAGTCACATATTACCGAAATGCTTGGTAAAGCTATCGCTGCCGACAAAGTTGCGCACGCCTACTTACTCACTGGCCCGCGCGGTGTCGGTAAAACCAGTATTGCGCGCATTCTTGCCCATGAAATCAATGCGTTGCCCTACACAGATGAGTCAACCCACCTCGACATCGTGGAGATTGACGCCGCCAGCAACAACGGCGTGGATGACATTCGTGATCTGCGCGATAAAGTGCAGATTGCTCCATCGAGTGCTCGCAAGAAAGTCTACATCATCGACGAGGTCCACATGCTCAGTAAACCCGCGTTTAACGCGCTCCTGAAGACGCTCGAGGAACCACCCGAACACGTGGTATTCATCTTGGCCACGACTGATGTCGACAAGCTTCCCGCAACCATCATCAGCCGCGTACAGCGTTTCAACTTTCGAGCGATCGGGGAGCAAGACGCAACTGCGCATCTACGTAAAATCGCCGATATCGAGAACATTGAAATCACCGACGAGGCATTGGCGCTTCTCGCCCACCAAGGAAAAGGGAGTTTCCGCGACAGCATTAGCCTGCTTGATCAATTTTCGAGTCTCGGCGACGGACCAATTACACGCGAGCTCATTGAGGGCGTGTTGGGGCTTGCTGATGCCGATACCGTTGCCCGACTGCTCACCGCATACGAAACACACGACCTAAAATCCATCGTGCAACTCATAGGCGATAGCGAAGCGCGGGGTACACCAGCTGTCATTCTGGCCGAGCAGCTTATTCGGTCTATCCGTGAACAAATCGTCGAAAAGCCACACCTTTTGTCGTTGCTCGATAACCTACTAGAAATCACCCGAAGCGCGTGGCCGCACATCAAGCTACTCACTGCGCTTTCTTCCGACATGCCGCGCGTACCCGCGCCAACCATCACCACGCCACCCCCCGCGCCAAGCCCCAAGCCAACTCTTCCCGACACCCCAAAGGCCACGAAGCCACCGAAAGCTGCAAGCGCCACCACAGCAACCCAGCCAGCAGTCAAGGTAGAGCCACCTATCGTCATTCCAGCGGCGCCAAGACCGGTGGCAAAAAAGCATGCAGCCGCACCTGTTACCGAATTTCCTTGGCAAGATTTTTTAATGGCACTAAAGGCTGAATCGATGGGTACGTACACGTTACTCACCAAGTGTGCCTACGATTATGCTAACGGTACGCTCACGCTCTATGCCGGTAAGCCGTTTAGCAAAAACCGCCTCGAAAAAACCCAAAGTACCATCCAAGCCGCCATGTCTTCGGTGGGGGTGCCCGATGCGGAGCTTGCTATTCTTGCAGAGTCTAAACCCGCTAGTGATAGCCAAACCGCAGCCGTCCTTGCTATGATGGGTGGCGGAGAAGAAGTACAGATATAATGGCCGACAAAAAATCCGTTTCAGCAGGAAAAGTCCCCCCGCAATCACTCGATGCCGAGATGAGTTTGCTTGGCGCCGTATTAATTGACGAAGAAGTGATCGCTGATGCAAGCGAGCAAGTTCGCGCCAATGATTTTTATGACAAACGCCACCAGCTGATATTTGCCGCGATGATGCGGCTGTACGAAAAGCACAAACCCGTCGACCTGCTCACGCTCACCGAAGAACTAAAGAAGAAGGACGAACTAGAAACGGTCGGTGGCAGCACCTACTTAACTGAGCTGACCAACTACGTACCGACTGCCAGCCACGCGACAGCCTATGCCGAGCTAGTACAACAAAAAGCCGTACGCCGCAGGCTAATTCGTGCTAGCGCTGAAATCAGCGAAATGGGGTTTGACGAAGAAACAACGACCCAGGAGCTGCTGGAAAAAGCCGAAGCCGAACTATTCAGCGTCAGCGACCAGTCGCTCAAACAAGACCTAGTAAGCATTGAAAGCATTTTGACAGAAAGCTTCGACCGCATCGAAGAGCTACATCGCAACAAAGGCGCGCTCCGGGGCATTCGCACAGGCTATCGCGATCTCGACAATATGACCGCAGGATTACAGCGCAGCGACCTTATCATCCTGGCAGCCCGTCCTGCAATGGGTAAAACCACACTCGTGACGAACCTTGCATACAACGTGGCGACGATTGCCAAACTACCTGTTCTGTTTTTTAGCCTCGAGATGAGCAAAGAACAACTTATTGACCGTATGCTCGCAGATGCAAGCGGGGTTGATAGTTGGAACATTCGCACCGGCAACTTGAGTGACGATGACTTTAGCAAAATTAGCGAAGCCATGGGCGAAATGGCTGAAGCACCGATTTTCATTGACGACACGCCAGGACTAAGCGTCCTAGAAATGCGCACAAAATCGCGCCGCGCCGCTCACGATCAGCCACTTGGGCTTATCATCGTCGACTACTTGCAGCTTATGCAAGCAAATGGCAATCACAGCGGTAACCGCGTGCAAGAAGTAAGCGAAATTAGCCGCGGCCTAAAGCTCATCGCCAGGGAACTTAACGTACCCCTCATCGCCTTGAGCCAGCTCAGCCGTAGCGTCGAAAGTCGTACGCCGCCCATTCCACAACTATCAGATTTGCGCGAATCGGGATCTATTGAGCAAGATGCCGATATTGTCAGTTTCATCTATCGCCCGGGCTACTACGAGCCAGACAATCCAGAAGTACAGAACATCACCGATCTCATCATCGCCAAGCACCGTAACGGTCCCGTTGGTAAGGTCCAACTCTACTTCCACCCAGAGCGTCTGCGATTCATGAGCCTCGACAAGCGTCACGACTAGACGAATTAGTTATGCTATACTTATCTGTAGAATTATGCAGAGTCAAGTAAACGACTTTTTAGTCTATCGCTGGCGATACATCCTATCCTACGCGTTCGTTGGTCTTATTATCGCTGCCGTCGTTACTATCGCCAGTATGTATGTTCCCGGGGCGCTCCGCTCAGGCGAAATGAACTCCGCGTTACAGAGTGGGGCACTCTCAATGGAATCACTTGACCCCCTCATGGTCATCGATCTTCCGTATCACATTCTACAGCGCCTCAGCTTCATGGCTTTTGGTGTCTCGACCATCAGTATTAAACTACCATCAATTGTCCTGGGGCTTGCAACTATTCTCGGCCTATACCTATTGGTACGAACCTGGTTTCGGCGCAATGTCGCCATCCTAACGACTGCTGTTGCCGCTACGTCCACGCAATTCTTGTTCCTAGTACAAGACGGCACACCGAATATTATGTTTAGCTTCCTCAGCGTATGGCTACTATTCGCAGCCACGTACGTAACTCGCAAGAAAACATTTAGTACATTCTGGAAGGTGTTGGCAGGAATACTGATGGCAACATCGCTCTACACGCCGCTCGGCATTTACTTGGTGCTTGCCGTGCTTACCACCGCGTTCTTTCACCCACACATTCGCCACCTCATTCGTCGCTTTTCGCGCCCACGACTATGGATTGGCATTGTGCTTGGTATTCTCTCTGCGGTTCCTGTGGCCTATGCATCATTTCTGAATCATGACGTTCTCTTCACGCTTATTGGCATACCCACGTCAACCGTTCACTTCCGCGACAACCTTGTGCAGCTCTTCTTTGACGTATTTGGATTCGCCTCGCAGTCAAACACCTACTTCCTGCGCCCTGTCTACTCACTGGGGCTACTCCTGCTTGTCGGAGTAGGGCTCTATAAACTCTTTACCTACAAATACACTGCGAGAAGTTATATCGTTTTGACCCTCGGGCTCATCCTTATTCCACTTATTATATTCAATCCAAGGCACGTAACGCACCTCTTTCCTCTGGTCTGCCTGATGGTCGCCCTTGGTCTTGCAACACTAATTACTGACTGGTATAAGCTATTTCCGCGAAACCCTTACGCGCGTGTCGCCGGATTAATTCCGTTGTCGATTCTCGTTCTTGGAGTCGTATATTCTGGCGTGACGCGCTACATGAACGCATATATGTATTCACCAGACATCCTGCGGCATTACACCAACGACCTGCGGCTCATTGACAGGGAGGTCGAGAAGTCAAAAGCCCTTAAGCGTCCCGTTGTGCTTATTGCGAGTCGCAATGAAGTACCTTTCTACGCGCTGGTGGCTCATTACAGCAAGTCATTCAGTGTTACTTCAAACCCCGCAACCACGCTACCACCATCACTTGGCGACGTGCTCTACACGCATGATGCCTACAAAGCCACCAAACCAAGTGTAGAACCAAACACGATTATAACGAGTCGCATGTCGTCTAATGGCGACCGACTCTACATCTATAAATCCGATGCAAAATAGCGTACAATAGTGAGAGCTAAAATACGGAGGAAATATTGATATGGCATTCGACCAAATGAAAATGCTAAACGACCTACGCAAGGCCCAAAAAGCACTTGCAAACGAAATTGTTGAAGTAGAGGCCGGCGATGGCGCCGTTGTTGTCCAGGTAACGGGTGAGTTAAAGGTGAAAAGCATCAAGATCGACCCTGAATACGTTGATGTAGAAGATATTCATGAGCTCGAACACTGGCTTGAAATCGCCATCCGCGATGGCATGGCCAAAGCGCAAGAAATTGCTGCTGAAAAAATGAAGCCACTCATGGGTGGTCTTGGCAATCTCGGCCTTTAAATCTGTATGAGCCAGCTACTGCCCAAGGCGCTTACTCGCGTCATCGATGAGCTCGGACGCCTCCCTGGCGTCGGGGCTCGAACAGCTGAACGCTACGCGTACTATTTGTTGCGCACCGAGGCTCGCACGTCTGGCACCTTAGCTTCGGCTATTGCGGACCTCCACCAAGGTGTTAAAACCTGCCCAGTGACATTTGCACTCATCGACCCCGACGAAGATGTTTCGCCACTCTATAGTAATAGCGACCGCAATAAACAGTTGATCGCCGTAGTGGAGGAGCCACTCGATATCGTCGCGCTCGAACGAACCGGCCAGTACCGAGGGACCTACCACGTGCTTGGAGGGGCAATTAGCCCTATCGACGGAATAGGCCCAGACCAGCTTCACATCCCAGAGCTTATCAAGCGACTTAAAGACGACAACGTCGAAGAAGTTATTATTGCAACGAACGCAAGCGTGGAGGGTGAGTCGACGGCGCTCTATATTCAGCGTCAAATAAAAGAAGCACACGTGACAACGACTCTCAGCCGCCTCGCACGCGGCATCCCAGTGGGTGTCGACCTAGAATATGCTGACCAAATTACATTAATGCACGCACTCGAGGGCAGGCGCACACTTTAACTCGTTCGCAAACAATAAAGTCAAAGCTCTTTCACTTGATTGTTTGCGAGCAGGAGTGATGGCCCCGGCTCGCCCTTGATGTCACGCACGCGTCTTGCGGTATGCACACATCAAGTCTCGGACGTTCTCGCCAGCCAGCTGTAGCAGCATGTCGCGGGCGAAGAAGTCGTTGCCTTCGGGGTACTCACGCTCATGACCACGGTCGAACTCGCGAGCCTTAGCGAGAGCCCATTCGAAAGCAGGGCGCTCGGCAGGGCTACGTGGCGGTTCGAGTTGGTCATACGCCCAAGCGATGTGAAAACGCGGTAGGCGCGGCACCCGTGTGCCATGAGATGTGGCGGGTCGATATGAGGACTGACGTGACCTTCCAGGTCGTGCCATGCTATCACTCCTGCTGTTGATGGGAATGTACGTGTCATATATATTATACCTTATAGTGTATATAAAGTCAATTTTTACAAGGGCTATGCTATACTAAAAGTAATGTTATCAGATGCAAAAAAACTTATTGAAAATGCCTCGACAATTGTTGTTGTTCAGGCCGAAAACCCCGATGGAGATAGTCTCGGCAGCTCTATCGCGCTCGAAGAGATCCTTGGCGACATGGGTAAGCATGTTACGATGTATTGCCCCGTAGATATACCAAAGTACTTACGGTACATCCGCGGATGGGACCGAGTAACCGGTGACTTTGACACCAAAGCAGACCTCGCGATCATCGTTGACACGAGCGCTGACGTGCTCCTCGGCAAGACACTCGAAACCCCTGGCGTCCGACACTTCCTGGAGTCACACCCCGTACTTGTGCTTGACCACCACATTACCGCCAGTACCCTGACATTTGAGCATACGCTCGTCAGCCAAGACGTGGTAGCAACGGGCGAGCTCATTCATAATCTCGCGGCTGATTCCGGCTGGGAAATAAATCCCCAGGCCGCCGAAAGCATGCTCATCGCTATTATGAGCGACAGTCTTGGACTGACGACTCAAAATACCACTGCAGACACGTTCGAAGTGGCGAGCAAACTTGTCCGGCTGGGTGCCAGCAACAGCGATATCGAACTTCGCCGACGCGAATTTATGAAAAAATCTCCTGAAATCTTAGCCTACAAAGGCCAACTTATCGGACGAATCGAGTACTTATTAGATGGCAAACTGGGACTTGTCCATATCCCTTGGGAAGATATCCAAGAATACAGCGATCAGTACAACCCAAGCATGTTGGTGCTCGATGAAATGCGTCTCGTCGAAGGCGTCGAGGTGACGTGTGCAATAAAAACCTACCCTGACGGTAAAGCAACGGGTAAGTTGCGGTGTAACACGCCCGTCGCCGACGCAATCGCTGGATATTTCGGCGGCGGCGGACACGCATACGCGGCTGGCTTTCGGGCGTACGACGCCTACGAAACAATCGTAAAAGAATTGGTTGACGCTACCGATAAAGCGTTGAGGGATTATGACACTTCGACTACACAACACGCTGACTAAACGAATCGATACTTTTGCGCCACTAAGCGACGACAAAGTAACGCTCTACACCTGTGGCCCCACGGTGTATGATAGGCCGCATGTTGGCAACTGGGCTGCATATATATACTGGGATATTCTTGTACGAGTACTGCTTGACGAGGGTTACCGGGTAGAGCGGGTGATGAATATCACCGACGTTGGGCACCTCGTAAGCGACGCCGACGACGGCGAAGATAAACTTGAAAAAGGAGCAAAGCGCGACGGCAAAACCGCATGGGAGGTCGCCGAATACTATGCCGAAGACTTTATGAGTGGTATGGAAAAACTAGGGCTAATTCCGCCCGAGCACGTTGTGAAAGCTACGGATTTTATACCCCAACAACTAGAACTCATACGCATTCTTAAAGAAAAAGGTTACACCTACCAGACAACCGATGGCATTTACTTTGATACTGCTAAGTTTCCTGCTTATGCCGATTTCGCGCATCTCGACCTTGTAGCGCAGAAGGCAGGAGCGCGCGTTGAAGACAACCCCGAAAAACATCAGCCGTGGGATTTTGCACTATGGAAGTTTACACCTGTCGAGCAGAACCGAGACATGGAGTGGGCAACACCCGCTGACCTGTTGGACTTGCCGCTCAACGACGGTCAGGAAATTATGGGGTTCCCGGGCTGGCACTTGGAGTGTTCTGCAATGGCGATGAGCATCCTAGGTCCCACAGTCGATATTCATACTGGCGGCATTGACCATATTCCCGTTCACCACACGAACGAAATTGCACAAAGCCAGGCAGCGAGCGATGCGCCATTCGCACACTACTGGCTTCACAACAATCACCTGAAAATTGACGGTGGTAAAATCAGCAAAAGCTTGGGTAACGGCTACACACTGCAAGACCTCGCAGAAAAGGGGTTTGAGCCGCTTGACCTCCGCATGTTCATTTTGCAAAGCCAGTTTACCAACGAAGGCAACTTTACTTTCGCCAACCTGGATGCTGCCAAAAACCGACTCACCAACTGGCGCCACTATGCCGCGCTCCGTCACCAAACGCACGACAGACTTGATGACGATAAAATTAAGCAAGACACCGATCAATACTTGTCAGTGGCGACAAGTGCTATTACGCTCAAAGAAGCACTGCGCGACAACCTAAACACTCCACTCGCGCTAAAAGTCATTGATGAATCATTTGCTACCTTAGATGGACGAAGCCTTGAATCGATCCATCCTCAGGGCCTAGTGGACTTACTAGAAACAATCGACGAGCTGCTCGGGCTTCAGCTTATGGCGAGTACGCCCGACATCTCAGACGACAGTAAGCGTCTCATTATTGAGCGTCAACGAGCCCGCGACAACAAGGACTGGGCGAAGTCAGATGAACTGCGCGAGCAACTAAGCAGTGCGGGGGTGTCGGTCAACGATACGCCATCGGGCACCGTCTGGTCGCACCTCTAACAAATAAAAAAGCCGCGAAATCGCGGCTTTTTATTGAATCTCGATTTATTATGACACACTGTCTCCGGAGAGTTTTTTCACGAGTTTTGTCAGTGGCTTATCGGCTTCGGTCCGAACTTTTCTATTGTTTTCTAAGTATTCTTCGACGAGAACTTTCAAGCTGCCAGCGATAGGGATTGAGATGATACCCCCCGCAATGCCAAACACATACAGCCCGATAGTCACCGCAACAAGCACGGCCAGTGGCGACAACTCAATACGGCGTGATTGAATAGTAGGGGAGATGAAGTTGTTTTCGACTTGCTGATAAATCATAAAGTATATCGCAAATATGATTCCCGCTGGGACACTGTTGAACACAAGCAGGAGCGAGATAATAACTCCCGCGATTGTTGCGCCAAACATAGGAATGAGGGAAAGCGTGAAGGTAATCGCAATTGTAGGAAGCGCCAGGTTAGCCGGAATTTCTTTGAAGAACATACTCATAATGAACACAGTTGCACCGGCACAAAGACCTCCAATTCCCGATACTGTGAGCTGACCCGTCACGTAGCCAGACACCACACTGTGCATCCGACGCACCAGTCGCTGATGTGTTTCCATGCGGTCGGTGTCTTTGTAGAGGCCCCACAGGCGCTTAAGCCAGCTAGGCCCTTCGACGAGCATAAGGAACGTAAGGACGAGCACGAGAAGCGTGGCGGCAAACATAGAAAACGCCGAACCTACCCCGGAAATAAAGTTTTTACCGAAGCTTGCAGCCCAGCGAGTAGAATCCGCTTGAATCGCGGCGACCGCTTGATCCACCTGCGGCTGAATGTGATATTTATCTATTAGGTTGCCGAGCCCCTGCCACTGCTCCGACATGCTTCGCACCAATGTCGGTGCCGACTCTATAAACTTCGCGGTTTGCTGAATGATAGGCGGGAGTACCAAAAATACAACCGCGGCCAATAACGCCACAACGACAGTAAATGCAATTGCCGTACTAAGCGTGCGGCTTCTGTCAGGAAGTCGGCGAGAAAGCCGGCTAACCGGCCCGTTGAGCGCCAGCGCCAAAAAGAGTGCTGTACCGATAATAATCAGCGCTGTGCGAGCGCTATAAAGGGCGAGAATCGCGAAGGCAAAACCAATCACGACAAGCCAAAATCGCACAAATGTCCTGGTGTCGATTTCTATACGTACTTTCATACTACGTATTATACTCTACCGGACAGCGTATAGGGCAATCAGAGTGAATGAGATGAATGAGCGGCTACTGTGAACCGAGGACTGCAATAATTGCGAATAACACGAGAAGCGTCCCAGCAAGCGCCGAGACAGCGACGGTCATGCGGTTCGGGTAGTAATCTACCTTGCTGGATGCGGCAACTTTCACCTTGCGACGCACTTGAGCAGTCTTTTTCACGGTCTTCTTCACCGGTGCTTTTTTTACGTTAGACGAAGCTTTTACCATACCTTCATTCTACCCCGGCTAATGGACATATGCAACCCGCTTATGGCTATGGTTGCATGGTACAATAGTACTAATGCTTTACTATACAAAAACAACCAAGGAAGCGTTCGCTGAACTTGACTCAGACACCACCGGACTGTCTGCTATCGAAGCGTCCGAGCGACTTCAACACTATGGCCCCAATACAATTGTCGTTCATGGCGAACCATTGTGGCGTAAACTAATCGAACCCTTCGCGTCTGTATTTATGGGTGTCCTGTTCCTCGCTGTTATTATCAGCCTGCTTCACGAGGCCTATTTTGATGCCGGAATAATCTTAGCGATTATTGCTGTCAGTGCAATCATTTATTACGTACAGCGCTTTTCAACCGAGCGCGTTCTGCGCTCGCTCCAAAAGCACACCAGGGTACAGTTACGTGTCTACAGAAAAAACGCAGGAGAGTATATCGATACCACGCTGCTCGTGCCCGGCGATGTCATCGTACTTGAGGAAGGCGACAAGGTCCCTGCTGATGCCCGCTTGTTCGAAACGCGCTCATTTCGCGTCGATGAATCCCAGCTAACAGGCGAATCACTTCCTATCGAAAAAAATACCGACGCGCTCAGCGGCGAAAAAGAAGTCTACGAGCAAGCAAACATGGTATTCCAGGGTTCGTTTGTCGTAGGCGGCATGGCAAAGGCACTGGTTGTCGCGACTGGAAACGATACTGAATTCGGGCGACTTGCGGCGCTTTCGTCGGAAACGCGCTCCGGCAGCCCCGTACAACAGCGCATTGATAAACTTATTAGCCGTATTATCATTGCAGTTTCCGCTATCGCACTTGTGGCGTTTGGGTTATCGCTTTACCGCGGCATGGAAATAACCGAGGCTCTCCGATTCGTCATTGCGCTAAGCGTGAGTGCAGTTCCAGAAAGCCTGCCGATTGCAATTTCGGTCGTACTCGTCCTTGGTATGCGCCGCATGGCTGCCCGGCGCGCGCTTGTTCGTACAATGAGCGCGATTGAATCGGTGGGAACAATCACCACTATCGCTACAGATAAAACCGGCACTCTAACACGGAATCAACTAAGCGTACAAGAAGTCTGGCATCCCGAAAACCGCGTCGCAACCGCAATAACGACGCTCGTAGGATCGTTACTTCCCAAAACACAAGATAGCAAAGCATATGACCCACTTGATATCGCATTCTCCGAATACGCCCAACATCACAAGCACGCAAAACTAACAAACGCCGTGTCAGTGTTCCCGTTTGAGCATAGCCTCGCCATGAGCGGCACACTTCATCATAAGGGCGAGCATTATATTGCTTACATCAAGGGTGCACCCGAGCAAGTACTTGAGCATAGTGACCTCACCGAAAATGAACGAGAGAAATCGAATATACAACTCCACCATATGACCGGTCTTGGCTACAGAGTTATCGCACTTGCCCATACAACAACCGATCACCATATCGACTCACTCACCAAGCTGCCCAAATCGCACAAATTCACATTCGATGGGTTCGTTGCGGTTGCAGACATACTTCGCCCCGAAGCCCGCTCTGCAATCGCTACAGCCCAACGAGCAGGCATTACTGTGCGCATGATAACGGGTGATCATTTTGAAACTGCGTACCACATCGGCAAGCAGCTTGGGCTCGTCGAGCATCGCGAAGAAGTGTTTGATAGTCGACGAATGGGACACATGTCAGACGAGGAGCTCGAAGAGCAGATCGCAACCATCCGCGTATTTTCGCGCGTCGTGCCAGAGCATAAGCATCGCATCCTCGCGATACTTAAGCGTCACAATATCACTGCAATGACAGGCGACGGCGTTAACGATGTTCCAGCGCTCACAAATGCCCACGTCGGTGTTGCGATGGGGTCGGGCGCGCAAATCGCTAAAGATGCTGGTGACATTATTTTGCTTGACGATAACTTCCGATCCATCATCAACGCCATTCACGAGGGCCGCACTATATATGCCAATATCAAGCGGATGGTCATCTATCTGCTCTCAACAAATCTTGGAGAGGTACTCGTATCTATCGGCTCACTCGTTATTGGGCTCCCGCTTCCACTTGCTCCCGTGCAAATTCTTTGGATCAACCTTGTCACTGACACCTCCATGGTGATCCCCCTTGGGCTTGAACCTGGCGAAAAACGTAACATGCGTCGGCCACCGCAAGCCGCAGATTCACCACTCCTGAGCAAATTCATGATTACTCGCATCCTGCTAGTTGCTGCAACCATGGCAACGCTCACACTCTGGATATACAGCACCTACAGCAACCAGTACGGCCACGGCTACGGCCGTACGGCAGCATTCTGCGCGCTGGTAGCAATGCAATGGGCAAGTGCATTTTGCGCACGAAGCGACTACGAACCACTTTGGCGTCGTATCTGGAAACGAAATATCCCGTTTTGGATTGGGCTTACTGTTGCTGTCGGATTGCAGACATTCGCTGTTTTTGGGCCACTTGGTCAAATGCTCCACGTCACAAACATATCACTCGGCGACCTTGCCTACGTGTCCGTACTCGCGTTTACAATTCCGATTGTCATCATTGAAACCCACAAATGGATAGGCCGTCGTTTCTTTGGAAAGGGAAGCCAGAACCTTTATGCGCGGTAACATCTAGTGCTTGTGCGTGCGCTGATAGTCTTGCAGTAATGCTATGTCCGACACGTCCTTGCGACGCGCCAAATGACGCTTAGCCTCAATAAGATCATCCACATCCATAAACCACACTCCGTTAAGCTCGAAGGCATTTTGTCGAATACGTTTAAATGATTTACCCATCCAGGTATGCATTAAGTTATAGCCGTTATGGGTCAGGACTTTTTTGCCATTGTCTTGCACGAATTCCTTCCAGTGCTCTGTATCACGATAGTGAGCGTACGTCTCGTCACTCACCACCATATCGATGTCGTTCGTACGCCGTAGGTTGAGCGCCTCAAGCACCGCACCACCAATGACAACGTAGCCGTTCTTTTTGATGCCGAGGCGTTGCACCATTTCAAACGCATCAAGTTTATTGCCGGGATGAGTTTTAATAGCGGCATTGAGCGTAGAGAAAATGTTTGCATCGCCAACAAGATCAATAACACCAAAAGCATCAAACTGTGCATAGAGGTTGGGTGACACATGCGCAAAACCTAACTTAATATCATCGGCACTTAGCTGACGATATAGCTGCTTCATTGTTTCGACAGCCGTATAGTCAATGCTATCGATTGCGCCCGCATCAACAATCACATAACGCACGGGCTGCTTTGCCATATCAATAGCCCTGCGAACACGACTTACAAAATAATTAATATTTTCAAAAAATAACGACCCATCAAAGCTATACACCAGTAACCCTGGCGGGCGACTATCGTGTCGATGGTGCTGGTCGACGCGCTCTTTTGCCCAGTCGCTTAGTTCGCCGTCACGAAGCAGTATTTCATCCTTGGGTCGGTATTGGCGACTCAGACGCTCCATCAGCGACACAATGACAGCGATGAGCACACCCTCTCGGACGCCAAATAGTGCCGTGCCCCCGAGTGCAATCATCGCCACGAAGAACTCGGTTCTGTGCGTGTGCCAAATATATCGCAGCTCACTTAACCGAATGAGGTGAAGGCCGATCATAAACACAACAGCCGCGAGCGCCGCCGTGGGAAGTGTCGCGAATAGCCCGCCGCCAAACAGCAGTAGTAGACCAATCGCACAGCCCATAATAATATTAACCAGCTGCGTTCTCCCGCCAGCCATGTCTGATGCCATGCTGCGCGGCGGACTACCGTTTACTGAAAAGCCGTGGGTGAGTGCAGAGACAGCGTTTGCCGCGCCAAGAGCAGTCAGGTCGTGATTCAACTGAACCTTATCGTCGTGCTCACCAGCCAGGCTACGGATGACGGCTGAACTCTGGGCTAAAATCACGATAGCAATCGACAACGCTGCAGGAAGTAACGTAACAACATTCCCTAGCGTAAATTCCGGCAGGAAAAGACCAGGGAGTCCCTGGGGTAGTTCGCCGACCAATTTAACACCATAATCCCCGACGTGAAATGCTACAGCGAACGTTCCCGCGAGCACCAGTCCGATCAACTCGCCTGGAAACCGTGTTTTGCGCGAAAGCAAGATAACGCCAACGACGAGCACGGACACCGTTAGCGTCATGCCGTTGACCATGCCAATATTCCGAACTACAGCAACCACGTGCTGCCATAGACTACCCGACGCAGTTAGCCCAAGCATTTCCGGAAGTTTTGTTACCATCAGCTGCACGCCAACTCCAGCCAAAAATCCTACGAGAACGGGGCGGGAAATCAAATCAGACAGAAAGCCCATTCTGAACGCTGCCATAAGGAGCAATATTCCCGCGGTCAGCAACCCAATCAAAGCGACCGCATTGGCGTACTCTGCTGTTCCCGCCTGAGCTACCAGTACTGCACCCGACGCAATCAACGCAGCAGTTGCCGAATCTGCCCCTACCACCAACCTACGAGTAGAAGCCAGCAGACCAAATACGATGGGGGCGAGAAGTGCAGTATAAAGTCCGGCCACCGGAGGCAACCCAACAATCACCGCGAACCCAAGCGACTGGGGAATAGCGATTGCTGTCACAACGAGCGCTGCGATAATGTCGGGTTTGAGGTATTTCTTTTTGTAGTGAAACACGCTTGGCTTGTAGCCTCGTATCATATCTATGATACTAGTGATTTTTTTCACACATGTCAATCAGTTACACCGTCATACTAGTAGATAATATGCATAACTTCGTTATCGTTTCAAACCGTCTGCCGGTCAGCGTCGCTCGTGTCGACGGAAAGCTAACGTTCAGCATGAGTTCGGGCGGGCTCGCCACCGCCATGTCGTCGCTTGAAGCGACAGACCAAATATGGGTTGGGTGGCCTGGCATCGCCGAAGACGACCTGACGTCCGCCGAAAAAGCACAGATCACCAAAGAGCTTCGCAAGTACAATTGCTACCCAGTACACCTTACCTCGCAGAACATCGCCGATTATTATGAGGGGTATGCAAACGACACGCTTTGGCCGCTCTTTCATTATTTTCAGGCATTTGGAAATTTTAATGACCGTTACTATGCTGCATACAAAACAGTCAACCGACAGTTTCTCGCAGCGGTTCGAAAGTGCGCAAGCCCTGACGCAACCGTGTGGGTTCAGGATTATCAGTTACTTCTGTTACCGGGGCTGATCCGCAAATCACTCCCTAATTCACGCATAGGATTCTTTCTTCATATCCCATTTCCTTCGTACGAAATATTTCGCCTGCTGCCCGAGCGCCGAGAGCTTATTGAAGGCCTGATGGGCGCAGATTTGCTCGGCTTCCACATCTACGACTACGCTCGACACTTTTTGAGTAGCGCAAACCATATTCTCGGCACAACAAGCGATCACGGCGCGATCGAATATAAAGGGCGTCGCGTACAAGTCGACACCTTTCCCATCGGCATTGATTATGCAAAATTCCGTGCAACGCTATCTGAAAAAAAGACCAAGCAAGAAATAGATATCCTCGGAGAGCGATATAAAAACCAGCAAATTCTTTTATCAGTAGACCGGCTTGATTATTCGAAAGGAATTATGAAGCGGCTTCAGGCCTACGAACAGTTTCTGTGCCGCTATCCGCAGTACATGAAAAAGGTGACGCTCCTTATCATCGCTGTCCCATCACGCACCGAAGTCGACACGTATAAGCAGCTGCGTGATGATATCGAGCAGACCGTGAGCCGTATTAATGGCTTGTACGGTACCGTTGACTGGGCGCCAATATCATACCAATTCCAAGGCCTTCCATTTAACGACATCGTCGCGCTGTATGCAAGGTCAGACGTTGCGCTCGTGACGCCGCTTCGTGACGGGATGAACTTGGTCGCAAAGGAGTACGTCGCGAGTAAACGCGGCCGCAAGGGTGTACTCATCCTGAGCGAAACCGCAGGCGCAGCAGACGAACTACACGAAGCAGTCTTCGTGAACCCCAACGACACAAACAGATTTGCAGAAAGTATATACAAAGCACTAACCATGCCCAAGGCCGAGCAGCTGCGACGCCTAAAGATTATGCAGGCTCGTCTGGCAAGTTATACCGTTCAGCACTGGGGCAAAGATTTTATCGAGCAGCTAAATGTCGCGCATCAGTCACACCGCGGCGCGCTTTCAAAGCGACTCACGCAGGCAAATACAAAGGAAATTATCGAATCGTACGAAGCTGCAACATCGCGTCTGATTCTGCTCGACTACGACGGTACGCTCCACGGGTTCAGCAATAGCATAAATGCAAACGCGGTCAGGCCGGGAGCAAAACTCCGAACACAACTTCGTGCTATCGCCAGCCACCCTCACACTCACGTATGCATCATCAGTGGACGGCCACGCTCAACCCTTGAACAGTGGTTCGGCGACATCCCTCACTTGCTTCTTGTCGCCGAGCATGGCGCCTGGATACGAAAGTCTGGCAAATGGCACCAGAACGCCCAGCATCACGATATGGCGCAGGTACGTGAACTTTTGCAAGGTTACGCTGCCCGAACACCAGGCTCTATTGTTGAAGAGAAAGACTTCGCGACCGTATGGCACTATCGCCGCGTCAACCCAGAGCTTGCCTACGTTCGAAACGCAGGCATTCGTCGCGAACTCAACCAGCTCGTAGAAGACACTGAGCTTGCCGTATACTCCGGAAATAAAATCATTGAAGTTAAGCCGCGATCGATTCACAAAGGAGAAATTGCAAAACTGTTCGATGCTGAATATCCGAGCGACTTTGTCCTATGTGCGGGTGACGATTATACCGACGAGCATATGTTCGAAGCGCTAGACAACCAGGCGCATACGATAAAAGTTGGGTTCGGTAGCACACATGCCCACTACCAAGTTGGCACGCTCGAGCGCGTTCTTGACCTTGTCGAAAAAATGAGCCGAGCCAAACCCTCGAGTCGGCCCAGATAGAGTAACCTTAGTACGTAAGCCTAGTCGTCGTCATCGACGTCAAAATCGACAAGCGAAATACCAAACGCAACAAGAACCACGGCCATCATATAGAGCGCGACCCGGTCACTAATGACATCCCCCATAAGAAACGCGACTGTCAGTATAGTTATCGCGATTCCTGCCCAAATCAGGAACGAACGTAGTAGGTTACCGGTTTTTTGTACTTGTCGAACGTGAACCTGCTTTTTTACCATCATACCCTCCATTTTAGTTATATATGTAGTGTATTCCAGCCCATGATATACAGCAATACTGTGCCCGCATAGCTAAGAAACATCATCGCCACGAATGTGCTGTATGATTCGTTTTGCACTGAGCGGCAGTCCAACCTCACGCACCGTGCGGTTGACGTCGTCACCAATCGTTACAATAGGTAACTCTACACCCCCATCGCGCACTTGCCCCATGTCAATGTTGGCCAGCAGCGCATTGCATATACACTTGCGTCCAAGTGTCTGCTGCAAATCACCACCTTTCTTCACAAAATCTTCAACGGGTTCAGAAGGGCAGCGGTACACAACGACGGTTTCTTGAACACCACGACGAATGCGAGTCGTTTCGACGGCTTCTCGTAAATACCCTAGGTCACAGATGCGCTGACGGAGTTCATAGTTTCCGTTGTCCGAAAGCGTCCAGTCAATCTGGCCTACCTTAAAAGGAAAGCCGGTGGGCGACGCGAGCGCATCGGTATAAACCTCAATGTCATCGCCCGACAGTATTTTTTCGCGCATTTCACGCTTCAGCCGCTCGCCCATGCCGGATTCTTCCGACAACGCAAATATACTGCCCGCCTGGATACCTTGGGCCCCCGCTGCCTTTGCTCGTTCCAGGCCATCCTGGCTACCATAGCCTCCCGCCAGCCAGAAAGGGAACCCCGTGTCGCGCATTTTTTCAAGGTTTGCATAATCACGCTCTGTATAAACCGGCTGACCCCGCTCATCGCGTAGCTTGCCACGCGGTGGCGCGTTGTGTCCACCAGCTATTGGTTCCTCGATTATGAATCCATCTGGCGGCACCTTGGCGCTCATAAATGGACGCCGCACCAATATGTCGCTCGTAATAATCGCGAGCATCCGCGGCGTGCTGACCGGGTGGTGTTCGCCACCATAGCGGGCCGGGTCAAACTCGACGGCATATTCTCTGGACGCACCCTTTACGCTCACAGGCATTCGTACTGGTTCCGCCATTGCTAGCTGCCCCATGTAGCGAGGAATTTCGACTGGCAGCCCGGCACCCATTGCTATCAACTCTACATCAGCCTGCATAGCGCCATACAGTGTATGGATATTCGGTTCTTCGATCTTTGTCAGCAAGTTCATGCCGACGTGCCCGTTACCTTGTGACCGCTTTTTCGCGAGCCATACTTCAGCAAACGCGCCCACGACCGCTAGGTCCGCAGCCATCTGAACAGGTTCGTAATCGAACATTGGCACAGCTTTGTAGCGCTCATTTTCAGCACGACCACCCGGCTTGAAGTATCGCTTAGCGATGTCCTCTGCAATTTGGGGAACGGGGTAATGGTCGAGTGCTTCGCGCATTTCACCG
The DNA here is from genome assembly GCA_002421785.1 of Candidatus Saccharibacteria bacterium UBA6223. Lineage (GTDB taxonomy): Bacteria > Patescibacteriota > Saccharimonadia > Saccharimonadales > Saccharimonadaceae > Saccharimonas. The sequence continues at coordinate 720 of DIRZ01000003.1, read as the reverse complement.
CTTGGGTCTCCGTCCTGTAACCGGCGCGCAAGAACCACGCCAATTGCCGTACCCGACACCAAACCAGTCGCGCCTTCGCGCGCCACTGCTCCCGCTAGCTCGTACCCCGATACTGCGACGCCCATGCCGCCCTGAATAATCTCTAATTTTCCAGTGTTTGGAAATGCTTCCATACTCTTCGTCATAACGCCCCTGACTTTCACACTCTGTAGGTAGGTGTTACTCCTATTGTACACGCTAACGCTCATAGGGGATAGCAATCTCACCCCGATAGTGCTATAATTCATCGTGCGTATTTTGCGATATATTGGGGTGTCGCTAAGTAGTAAGGTACATGGCTGTTTGAGCGCAAAGTGCAAGCAAAGCAAACAACCCGTCCATGACATGGACCAAAACCTTGCCATTTAGCGGTTCCGCAACAGTACCGCACACATTGGGGTGTCGCCAAGTGGTAAGGCACATGGTTTTGGTCCATGCATTCGGGGGTTCGAATCCCTCCACCCCAGCCATAGAAAATGTCCTAGGTCTTTATGATCTGGGACATTTTCTATATCTTGTGGGTGTGGGCGATTTGAACTCCCGAATGACTCGGCACTGCCGAGAACATTCGGGGTGAGGATTGCCAGTGGCAGTCCGCAAGGAAACGTTACAAATGAGCTATGCTCATTTGACTGACTTTCGCGCCAGCGGAACGCTGGTCGAATCCCTCCACCCCAGCCA